>NZ_JBHUTX010000082.1:0-19764 GCF_042671245.1 Streptomyces sp. NPDC057099
GCACAGGGGAAGCGGGCCGCCGCCGGACCTTCTGGCGGTGGTGCCCGACTGCCGCCCCTGGCCCGGGCGGCGGTGGGGAGCCGGTCACCTGGAGCAGGACGCTAAACGCCGCCATGGCGGGCCCGTGGCCGGTGCGCGGAACTGTCCCGAGAGGACCGGCGGTGACCGTATGCGACCGTGATCCCGCCCTGGCGCCGTCTTCTTGACTCAGCGTGATGACCGATGCGTCGATTTCCCGGGCGAGCGCCGTCGATCGGGTGCTATGGGGCGCATATATGCACCGGTGGGCCGGTGTCGGGCGGATCGGACCCCCTGATTAGGCTCCGGCCTCATGGACGTTCTCATCCACCTCTTCGTCGGCCTCCACATCATCGGCATCGCCTCGCTCCTGGGCGGCTTTCTCACCCAGATGAAGGCGATGGGAGAGGGCACCGCCCGCTACACCCCGGCGATGCTGCACGGCGCGCTGACGATGCTGGTCACCGGTGTGATCCTGATCGGCCTCAACCAGGCCGACGACCAGTCCGTGAACAACATCAAGATAGGCGTGAAGCTGGCCCTGCTGATCGTGATCCTCGGCCTGGTCTACGTGAAACGGGACGACGAGAAGGTGGACAAGGGCCTGTTCGGCCTGGTCGGGCTGCTGACCACGGCGAACGTCTTCATCGCCGTGCTCTGGACCTGACATGGCGCCCGGTCCGCACCCCGGACCGGGCCGAGGCGGCCGTCCAGACGGCGGCCACGAGCCACGCGGCCACCGCGATCCACAACAGCGCCTCCCCGAAGCCGTCGAGCCAGGAGACGTCCAGGGCGACGGCGACGGCCAGTGCCGCCGTCCCCGTCTTGGCCCAGGTGAACACGGTCGCCCAGCGGCGGACGTCATGGCGGGGCCGGGGCCAGAAGAACTCGGCGGCGAGCAGGACGGCATAGCAGACCAGCGCGAGCACGAGCAGTGCGACGGTCACGGTGCGCAGGACGTCCCGGTCGTCCTCGTTCCACAGGTACAGACGCGCGCTGTCGGCGCTGAGCAGCCGTGCCCCGGCGAGCGCCGAGAGGGCGAGCGCCCCGCCCGCGAGCCAGTGATCGCCGGTCCCCTCGGCCACCTGCCGCACATCGAAACGGGCCAGGGCGAGGACGTACAGCACCAGCCCCAGCCAGAACAGCACCAGCGCCGCGTGCGCGAGCCACGCCTCCGACTCGGCCGCGGCCAGCGTCGCACCGAGCACGGCGAGCCCCTGCGTGGCCAGGCAGCGCGCGAACACCGTCCCGGGCCCGCGCCGCTCCCCGCCCTGCGGGACGAGGACGAGCGGCACCGGCCAGAGCAGCACGGCGAGCACCAGCAGCGTCACGGCCAGAGCCTGGGAGCCGGCCGTCGAGAAGGCGGTCCCCAGGACGGCCGTCGCCGCCACGGTGGTGAGGGCCGCCGTCGTCACACTCTCTAGGACGCCGGGCCTGCGCGTGTACGCCCGCCATCTGCTCCCGGCCCGCAGCAGCCGCCGGGTGAAGTCCGCGGCGAACAGCAGCCAGGCCGCGCAGGCCAGGCCGAGGGTGATGCGGGAGAGGACCTCGTACCCCGCCAGATCCAGGCCGACCGACAGGGTGCCGGTCGCCAGCACGGCGGCACTGGCCGCCGGAGCACGCTGCGCCCACCAGGCGACGGAGGGGGAGGGGCCGGGCATGGGGCCGATGCTAGGAGGCCCCGCGCGCGTTACGGGCAGGGCACGCGCGCGGGGGCCCAAAAACCTGCGAGACCCGTCAGGCCGGCCGCACCACGCTGTGGATCGACGACTCGCCGTCGTAGTAGATCGACTCCTCGCGCACGTACGTGCCGGGCTTCGGAGCGTGGATCATCATGCCGTTGCCGATGTAGATGCCCACGTGGGTGACATCGTCGTAGAAGAAGACCAGGTCACCGGGTTGTGCGTCGGCCAGGGGGACCGTGGTGCCGGCGTTGACCTGGTCGTACGTCGTGCGCGGCAGGGTCACCCCGGCGGCCTTCCAGGCGGCCTGGGTGATGCCGGAGCAGTCGTAGGAGCCGGGGCCGGTGGCGCCCCAGACGTACGGCTTGCCGATCTGGGCGCGGGCGAAGGCGAGCGCCTTGTCGGCCTTGGTGGCGTACGAGGAGTCGGGCGCCGTGGACGACGAGGACGAACCCGCCGAGGAGGAACCGCCGCCCTGCTGCTGGGCGGCCTCCCGCTCCTGTTCCCGCTCCTTCTGCTGCTCGGCCTGCTGCCGGGCCAGCTCGGCGGCCTTGCGGGCGGCCTCCTGCTGCTTCTCCTTCTCGATCGCCGCGAGCCGCGCCTTCTCCTCGGCGGTCAGCTTCGACAGCAGCTCGCGCGCGTCGGCGAGCTTCCTCTGGACGGTCGCCTTGGCCGTCTTCAGGTCGCCCTGTGACTCGGTGAGCGTCTCGAGGCTCTCGGTGGCCTCCTGACGCTTCTCCATCGTCTCTGACTGCTGGGTGATGTAGTCGTCGACCGCCACCTTCTGACGGCCGGTCATCCGGTCCATCAGCTGGGTCTGGTCGAAGTAGTCCTGCGGGGTGTCCGCGAGCAGGAACGTGGCGGTGTCCGGGGCGGAGGCGCCGGTGCGGTACTGGGCGGCGGCGAAGGTGCCCAGCTCCTCCCGCGCCTCGTTGAGCTTCTGGGTGCGCTGGGCGACGTCGTCGAGGAGGGTGTCGACACGCTTGCGCTGCTTGGCGGTCTTCTCCTTGGCCCCGTTGTACTTCTCGGTCGCGGACCCCGCCTGGCGGTAGAGGTCGTCGACCTTCTTCTCGACTTCCTCGAGACTGGGCTTGTCGTCGGCCTCGGGGGCGGCGTTGGCCGACTGGGACAGCAGGGCCACGGAGGTGAGGGCCGCCGTTGCGAGGGCGGGGGTCCGTATGCCTGCCACGCGCGAACCCGTAGGACGCGACTTGCGGTGCGACGCCAAGGGAGGCGACTCCTTCCATGCTCCGCCTACCGGGTTAGCTGTCGGGTTCGGGCGGGTGCTTCGGAAGGGTTGCCCTACGGCCTTCTCCGGAAAGGGAGTCGGGCCGATTCACCCCGGGGTCTCGGTGGGTCCCCGGCTCTGGCTGCCGCTGCGGCACGCCGGACTCGGCGGAGGCCACGCGGCCCGGCGACGTTCGCCGGTGGGGGTCGTGTGACCTCCTCGCACGGTAGCCAACTCGTGTGGTCCTTGTGAAGGTTGATGGGTGATATGCCCGATACATTTCCGTGACCTTGCTCATGAACGTCGCCGAGAGTGATCAATCGAGGGGGGTTGGTCATCATTCGCGCGCAATTGTGAAGGCCGTAGCGGCCTGTGTTCGCATGGCCCTGGAGGGTGACAGGGGGGTCGTTTCGGCGATGTTCTCAGGGCGGCGGCGGGCTGTCAGTGGGGCGCCCTAGACTCGGAGAGCGATGAGCAGCCTCTTTGACGACAGCTTCCTGGCGGACCTCCAGGCCCAGCGGGGCCCAGCGGACGAGCCCCCGCCGCCGCCCGAGGACGAACACGGACCGGAGCACGTTCCGGACGATCTGTTCGGCGGGAAGTTCGACGTGCCGCCGGACCGCGACGCCTACTACCGGGACGGCGCCGCGCGCCCGCCGGTGGACGCCGCCGCGCTCCTGGAGGGGCTGAACGACAACCAGCGCGCCGCCGTCGTGCACTCCGGCTCCCCGCTGCTCATCGTGGCCGGCGCCGGCTCCGGCAAGACCCGCGTGCTCACGCACCGCATCGCCCACCTGCTCGCCGAGCGGAGCGTCCACCCGGGCCAGATCCTCGCCATCACCTTCACCAACAAGGCCGCCGGCGAGATGAAGGAGCGCGTCGAGCAGCTCGTCGGCCCGCGCGCGAACGCCATGTGGGTGATGACGTTCCACAGCGCCTGCGTGCGCATCCTGCGCCGGGAGAGCAAGAGGCTCGGCTTCACGTCGAGCTTCTCGATCTACGACGCCGCCGACTCCAAGCGCCTGATGGCCCTGGTCTGCCGCGACCTGGACCTCGACCCCAAGCGCTTCCCGCCGAAGTCCTTCAGCGCCAAGATCAGCAACCTGAAGAACGAGCTGATCGACGAGGAGGACTTCGCCGCCCAGGCCGCCGACGGCTTCGAGAAGACCCTCGCCCAGGCCTACGCGATGTACCAGTCGCGGCTGCGCGAGGCGAACGCCCTCGACTTCGACGACCTGATCATGACGACGGTCAACCTGCTGCGCGCCTTCCCGGACGTCGCCGAGCACTACCACCGCCGCTTCCGCCACGTCCTCGTGGACGAGTACCAGGACACCAACCACGCCCAGTACTCCCTCGTCCGGGAGCTCGTGGGCACCTCCGAGCACCCCGTCGACGTACCGCCCAGCGCCGACGACCTGCCGCCCGCCGAGCTGTGCGTGGTGGGTGACGCCGACCAGTCGATCTACGCCTTCCGCGGCGCGACGATCCGCAACATCCTCCAGTTCGAGGAGGACTACCCGGACGCGACGACGATCCTGCTCGAGCAGAACTACCGCTCCACGCAGACGATCCTGAGCGCGGCCAACGCGGTCATCGAGCGCAACGAGTCCCGCCGCCCCAAGAACCTGTGGACCAACGCGGGCACGGGCGCGCAGATCACCGGCTACGTCGCCGACACCGAGCACGACGAGGCGCAGTTCGTCGCCGACGAGATAGACCGTCTCACCGACGCGGGCGAGGCGAAGGCGGGCGACGTCGCCGTCTTCTACCGCACCAACGCCCAGTCCCGTGTCTTCGAAGAGATCTTCATCCGCGTCGGCCTGCCCTACAAGGTCGTCGGCGGCGTCCGCTTCTACGAGCGCAAGGAGGTCCGGGACGTCCTGGCCTACCTGCGCGTGCTGGCCAACCCGGAGGACTCGGTGCCGCTGCGCCGGATCCTCAACGTGCCCAAGCGGGGCATCGGCGACCGCGCCGAGGCGATGATCGACGCCCTCTCCCAGCGGGAGAAGATCAGCTTCCCGCAGGCGCTGAAGCGCGTCGACGAGGCGTACGGCATGGCCGCGCGCTCCACCAACGCCGTCAAGCGGTTCAACACGCTGATGGAGGACCTCCGTACGGTCGTCGAGTCCGGCGCCGGCCCCGCCACCGTGCTGGAGGCCATCCTGGAGCGCACGGGATACCTCGCCGAACTGCAGGCCTCCACCGACCCGCAGGACGAGACCCGGATCGAGAACCTCCAGGAACTCGCCGCCGTCGCCATGGAGTTCGAGCAGGAGCGCGGCGAGGACGAGCAAGGAACCCTGGCCGACTTCCTGGAGAAGGTCGCGCTGGTCGCCGACTCCGACCAGATCCCCGACGAGGAGGACGGCGACGGCGTCATCACCCTGATGACCCTGCACACCGCCAAGGGCCTGGAGTTCCCGGTCGTCTTCCTGACCGGCATGGAGGACGGCGTCTTCCCGCACATGCGCGCCCTCGGCCAGACCAAGGAACTGGAGGAGGAGCGGCGCCTGGCGTACGTGGGCATCACGCGCGCGCGGGAACGGCTCTATCTGACGCGCTCCACCCTGCGCAGCGCCTGGGGTCAGCCGTCCTACAACCCGCCCTCCCGGTTCCTGGAGGAGATCCCGCCGACCCACCTGGAGTGGAAGCGGACCGGTGCGACCGCACCCGCGTCCTCCGGGCCGGTCTCCGCCGTGGCGGCCTCGCTGTCGTCGTCCCGTTCGCGTTCCTCGGCGTCGGGCGCCTCCGGTTTCGCCACGCGCCGCACCGCCGAGAAGCCGGTCGTGTCACTGGCGGTCGGGGACCGGGTCACACACGACCAGTTCGGGCTCGGCACCGTCGTGGCGGTCAAGGGCACGGGCGCGAACGCCGAGGCGACGATCGACTTCGGGGACAAGCCGAAGCGGCTGCTGCTGCGGTACGCGCCGGTGGAGAAGCTGTAGCCCGGTGCGGCGGTAGCCCTGTGAGGCGGTAGTCCTGTGAGGTGAGCCTCCGCCGGCCGGACCGGCGGGGGCTGCCGAGACGTTACGTCGGGTCGACGCCGTGGCTGCGCAGCCACGGCAGCGGGTCGATCGGCGAGCCGCCGGCCGGACGCACCTCGAAGTGCAGATGAGGGCCGGTCGAGTTGCCGGAGTTGCCCGAGCGCGCGATCGGATCGCCGGCCTTCACGGACGTACCGGAGGGGACCGTGTACGTGGAGAGGTGGCAGTACCACGTCTCCGTGCCGTCCTTCGCGGTCAGGATCAGCATGTTGCCGTACGCGCTGTTCCACTGGGTGCGGACGGTGCCGTCGGTCGCGGCCATCACGGTCGTGCCGTACGAGACGGGGAAGTCGATGCCGGTGTGCAGGGACATCCAGTTGATGCCGGACTGGCCGTACTGGGCGCTGAGTCCGTGGCGGGCGACCGGCACGGCGAACTTCGGGCGCAGCCGCTCCTTGCGGGCCGCTTCCTCCGCCGCCCGCTTCCGCTCGGCCGCCTGCTGAGCCTTGAGGTCGATACGTTCCTGCGTACGGCTGGCCCGGTCGGCGAAGTCGTCCGCGCCGGCGGAGAGGCTCTGCAGCTGTGTGTCCAGCTTGTTGTTGGCGGCGGCCGGCTTCACCGGCTGCGCGTCCGCCGCGGTGGTCTGCGCTTCCGCGGCGCTGTCCTCGGTGAGGCTGCCGACGGACGCGGCGGCGATCCCGGCGACGCCCATCACGCACGCCGAGGGCACCGCGATGGTCATCAGCGCCGAGCGCTTGGGGGGCGTGCGGCGGCGGGAACGAGACCCGGCGCGCGAGGCCGCCCGTGCGGCGGTGCGCGGGCCGACCTCTTCCTGGCCGTCCAGGAGCGGGGCGACGGTGGGCAGTTCGCCGGTGGCGGCAGGCTCGCCGCCGTCCGCGGCGGGGTCGTCGTAGGGCGCCCCGGTGGCCTCGTCGTAGCCGAGCTGCTCGAACGTCGCCGTCTCTTGCTGGTGGAAGGCGTCCGTGTGCTGCTCGTACCCGTCGGGGGACGGTGCGGAGGAGCCGTCGGAGTTCCACTGCGTGGCGTCGTAGGTGCCGGTGTCGAAGGCCTGCGTGCCCCATTCCCACTGCTGGGTCTGGTCGGCCGGATTGCCGGACTGGTCGGGCTGGAGCCAGGCGCCGGTGTCCCACTGGCCGGTGGCGTCGGGGGACGCGGCCTGCGGCGGGATGACCGACAGCGGCTGCTGCTGGGCCGGCCAGGAGGTCGTGTCGTAGACACCGGTGTCGTAGGCGGCGTGGTGCTGGGCCGCGTACGCGTCGTAGTGCGGGTTCTCGTGCGGGCCCGTGGGCCAGTGACCGGTGTCGTACGTGCCCGTGTCGGGGCCGCTGCCCGGGAGGTTGCCGAAGAGGGGGTCGCTGGCGAAGCTCGCGGTGGCGTGCCCGGTGGCATCGAAACCGGCGCCGTCCGTACCGGTGGCATGGGCACCGCTGGCGTCGAAACCGGTGGCGGCGTAGTCGCCGTACGTGGTGAAGTCGCCGTACGGGGCTTCCTGGGTGCCGTACGACGCGTAGTGCGCCGAGGCGGCCTCGGAAGCCGGAGCCGGGGGCATGGTCCCCGACGGGTGACGGTCGTTCACCAACTTCTCTTTCGCCTCGACAACAGGGGCTGCCAGAGCAGTGCGGCGACTGTACCCGGCGGTACGCGGGCACGACAATCTTCGGCAGGTTTCGCGCGCGCATGAAACGGGCATTCGGCCGTGTTTTGGCGGACGGCGGGCGCGGGTTTGGCTTTGTGTTCGAAGTTTGTTCGACATTTCGATGCGACGCGCGCATCGGCCGGTTCCGGTTTCAGGCCACCGTGAGGCCGCCGGTGTGATCGACGGACGGTTCACCCGGGTGGGCCGTGTCGAGGACCTGCCGTATTCCGTTGGCGACTGCGGGGTGCACGGGCAGGGCAAGGTGGCCGATGCCGGTCACCCGCACGTTCTGCACCGTCAGATCGGGATGGTCGATGCGGGCCGTCTCCAGCGGGTCCATCACCGTGTCCAGGTCGCTCCAGTAGCTGACGAAGTGCGTACGGCAGTCAGGGGCGGGCCGAGTGAGCTCTTCGAGCACCGGTGAGCCGGGGCGCATCTGGCGCACGATGGGGTGCGCGTCCGCCAGGGGCGCGACTCGGGTGCCGGAGTGCGGCGTGCCGAGGGTGACGAGGGTCCGGACGCGGGCGTCACCGCCGAGCCGCTGCACGTAGTAACGCGCTATCAGGCCGCCGAGGCTGTGCCCGACGACATCGACCTGCGGGGCTCCGGTGCGCTCGCAGATCTCCTCGACGCGTCGGCCGAGCAGCTCGGCCGCGGCGCGTATGTCGCAGGTCAGTGGCGAGTAGTTGAGGGACTCGATCTGCTGCCTGCCGTGCTGGGCGAGGCTGCGGCGCAGCAGCACGAAGACCGAGCGGTTGTCGATGAAGCCGTGCAGCAGGACGACCGGGGGCTTGGCCTCCGTGGGCAGTTGGGCGGCACCGTCCGCCGGGGGCAGCGCCGGAGCGGGGGCTCGTCGCTCCTGGGTGATGCCGGAGGGATAGAGGAGGACATGCCCGGCCAGGATCGCGATCTCCAGCGCGGTGGCCTTCAGAAGTGCCAGGGAGAGTCCCGTCAGCCGGCTCGGCAGCAGGCGCCGGCAGAACGGGAGAAAGGGCAGAGCAGCCCCGATGACCTTCATGGCCGACCTCCTGTCGGCACGTGGAAGGACGGCTCCGCCCCCCGTGTGCCCTCATGGGGAGCTGCTGCGAAGACGGTCGGCGATGACCACGTGAGCGGCCTGAGCCGCGTGTGCCGTGGGGCCTGAGTGAGGCGTGTGGCGTGTGTGGCGCCAGTGGTCCCCTGGGTGCGGTACGTGCCGTCCGTGCGGTTCTTGCCCTGCGTGTCTTCGCCGAAGTGCCGTACCGCCGCTGTGCGTGGTGGGTGGAGCGGCGGTACGGCGACTTCGTCGCGGCTCCCCTTGCGCTTGTCCCACCGTGTGATTTCCCCCTCGGTCCGCAGCGCGAAACTGCCGGTTGCGGGATCCTGGAGATAACGTTCGTTCACTTGCCCGGACGATGCGGGGCGGGGTGTCCGTGCGGTGCGGCGTGTACGGCGTGCCCGATGTGTGCGGTACTTGTCGGTACGGATGGATGTATTCGCTTCATGGAGGCAGTGATGGGTGTGGCAGCCGGTCCGATCCGCGTAGTGGTGGCCAAGCCGGGGCTCGACGGCCACGATCGCGGGGCCAAGGTGATCGCGCGGGCCCTGCGCGACGCCGGTATGGAGGTCATCTACACGGGGCTCCACCAGACTCCCGAGCAGGTCGTCGACACGGCGATCCAGGAGGACGCCGACGCGATCGGGCTGTCCATCCTCTCCGGCGCGCACAACACGCTCTTCGCGGCGGTGATCGACCTGCTCAAGGAGCGGGACGCGGCGGACATCCTGGTCTTCGGCGGCGGGATCATCCCCGAGGCGGACATCCCCCTGCTGAAGGAGAAGGGCGTCGCGGAGATCTTCACGCCCGGCGCGACGACGACGTCGATCGTGGAGTGGGTCCGGACGAACGTGCGCCAGCCGGCCGGGGCGTAGGCCTCCGGCGGTTTGGCCGGGACGGCTTCGCCTGGTGGGTGCCGGTGCCGGTGCCGGGGCTGGTGGGCCTGTTGGCGGCCGGGGCCGGTTCCTTGCGGAGACGTCGGGTGCGTGCGGACCTACGCCGCGCCCAGTTCCTCCGCCATCGCCGCGCGCAGCCGCAGGGTCGTGACCAGGCGCTGGAAGGCCTCCGCCCAGTAGCCGCCGGCGCCGGGGGACGCGTTCTCCGGTTCGTCCGGCACGGCCAGCAGAGCGTCGAGGCGGCCGGCTTCGGACGGGTCGAGGCAGCGCTCGGCCAGGCCCATGACCCCGCTGAAACTCCATGGATAACTCCCTGCGTCCCGAGCGATGTTGAGCGCGTCCACCACCGCCCGGCCGAGCGGCCCGGACCACGGCACCGCGCACACCCCGAGCAGCTGAAAGGCCTCGGACAGGCCGTGCGCCGCTATGAAGCCGGCCACCCACTCGGCCCGTTCGGCGGCGCCCAGCGTGCCGAGCAGCTTGGCGCGTTCGGCCAGGGACACCGCGCCCGGGCCGCCCGCCTCCGGCGCCGAGGGTTCGCCGAGCAGCGCACGCGACCACTCGGCGTTCCGCTGGCGCACCGCCGCCCGGCACCAGGCCGCGTGCAGCTCGCCCTGCCAGTCGTCCGCCACCGGCAGCGCCACGATCTCCCGGGGGGACCGCCCGCCCAGCCGCCGCGACCAGGTGCCGAGCGGGGCCGCCTCCACCAACTGGCCGAACCACCAGGACCGTTCTCCCCGTCCCGCCGGGGCCTTCGCGACGACGCCGTCGCGCTCCATGGCCGGGTCGCACTCGTGGGGTGCTTCGACGGCGATCACCGGTGTGGCCTGAGTGGTCTGAGTAGTGGGTGTGGTTGGTGCGGCCTGTGCGGTCTGCGTGTGGTCGACGGCGACACACGCCTCCGCCCTGACCGCCATCCGCGCCGCGAGCGCCGAGCCGGGCAGCGCCGACAGCAGCTCCGCCGCCGTCGCCCGGACGTTGCGGCTGCGGTCGGCCAGGGCCTGTTCCAGGAACGGCTCGTCGTCCGGGCCCAGACCCGCGCGCAGGGAGTCGAGGAACATCAGCCGGTCCTCGGCCCGTTCCGTCGCCCAGGTCGACGCGAGCAGTTCCCGCGCGGCGGCCGGTTCGCGGGAGCGCAGGGCGGAGAGGAGAGCGACCCGTTCGGCGAACAGGCCCTCCTGCCACAGCTGCTGGATCCGGTCGTCGTCATCGACGTGCGGCAGGGTCGCTCCACCGCCCGGCGCCGAGCGCAGGGCGAACCTCCAGTCCTGGTTCAGCCGCGCCAGCCACAGGGCCCGCGACCCCGAGAACTCCAGCACCGCCGGACGCAGGTCGGTACGTCCCCGGGCCGCGTCCAGCAGCGCGGGAAGCGCGTGCGGAGGCGGTGCGAATCCACGGGCGTTGGCCGCCGCGAGCCACTGGGGCAGCAGCTCCATCAGATCGGGCGCTGCGCCCCGGCGGCCGCCGCCGGACGAGCCAGGGCGGTCGGCCAGCAGCAGCGCGAGTCTGCGGGCCGCCGCGGGCGGCAGCGGCGGACGAGAGTCGTCCGGCGCCGCTTGCGGGCGCTCCGCCGCCCGCGCCGGACGCAGCCCGGCCCGACGCCGTACGGTCTCCGTCGCCGCCGCGTCCAGCAGGGCCACCGGTGCCTCCGGGCCCGGCCCGGAGCCCGGCGGGGTGCGCCGGTCCGTGCCCAGCAGAGCCGTGGTGACGAGCCCCTCCCAGGCACCCTCGACGGGCGCGTCCACAGGAGCGGAGGTCCTGGTCATGAGCGTCCTTTCCGTGGGGCGCCCGTGAGTGGTTGAAGTCTCACCCTCATCGGTTGTCCCGTGATGCCTGAAAGATGCGTTGATTTGGCTGATTCATGGGAAGGGTGGGTCGAGTCGGAAAGGCCGGTCCATCGCCGTCGGTTCAGCACAGGGCCACCGCGTCGCCCGTCCCCTCGGGCCAGGCCGTCAGCGGGGTGAAGCCCTGGTGACCGCATTCACCGAAGACCCTGACCGGAGCACCGCCCGACAGGGCGACGAGCCGCCACAGGCCGGGCCGGGAACGCGCGGCGGGTGTGAGCGGCAGCGCCGCGTCCTCGTCGGCGTCCGCCAACTGCCAGGAGCCGCCGTCCGGAGTCGGGACGACCCGGTCCAGCGTCACCGGGACGGACTCCAGCCACGGATCGTCGCGCAGGGCGTCGCCGTAACGGGCCGCCGCCTGCGACGTCGTCATCCCCGGCGGACGTATGTCCGAGGGCGTGGGCGGTGCGAACCGCTCGCCCAGGGCCACCCGCAACTGCCCGGCGCCCGGGTAGACGGACATCTCGGCATCCAGGCTCAGACCCACCGGCAGCGCCAGCTCCGGGGCGCGGCCGGCGGCGCCGTAGGAGAGGAGCAGCACGGTGCGGTGCGAGTCGGCGCCGTGCAGCCAGATCCTGCGGGTCGTCAGGCGTGGGTCCGTCGTGTCGTACTGGGCGAGCACCAGCCAGCGGTCCCGCACCGGCGGGCCGTCCGCGGAGGCCGGCAGGCCGATCCGGGAACGGACCGTGGCGGCGAGGGTGTCCGGCAGCCGCTCGCGGCGCAGCCAGCCCTGGCCGAGGAGATGCAGCAGCGCGCACTCCTCCAGCAGCCGCACCGGCCAGCCCGGACCGGTGGACGGGATCGCCCCCAGCTCCCGGACCCGCGCGGCAAGGCCCTGCGCCTGCGCGTCGACCATGCGGGCCGCCGTCTCCTCCCAGAGGCCGTAGCCGGACTGCTCCGCTGTCGCCAGGCCGCCGCGCAACAGGTCCGCCAGGCGCTGCTCCAGCTCCACCGCACCCGCCGTGACCCGCTCGGCCCGTCGCTCCGCCCGGCGCCGCGCCGCCTCCGGATCAGCGGACCCGGACGGCGAAGCCGGGCTCTCTTCCGCACTCTTCTCCTCCGCGCGCTTGCGCCGCCCCGCTATCCACTGCCCGGCCCACTCCGGTGCCTGCCCCGACGGCACCGCTGCCTCTCCGCCCGCCCAGAGCAGCAGCAGCCCGAGAGCGTGCTTGCACGGGAACTTGCGGCTCGGACAACTGCACTTGTACGCGGGCCCGGAGGCGTCCGCGATGTCCACGATCGTCTGATACGGCTTGCTTCCGCTGCCCTTGCACAGCCCCCACACCGTCCCCTCGTCGGAACTCCCCGCCTCGGACCACGGCCCCGCCGCGCCGAGTTTGCTTCCCGCTTTGCGTGACGCGGTGTCAGGCGCCAGTGCCAGCACCTGGTCCGCCGTCCAGCGCACCCCCTGCTGAGTCATGTCATCGAAGGTAGATCCCACCACTGACAATCGGGTCCGCCAGCGACTTCGGCTGGGCGTTTACGCAGGTCAGAACGCATTGTCAGTGGTGTGGTGCAACGTGGTCACCAGATCCGAACCGGCCGAGCTGGAGGGGGACTCAGCCATGCCTGTGTCCGTTGAACCGACGTCGCAGACCGACGGTGCCGAGGCGCTGCGGCCGCACGCCGAGGACGCTTTCGCCGGCGAACTCGCCGCACTCGCCGCGCAGGACGACCGCCCGCGCCCGGCCCGCTGGAAGCTGTCGCCGTGGGCCGTCGCGACCTACCTGCTCGGCGGCACGCTGCCGGACGGCACGGTGATCTCGCCGAAGTACGTGGGCCCGCGCCGCATCGTCGAGGTCGCGGTCACCACGCTCGCCACCGACCGCGCCCTGCTCCTGCTCGGCGTGCCCGGCACGGCGAAGACCTGGGTGTCCGAGCACCTGGCCGCGGCGGTCAGCGGCGACTCCACGCTGCTGGTGCAGGGCACCGCCGGAACACCGGAGGAGGCCATCCGGTACGGCTGGAACTACGCGCGGCTGCTCGCCCACGGCCCGAGCCGTGACGCCCTCGTGCCCAGCCCGGTCATGCGGGCGATGTCCGACGGCATGACCGCCCGCGTCGAGGAGCTGACGCGCATCCCGGCCGATGTGCAGGACACGCTCATCACGATCCTGTCGGAGAAGACGCTGCCGATACCGGAACTGGGCCAGGAGGTGCAGGCGGTCCGCGGCTTCAATCTGATCGCCACGGCCAACGACCGCGACCGCGGGGTCAACGACCTGTCCAGCGCCCTGCGCCGCCGCTTCAACACGGTGGTGCTGCCGTTGCCCGAGAGCCCCGAGGCCGAGGTCGACATCGTCTCGCGCCGTGTCGACCAGATCGGCCGCTCCCTCGACCTGCCGGCCGCGCCGGACGGCCTCGACGAGATCCGCCGGGTCGTCACCGTCTTCCGGGAGCTGCGCGACGGGGTCACGGCCGACGGCCGGACCAAGCTGAAGTCGCCCAGCGGCACGCTGTCCACGGCCGAGGCGATCTCCGTCGTCACCAACGGACTCGCCCTGGCGGCCCACTTCGGCGACGGCGTGCTGCGGCCGAGCGATGTCGCCGCCGGCATCCTCGGCGCGGTGGTCCGCGACCCGGCGGCCGACCGCGTCATCTGGCAGGAGTACCTGGAGACGGTCGTCCGCGAGCGCGACGACTGGAAGGACTTCTACCGGGCCTGTCGTGAGGTGAGTGTGTGAGCGGTACGGGGCGGGGCCGTCAGAGGTGTGAGTGGAGGGGGAGGGGGTTGGCATGACAGACATGGAGAGGGCTGAGAGCCGGGGGCCCGGGGCCGGACCGCTGCTGCTCGGGGTGCGGCATCACGGGCCGGGGTCGGCCCGGGCGGTGCGGGCGGCGCTGGAGGAGGCCCGGCCTCGGGTCGTGCTGATCGAGGGCCCGCCCGAGGCCGATGCCCTGATCCCGCTCGCCGCCGACGAGGAGATGCGGCCTCCGGTCGCCCTGCTCGCCCATGCGGTGGACGAACCCGGCCGCTCGTCGTTCTGGCCGCTGGCCGAGTTCTCCCCGGAGTGGGTCGCCATCCGCTGGGCCCTGGCGCACGACGTCCCGGCCCGCTTCATCGACCTGCCGGCCACGCACACGCTGGCCTGGGGGAGGCAGGAGGATGCGACGGTCGCCGAGGGCGACGGCGATGGAGACCCCGACGGCGATGACGCCCCGGACGGCGATGACGACCGTGACTCGGGCCCCGGCCCCGCCGGCCTGCGGATCGATCCGCTCGGCGTGCTCGCCGAGACCGCCGGTTACGACGATCCGGAGCGGTGGTGGGAGGACGTCGTGGAGCACCGGGGCGTCGGGAAGGGCGACGCGCTCGCGCCGTTCACCGTGCTCGAGGAGGCCATGGGGGCGCTGCGCGAGACCTACGGCGTCGGTGGGCACGACCGGGACCTGGTGCGGGAGGCCTATATGCGGCTCCAGGTGCGGGCCGCGCAGCGGGAGTTCGAGGACGGCGTGGCCGTCGTCTGCGGCGCCTGGCATGTGCCCGCCCTGCGGCAGAAGACGACGGTCGCCGCCGACAAGGCGCTGCTGAAGGGGCTGCCCAAGGTCAAGACGGACATGACCTGGGTGCCGTGGACCCACCGCAGGCTGTCCCGGATCAGCGGCTACGGGGCCGGCATCGAGTCGCCGGGCTGGTACGGGCATCTGTTCAGCGCCCCGGACCGGCCGGTCGAGCGGTGGCTGACCAAGGTGGCCGGGCTGCTGCGCGCCGAGGACCGGATCGTCTCCTCCGCGCATGTCATCGAGGCGGTGCGGCTGGCCGAGACGCTCGCCGCGATGCGCGGCCGTCCGCTGCCGGGCCTGAGCGAGACGACCGACGCGGTGCGGGCGGTGCTGTGCGAGGGCTCGGACGTGCCGTTGTCGCTGGTGCACGACCGGCTGGTCGTGGGGGACGTGCTGGGGGAGGTGCCGCCGACGGCGCCGGCGGTTCCGCTGCAGCGGGACCTCGCCCGGCTCCAGCGCCGGCTGCGGCTGAAGCCGGAGGCGCTGGAGCGGGAGTTGGAGCTCGACCTGCGCAAGGAGACCGACGCCGGCCGCAGCAGGCTGCTGCACCGGCTGCGGTTGCTCGGAGTCGCGTGGGGCGAACCGGCCGCCTCGCGGGGCAGCACGGGCACCTTCCGGGAGACCTGGCGGCTGCGCTGGGAGCCCGAGCTGTCGGTGCGGGTCGCCGAGGCCGGAGTGTGGGGGACGACCGTACTGTCCGCCGCGACCGCGAAGGCCGAGGCGGACGGGATCGCCGCGCAGGGCCTCGCCGATGTCACCGCGCTCGCCGAGCGCTGCCTGCTGGCCGAACTGCCCGACGCCCTGCCCACGGTGATGCGGATCCTCGCCGACCGGGCGGCCCTCGACACGGACGTCGGTCATCTCGCCCAGGCGCTGCCGGCCCTGGTCCGCTCCCTGCGCTACGGCGATGTGCGCGGCACGGACACCGGGGCCTTGGGTGAGGTCGCCGCGGGCCTGGCCGAGCGGGTCTTCGTCGGTTTGCCCCCGGCCTGCGCCGCGCTCGACGCCGACGCCGCCGAGGAGATGCGGCGCCATGTGGACGCGGTGCACGGGGCCGTGGGACTCCTGGGCGACGCACCCGCGACGGGACACGGCCACTTGAGAGGCCGTTGGCAGTCGGTGCTGCGCGTGCTGTGCGGGCGGGACACCGTGCCCGGGGTGATCCGGGGGCGGGCCGTGCGGCTCCTGCTCGACGACGGGGAGCTGGCGCAGGACGAGGCGGCGCTGCTCATGGGGCACGTCCTGTCACCGGGCACACCGCCCCCGGACGCGGCCGCGTGGATCGAGGGCTTCGTCGGAGGAGGCTCCGGCGGCGGGATGCTCCTGGTGCACGACGAGCGGCTGCTCGGGCTGGTCGACGCGTGGCTCACCGGGGTGCCGGCGGAGGCCTTCACGGACGTGCTGCCCCTGCTGCGGCGGACGTTCTCGGCGTACGAGCCCGGGGTGCGCCGGACCCTGGGCGAACTCGTCCGGCGCGGGCCCGGGGTCGGGGGCGGGGGCGGTTCGGCGGCCGGCTCCGGCATACCCGGCTTCGCTGCCGAGCTGGACCTGGCGCGCGCGGATGCCGTGCTGCCGGTCGTGCGGCTGCTGCTCGGGCTGGACGACGTGGATGAGAAGACCGGTAACGACCTGGCGGGGGTGACGGGATGACGACCGACGGACTGAGGGAGCCGGCTCCGAGGACGGAAGAGGCGGACCCGATCGGCAACGGGCCCCGGGCGGAAGGCCGGCCGACGACGACCGTGCCGGTGATCCCGCTGTGGGAGCGGCTTCGCGGGGGAGGACGCGGATGACGACCGAGGTGACGGACCCGGCGCAGGAGCGGTTGCGGCGGTGGCGGCTGGTGCTCGGGGGCAACGCGGCGGACGGCACCGGATGCGCGCTGTCGGGGCAGGACGCGGCGATGGACGGGGCGCTCACCGCGCTCTACGGAAAGGGGGAGAAGCCACAGGGGGGCCGGGACCGTTCGGCGGGGCTCGGGGCGTCGGCGCCGTCCGTGGCGCGCTGGCTCGGCGACATCCGGACGTACTTCCCGTCCTCCGTCGTGCAGGTCATGCAGCGCGACGCCATCGACCGGCTCGGACTCGCCACGCTGCTGCTGGAGCCGGAGATGCTGGAGGCGGTGGAGGCCGACGTGCATCTCGTCGGCACGCTGCTCTCGCTCAACAAGGCCATGCCGGAGACGACGAAGGAGACGGCACGGGCCGTCGTGCGCAAGGTCGTCGAGGACCTGGAGAAGCGGCTCGCCACCCGCACCCGGGCCACCCTCACCGGCGCCCTCGACCGCAGCGCCCGCATCAACCGGCCCCGCCACCACGACATCGACTGGAACCGCACGATCGCGGCCAACCTCAAGCACTACCTGCCCGAGTACCGAACGATCGTGCCGGAGCGGCTCATCGGGTTCGGGCGGGCGACCCAGTCCACGAAGAAGGAGGTCATCCTCTGTATCGACCAGTCGGGATCCATGGCGGCATCGGTTGTCTACGCGTCGGTGTTCGGAGCGGTGCTCGCCTCGATGCGGACGATCTCCACGCGACTCGTCGTCTTCGACACGGCGGTCGTCGACCTCACGGATCAGCTCGACGACCCGGTGGACGTGCTGTTCGGTACGCAACTCGGGGGCGGTACGGACATCAACCGGGCGCTCGCGTACTGCCAGTCGCAGATCACCCGGCCCGCGGAGACGGTGGTCGTGCTGATCAGCGACCTCTACGAAGGGGGCATCCGGAACGAGATGCTCAAGCGGGTCTCGGCGATGAAGGCGTCGGGGGTGCAGTTCGTGACCCTGCTGGCGCTCTCGGACGAGGGGGCACCGGCGTACGACCGGGAGCACGCGGCCGCGCTCGCCGCGCTGGGGGCACCGGCGTTCGCCTGCACGCCCGATCTGTTCCCGGAGGTGATGGCAGCGGCGATCGAGAAGCGGCCGCTGCCGATACCGGACGCGGTGTGACGATTTGTCGACGCGTCGTCGTCCGATTCGGTCCGGCAAGACGGATATGACGGCCCATCAAGCGAGAGGGGCTTGCGCGACCTCCGCACTCCCGTGCGAGGATCGGCGCCTGCTCGGCAGGGTGTCGCGCCGCGCCGGGCAGTGCCGCGTTGTGCCGACTCGTTGCCCGTGACGCGTGATGCGTTCCGCACTTGTTCCGTCGCACGGGAGGAAGCTCCCCCTCTTGTCCTCGTCAGCAGCTCTGTCCGGTGCCGCTGTGCGCATGCTGCGCACGGTGGCCGGGCGGCGTGCGCTCCAAGTGGCGCTGCTGGTGGGCGGGGTGCTCGCCATCGGGCTCCTGTGCGGTGAGCGGGCGTACGCGGCGGATCGGGCGTACGCGGCGGATCGGGCGTCGTCGGACAGCGCGGCCGGGCGGTTGGTCAGCGGGCAGAGACTGCTGGTTCGGCCCGACGCACACGCTCCGACGGCCCGGGATCACTCGCGTACGCACGCTCCGGCAGACCGGAAGCGCCCCTCGGGCGGAACTCAGCTCGTCCGGACCGTGGGGGAGCGGGCCGTACGGGTGGCCGATGGTGCGAGGGAGTCGGTCGGCAGGGAGCTGGTGAACGCGCAGGCGAGCCTGCCGACGCCGCCGAAGGCTCCCTCGCTGCCGGATGAGCCTGCCCTGCCTGCCCTGCCTGCCCTGCCCGACCTGCCGACCCTGCCTGGCGCGTCGGCGATGCCGGACCTGCCCGGCCTGCCGGGCCCGCCCGCTCCTCCCGAGGATGACGTCGCGGCTCCGGGAGCGCCCGCACTGCCCGGGGTTCCCGGCGACCCGGCGTTCCCGAGTCACCCCCTGCCCGCGCCCGGCACGGTCGATCCGCAGCCGGCCGGCGCATCTGCCTCCCCGGCCCGGACCGAGGCGGCGGACCCCGTGGCGCACGGCGTGCAGGGCCACCCGCACCGAGCCCCGTACGCCGACCACACCGACCGCGCGGCCCACGACCGCGCGCACCACATCAGACGCGCAGCCCATGCCGGACCGTCCGTAAGCGTCGGAGGCGCCGTCCCGGTCGGCCACGGGCCCGGAGGCCGTCCGGACGGCACGCTCTGCAACCGTTCCATGGCCGACAACGGCACACCGCGTCACGGCGACGCACATGCCGTCACGCCGAGCGGCCGGGCTCCGCTGAGCCTCGTGCGCGGTGCCGCCGCCCGCACCTGCGTGGCCGGTACCCGGGACAGTCACCGCGACATTCCCGTCCTCCCCGGCTAGCAGCCGCGCGGGGGCGTGCCCCTTCTGTCGCCTTCCACCGCACGCACCCCCTTGCCCCCAGGACTCCGCGAGCCCTCACGCCCGGACGGTCGAAAGCCGTCGACGGTCCGAGGCCGAAACCTCGTGGATGAGGTCGGCCGGCCCCCATTGGGGTGGGGACCAACCGACCCGCGCCCCCGAGAGCAGGGCCCTGAACTGGGCCTTTGTGCTCCTTCGGAGGTGTTCGGCGGGCCTCACCGGGCTTACCCCAGCCCGGTGAGGCCCCTCACTCCAGGCACGCTGTGCCAGAGAGCGCGGCATCATGTGACAGGTATCACCGCTCAGGTGTGACCCTCGATTTAGGGGCCTCCTGCAAGCAGCGATAACCTGCGAGACGGACATGCCGCGCGCTCGGACACCGTGTGCGCCTCCCTTGTGACTGACAGACGGCGGACGTCACGTTGCCCTCGCGGCACGCCCACGCAGACAACGAACCGCGAGATCACTGATAGGGACGGAAGCGCGTGGACCTGTTCGAGTACCAGGCGAGGGACCTCTTCGCCAAGCACGATGTACCGGTGCTGGCCGGTGAAGTCATCGACACGCCTGAGGCGGCCCGCGCAGCCACCGAGCGCCTCGGTGGCAAGTCCGTCGTCAAGGCCCAGGTGAAGGTCGGCGGCCGCGGCAAGGCCGGCGGCGTGAAGCTGGCGGCGACCACCGACCTG
>NZ_JBHUTX010000083.1:0-19505 GCF_042671245.1 Streptomyces sp. NPDC057099
GGTGGACAGCTCGCGTGGCTGTCCACCGGCCCCTTCTCGTTTCTGGTGTCGTTCAGGTGAGCGGCGGGCCCGGCTCGGGGCTGGGTACGGGTTCCGGGCCTGGGGGGATCGGTGACGGGTCGGGACCCGGCACGGGGTCAGGCCCCGGGGGCGGGGTCGGGGACGGGGGCGGCGGGGTCGGCTCCGGGCCGGGCGGTGGCGGCGGATCCGGCACCGGGTCGGGGCGCGGCTCCGGGTGCTGGGGATCCGGGCCCGGTGTCGGCCCCGGGTGCACGGGGTCGGGAAACGGATGCGTCATGAGGCCCTCCAGCCAGTCGATCGACTCCGGCTCTGGACTATCCCCCGCCTACCCGGCACCCGCTTCCCCAGTCACTCCGGCGCGGGACGGGGAAGGGTCCAGGTGGGTCAGAAGCGGCCGGGGTGAGCGGACAGCCAGTCCTTGGCCGCCGTCAGCAGGTCCGGATCGGCCGGGCGGGCCTCGTCGGGATGACGCTCGACCCACCGGGTGACGTAGGGGCACAGCGAGGCGACCGGGCTGTGCTCGCGACCGGCGATGGCGTACAGCTCACGTGCGAGCGAACCCGCGATGCCCTGGCCCTCGTGGGCCGGTTCGACGATCGTGTGGACGGGCACGAGCGCGCGCTCGGGGCTCTCGAGGACGAAGTACTCGATGCGGCCGACGACTTCACCGCCGGTCAGCGCCTCCAGGCGGCCCGCCGCCCGGTCGTCGCGGATCACCAGGTCCTTCATACGGACATGCTCCTGTCCCGTGGGTGTCCGGTCAGGCCCCGACGGCCTGCGGGCTGCGCTGCTGGTCCGAGCCCGGCACCGGCTCGGACGGATCTGCGCCCAGGGCCGCGATCCGGTTGTCGCGGTCCACGTGCACGACCCTGGGGGTGAGTGCCCGCGCCTCGGCGTCCGTCACCTGTGCGTAGCTGATGATGATCACGAGATCACCGGGGTGCACAAGATGCGCGGCGGCCCCGTTGATCCCGATCACCCCGGATCCGCGCTCGCCCTCGATGACGTACGTCTCCAGCCGGGCGCCGTTGGTGACATCGACGATGTGCACGAGCTCACCGGGCAGCAGATCGGCGGCGTCGAGCAGGTCGGCGTCGATGGTCACCGATCCCACGTAGTGCAGGTCGGCCTGGGTGACGGTGGCTCGGTGGATCTTGGACTTGAGCATGGTGCGCAGCATCTAGAACTCCTGAAAGACGGCTCCCTGCCGGCTTTCTGCAGGTCAAGGGCGGTCTTTACTGTACACCGGCACGCGTTGGACTCGAAGATTGTGAGGAACATCGCTTCACTCTTGCGAGAAGGCTTCCGGCCTGCGCCTCCGTGCGAGCCAGGCTGCTGCGACGCCGTCGCCAAGGCACCTGTTCGGACAACCGTCTCGGAATGTGCGGGGACTGATGCTGATCAGATGCTGACTTAGCTGACGACATATCAGGCACACGAGGAGCCCAGGGCGAGTCGCTTCACGCGAAGTGCGGGAATGGAGTGCTGGACGGTCAGCAATCAGCGCTTCCTGACCGCCTCGAACACACTAGACGTTTGAACACGGTCACAGATCGGGGGACGCCGACGCGGGCCCGCATTCCGGTTGCTCGGTTCGCGTCCATCTGGCGGTGACGCGCCGGGGTCCGCGCGCCGGTCGGCCAGGAGCCGCTTCCGGCGCGCGGGCTCAGAAGTGGGTGGTGATCCCGAAGGTCTGCCGGAGCCGGGCCATGTCGTGACGGTCGTGATCAGCAGGTTCATAGCCCTGGTGGAAATAGACCTGCTGCTCGGGCGACAGGCACGGGACGGTGGCCCCGAGGATCGTGCCTGTGACGAAACACGAGGCGGGATAGGCGAACGGGTGCTCCGCGTCGGGTGACGCCTGCACGGCGGATCCGTCCGCGGCAAAGACCAGCGGGTGAAGATCGATCTCCCGGTCATGAGAACCGGTGACGACGAACCGTACGGGGCGCCAGTCGAGGGTCTCGACGAAGCCGGCGTCCGCGAGAGCCGCCACGACGTCAGCTTCCTGGTCCTCTCGGTGCATCAGGTCCAGGTCGCGGTGCAGGCGGGTTTGCTCGCCGACCAGGGCGTCGATGCCCCAGCCGCCGCCGATCCAGATGTCGACGTCCGCGTTCCGCAGCACTGCGAGGATGGACAACACATCGTCGGCCGTCATCACCTGGCGCACGTTAGCGGTGATCACGTGGGCGGGCGAGTGGATTTATGTGCGGTCAATCTCCTCGAGGAACGTCAGTACAGAGGCGTCCTCCTCGATCAGTGGGATGAGGGCGGCGTTGAACGGGGCGCCGTACGGGGCGTTCAGGTGTGCCTTGAAGGCGTCCTCGTCCCGGTAGACCTCGAAGATCCAGTAGGCGCGCGGGTCGGTCGCCTTGGTGTAGACGTCGAAGGCCAGGTTTCCTGCTTCTTCGCGCACTTTCAGGGCGTAGTCCCGGATCAGGCGAGCGACCTCGTCCTCTGCTCCCTTTCGGGCGGTGAACTCGGCGAGCAGGGTTTTCGTCATGGTTTCCTGTCCTTTCAGTGGGTGGAGCCGAGGCGCCGGACGACGGCCTTGTCCGTCGGGAACGGCGCCATCTGGTCGTGCCACGGCGGGTTCGGGCCGGCGACGGAGCAGGTCAGGGCCGCGACCTGTGTGGCGAACAGGCAGGCTGCCTCGACATCGCCGAGACGCAGGTCCGTCAGCCTGCCGCCGAGGAGTCCGCGGGTGCCGAGGTGGTGCAGCAGTCCGGCGGTGAAGGAGTCCCCCGCACCGACCGTGTCGACGACCGGTGTCGCCACCGCCGGCACCTGCACCCGTTCCCCGTCGAGTGAGGCCAGCGCGCCGTCGGCGCCGCGTGTGATCACGACGAGCCGCGCGCCCGCCGCATGCCAGGTGTCGCACGCCTGCTCGGGCGGCGTTCCGGGCAGGAGGAGTTCCAGGTCGTCCTCGCTCAGCCGCAGCACATCCGCGAGGCCGCACCAGTGCGCCAGCCGGGCACGGTAGACCTCGGGACGTACCAGGAGGGGGCGGACGTTGGGGTCGATGCTGATGGTGGCCCGGGGTGCGGCCGCTGCCAGGAAGTCCTCCACCACGCCTGCCCCGGGTTCCTTGACCAGGGCCAGTGACCCGGTGTGGACGCAAGCGGTGTCGGTCAGGTCCACCGCGGCCAGTTCCGCGCTGGTCCACTGCCAGTCGGCGGTGGCCTGGGCGTGGAAGGAGAACGTGGCCTGCCCATGGGCGTCCAGCTCGGCCACGGCGAGCGTGCTGGGCTCGGCGGCCTCGACGACGTGCGAGAGGTCCACGCCCGATGCCTCGAGGTGGGCCCGGAAGAGGCGGCCGAACACGTCACCGGACAGCCGTGCGAGGAAGCGGGCCGGAGTGCCGAGCCTGGCCAAGGCCACCGCCGTGTTGGCGGGTCCGCCGCCCGGAAGCACGCGCAGGGCGAGTTCGTTCCGGGCACGCGCGGGTTCGGTGAACGCGTCAGCGACGCACTCTCCCAGGACGGTGATCTGGCGCGGGCTCATGGGCTGCTCTCCTCTTGGAACGCGCCTTCTTGGAACGCGCGGAGCGGAAACGGGCATGACCCGGGCAGGCCGGCGAACGGCCTCGGGCGGGCGACCGCCGAGGGGCGTTGCCGATTTGTGACGGGTGCAAGGCATTGACGTTGCCGGTGAGCGGAGTCCATCATCCTCGCCAAGCAGTGTCAACGATGACATGAGTCATCGTTGACATCGCGGGACGGCAGGCCTCGCTGCCGACCACCCGCCCGACATCCCGCTGGAGTCGTTCATGTCACGCATCTCTCGTCTGCCCTCCTCCTTGCTCAGAGCCGCCGCGTGCACGGGTGTCGCAGCGCTCGCCCTGACCGCCTGTGGATCCGGATCCGGATCGGGCAGCGCGAGCACCGGCTCGGGCGAGGTCAAGGTCGGCCTGATCACCAAGACGGACACCAACCCGTTCTTCGTCAAGATGAAGGAAGGCGCGGAGAAGACCGCGAAGGCCGAAGGCGTCAAGCTCATGACCGCGGCCGGCAAGTTCGACGGAGACAACGCCGGTCAGGTCACCGCCATCGAGAACATGGTCGCCTCCGGCGTCAAGGGCATTCTGATCACCCCCAGTGACTCGAAGGCGATCGTGCCCGCGCTCGAGAAGGCCCGCGCCAAGGGCGTCCTGGTCATCGCACTCGACACCCCGACCGAGCCGCAGAGCGCCGTCGACGCTCTCTTCGCCACCGACAACGTCAAGGCCGGCGAGCTGATCGGCGAGTACGCCAAGGCCGCGATGAAGGGCAAGACCGCGAAGATAGCCGCCCTCGACCTCGCGCCGGGCGTCTCCGTCGGCGTCCAGCGGCACAGCGGATTCCTCAAGGGCTTCGGCGCCACCGACAAGGACGTCGCCTGTGCTCAGGACACCGGCGGCGACCAGTCCAAGGGCCAGACGGCGATGGAGAACTGCCTCCAGAAGGAACCCGGCATCAACGTCGTCTACACCATCAACGAACCGGCCGCCCTGGGCGCGTACACCGCGCTCAAGGCCAAGGGCCGGGAGAAGGACGTCCTGATCGTCTCCGTCGACGGCGGCTGCACGGGCACCCAGGCGGTCAAGGACGGCAAGATCGCCGCGACCTCGCAGCAGTACCCGCTCAAGATGGCCGCCGAGGGCGTCAAGGCCGTCGTGACCTACGCCAAGGACGGCAAGAAGGCGTCGGGTTACACCGACACCGGCGTCACCCTGATCACCGACAAGGCGCAGGACGGCGTCACGTCCAAGGACACCGCCTACGGCCTGGAGAACTGCTGGGGCTGAGCCGCCGCCCCCGGCTGCCGCCGTTCGACACCCCTCAGCGGGGCGGCCGGCCCCTCCTCCCCGACCGGGGACGGCCGCCCCCTCCTCCTCCTGCCGTCCGACAACGACTGACCAGTCCTGACAAGGACTTGTGTCTTCCGACAAGGACCTCGCATGACTGCCACGTCCACGCCACCCTCCACGTCCACGCCGTACGCGGAGCTCAAAGCGCCGACCACGGTCCGCAGACTGCTCACGCAACCGACCACCGGACCGCTGGTCGCCCTCCTCCTGGCCTGTGTCTTCTTCTCCGTCTCGAGCGACCAGTTCCTCACCGGCGGGAACTTCTCGCTGATCGTGCAGCAGGTCATGGTCGTCGGCACCCTGGCCATCGGCCAGACACTGATCATCCTCACCGCGGGCATCGACCTGTCCTGCGGGGCGGTGATGGCGTTCGGCAGCATCGTGATCGCCAAGATGGCCGCCGAAGGCTCCCTGCCGCCGCTCGCCGCCATCGCCCTGGGCCTGGTCGTCTGCGGCGGCTTCGGCATGCTCAACGGGGCGCTGGTGCAGAAGATCCCGCTGCCGCCGTTCATCGTCACCCTGGGCATGCTCAACGTGGCGTTCGCGCTGACCCACATCTACTCCGAGGAGCAGACGGTCACCAACCTGCCCGGCCCGCTGACGGCCCTGGGGCAGACCTTCCCCCTCGGCAAGACCGACATCACCTACGGCTCGCTGGTCACCATCGCCCTGTTCCTCCTCCTCGCCTACGCGCTGAGCAGCACCGGCTGGGGCCGGCACGTCTACGCGCTCGGCAACAGCCCGGAAGCGGCGCGGCTGAACGGCATCCGCACCTCCCGCCTGGCCATCGGCGTCTACACCGTGGCCGGCCTCCTCTACGGCATCGCCGCCCTGCTGCTCATCTCCCGCACCGGAGTCGGCGACCCGCAGGCCGGGCAGACCGACAACCTCGACAGCATCACCGCCGTGGTCCTCGGCGGCACCAGCCTCTTCGGCGGGCGCGGTTCGGTCCTGGGCACGTTCATCGGCGTCCTCATCGTCGGAGTCTTCCGCAACGGCCTGCAGCTGATGGGCGTCGCCTCCATCTACCAGACCCTCATCACCGGAGTCCTGGTGATCCTCGCGGTGACCGTCGACCAGATCTCCCGGAAGAAGGCCCGTTGATGAGCGCCACCTCCTCCCCCACTCCTGTCCTGCAGGCCCGCGGTCTGGTCAAGCGCTACGGTCACGTCACCGCCATCGACGGCGCCGACTTCGACCTGCTGCCCGGCGAGGTCCTCGCCGTCATCGGTGACAACGGCGCCGGCAAGACCAGCCTCATCAAGGCCCTCACCGGCGCGGTGGTACCGGACGAGGGCGAGATCCGCCTCAATGGCAAGCCGATCCAGTTCTCCGGCCCCCAGAGCGCACGCGCTCACGGCATCGAGACGGTCTATCAGGACCTCGCCGTGGCAGCTTCCATGGACATCGCCTCGAACATGTTCCTGGGCCGCGAGCTGCGCCGCCCGGGCATCCTCGGCAGCGCCTTCCGCATGCTCGACAAGAAGCGCATGCGCCAGGAAGCCGCCGAGCACATGGCCGACCTGAAGATCGGACTGCGCTCGCTGACCCAGGCGGTCGAGACCCTCTCCGGCGGACAGCGGCAGGCCGTCGCGGTCGCCCGCGCCGTCGCCTGGGCCCGCAGCGTCGTCGTCATGGATGAGCCCACCGCCGCCCTCGGCGTCAAGGAGTCCGGACAGGTCCTCGACCTCATCCGCCGCGTCCGCGACAAGGGCATGCCGGTCGTCCTGATCAGCCACAACATGCCCCATGTCTTCGAGATCGCCGACCGGATCCACGTCCACCGGCTGGGCCGGCGCGCCGCCGTGATCAAGCCCTCCGACTACTCCATGGCTGAGGTCGTCGCCATCATGACCGGCGCTCTCACCGTCGACGCGGCCGGAGATACTGTCGTAGCGGATTCCGCGGCGGCGAAAGCCGCCGGAGTCCAGGCCACCTGACAGCTCACCCCCGCTCTCGCATGTTCCGGCCGAGGCCGCGGCCGGAACCCGAGAGCACTCAGGAGACGGTTTCCTCCATGGCAGCGAGCCGCCGCCCCACCCTTGCCGATGTCGCACGAGAAGTCGGCGTCAGTGCCAAGACAGTCTCCCGTGTCCTCAACGAGGACGGACCCGTCTCGGCGCAGACGCGGGAACAGGTACTCGCCGCGGTGGCCAAGTTGGGCTTCCAGCCGAACCTCATGGCCCGCAACATCCGCGTCGGCGGTCCGGACACCACCATCGGACTGGTCATCCCCGACCTCGCCAACCCTTTCTTCGGAGCCGTGGCCCGCGCCATCGAGGACACGGTCCGCGAACGCGGACTGACCCTCCTCATGGGCTCGTCCGCGGACGAGCCCGACCGCGAACGCGCCCTGACGGACAAGTTCCTCGCCCGTCGCGTCAGCATCCTCATCGTCGTGCCGTCCGTCGGCGCCGACCACTCCCACCTCAAGTCCCACCGCACGGCGGGGCTTCCCATCGTCTTCCTCGACCGCCCGGGAGTCGGCCTGCCCACGGACAGCATCGTCAGCTCCAACCGTGCCGGAGCCCAAGAAGGCGTCGCCCACCTCATCGCCCACGGGCACCGCCGCATCGGATTCGTCGGCGACCTGCCCGTCAAGCTCTACACCCGCCGCGAACGCCTCGCCGGATACCGCGCGGCCCTGCAAGAAGCCGGCCTCCCCTACGACCGCGCGCTCGTCGCCAACAGCCACGACCAGCCAGGCGCCGAGGCCGCGACCGCCCAACTCCTCGAACTGGCCGATCCCCCCACCGCCCTGTTCGCCGGAAACAACATCATGGCGCTCGGCATCGTCGCCGAACTCGCCCGCAGCAAGCGCAAGGACGTAGCAGTCGTCGCCTTCGACGACGTATCACTCGCCGAGGCACTCGAACCGGCCCTTACCGTCGTCGCCCAGGACCCCGAAGAACTCGGCCGCACCGCCGCGGCCACCGCCCTGGCCCGCCTCGACGGCGACCGCTCCCGGGCTCGCACCATCACCGTTCCCACCCGGCTGATCGTCCGGGGCTCGGGGGAGCAACCTGCACCCAAGCCGTAGACGGGATGCCTCTGCTTTCGCGGGCCTCATGATCCTGGGGCCTCGACAACCCAGCATTGACCACGATGTGGCCCGATCGATCGACTTCCCTCCGGCATTCTCCGTACCAGCCATGTCGCCCCTCACAGGGGAGGGCCGGCGCTCGACGGAACAGCCCCGCTGAGGAGGCCGCAACCCGGATCCGCCGAGTCGGCGGCGCTCGGCCACGAGCGATCGGTCGGTCGGTTCCACGACACGGTCGCCAAGCACAGGTCTCCAGGCGCTTGGCGCCGATCCGGCGAGGGCGACCGGAGACTGTTAGGCCCCACCACTGAGAGTGCGGTCAGGCGGCGAAGGAGGCGAGCAGTTCGTTGTACTGCTTTGCGGCGGTGGTCAGGTTCTCGTCGGAGAGGCCGAAGGCGGTGCCGTACAGCTTGACCATCGGCTGGATGTCGAACTGGCACAGCCGCAGGGTCGCGTGCCAGTTGCTGAGGAGGGTCTCCAGGGTGGCCTGGTTCGAGCCTTCGGGGGTGTAGTGGTCGGCGGGGACGCCGGCGGTGACGGCGACGACGGCCTTCTTGCCGGACAGCTGTGAGGGCGAGCCGTCCATGGTGAAGGCCCAGCCGAGGGTGAATACCTTGTCCTGCCACTGCTTGAACAGAGGAGTGGTGTTGTACCAGAACACCGGGTGCTGGAAGACGATCACATCGTGCTCGGCCAGCAGCGCCTGCTCGGCGTCGGCGTCGACCTGGAAATCAGGGTAGGCGGCGTAGAGGTCGTGCACGGTGACATGGGCCAGCTCGCGGACGGCGTCCACCAGGGCCCTGTTGGCCTTCGACTGGGACAGGTCGGGGTGACCTACGACAAGGAGAACCTTGGACATGATCAGGGACCTCTTCAGTGATCAGGGATGTGGGTGACGGATGCGTTGGCGGGTGTGACGGGTCGGGGATTCGCCGAGGCGTGGTCACCGGTCGATGGTGGCCATGTTCGCCTCGTCGTGACGCTCGCCCGCGGCCGGCGTGAGGTTGTTGAGGCGGTCCAGCTGAGCGGCGCTGAGTTCGATGCCGTCGGCGGCGGTGTTCTCCTCGACGCGCGAGACCCGCCGGGTTCCGGGGATCGGGGCGATGTCGTCGCCGCGGGTCAGCAGCCACGCCAGCGCGGTCTGTGCCGGGGTGGCGCCGATCTCGGCGCCGATGGCCTGGACTTCGTCGACGATGCGCAGGTTGCGCTGGAAGTTCTCGCCGGTGAAGCGCGGGTTGGTCTTGCGCCAGTCGTCGTCGGCGAAGTCGTCGACGGTGCGGATCTGCCCGGTCAGCAGGCCGTGGCCGAGCGGCGAGTAGGGCACGAATCCGATGCCGAGCTCGCGCAGCAGCGGGAGGATCTCGGCCTCGACGTCGCGGGTCCACAGCGAGTATTCGGTCTGCAGCGCGGACACCGGATGCACGGCGTGTGCCCGGCGGATCGTCTCGGGTCCGGCTTCCGAGAGGCCGATGTGGCGCACCTTGCCCTCGGCGACCAGCTCGGCCAGCGCGCCGACGGTCTCCTCGATGGGCGTGTTCGGGTCGACACGGTGCTGGTAGTAGAGGTCGACGTGGTCGGTGCCGAGCCGCAGGAGCGAGCCCTCGACCGCGGTCTTCACGTTGCCGGGGCTGCTGTCGATCACGCCGGGGCCGTCGCCGGAGTGGGAGACGAGACCGAACTTCGTCGCCACCACGACGTCGTCGCGCCGGCCCTTGATGGCCTTGCCGACGATTTCCTCGCTGTGGAAGGGGCCGTAGATCTCTGCGGTGTCGATGTGGGTGACCCCGAGGTCCAGCGCCCGGTGGATCGTGCGGATCGACTCGGCGTCGTCGAGCCCCCCGCCCGTGGTGTACATGCCGGCCATGGTCATGGCTCCCAGGCCGATGCGGGAGACATCGAGCCCGCCCAGTGATACGTGCTTCATCAGGTACTCCTAGTCGTGACGGCCGTCAGGCCGATCGGTGTGGTCATGATCAGTGAGGTGCGCAAACCAGCTGGCGGACCGTGCTCGGGTCGTCCGCGCGCTGCCGGCACGCGCGCCGTTGCCCGGCCGACGGGTCAGCTGCCGAAGGTCCACCCGGAGGCGGCTTCGGCTCGGCCGGGGGTGCGGGGCGTCCTGCCCGGCTGTGGGGTTCGTCGTAGGCCGGCGCCGACGAGATCAACGCCATGGTCGCCGGTAATGCGCTTCCTCCAGGCGGCCCGGGTCGTCCGTGAGGAATGCGAGCCGGCCGCTGGCGGGAGGGGTCCGACGCCGGTGTCGCCAAGGACAGGTGGCGGGGGATCCGCGGGCGGAACCGATTGCGCCGCGTCAGTGCTCCCGGGCCGCCGGCTCCAGAACGAGAACCGGGATCTCGCGGTCCGTGTTCTTCTGGTACTCGGCGTAGTCGGGGAACGCCTCGACGGCCCGGGCCCACCACAGGGCCTTCTCGTTGCCGGTCACCTCGCGTGCCAGCATGTCCTGGCGCACCGGGCCGTCCTGTAGCTCGACCCGGGGGTCGGCCACCGCGTTGTGGTACCAGACCGGGTGCCTGGGGGCTCCTGCCATGGAGGCGATGACGGCGTAGGAGCCGTCGTGCTCCACCCGCATGACCGGGGTCTTGCGGATCTTGCCGCTCTTCGCGCCCAGGGTGGTCAGGATGACGACGGGCAGGTCCCGGAGCCTCTCGTCTTCCTCCCGTGCGACCAGGACACTCAGCGTCGTTCCCTGCGTACCTCCGGAGCTTTCGTACAGCTCCACCTGGTCACGCACAAACTGCGCCTTGCTCGGCTCGTACTCGCCTTTGAGGGGCATGCTGACTCTCTCCGTGCTGTCGAAACGCACCCGGCACGGTCCTGCGCCCCAGCCGGGGTGCGCGGCGTGGTGCTCAGGCGAGGGCGTCGTCGTAGGCCAGGGCGCCGCCCAGCTCGCGGGATGCCTCGGCCTGGGCGAGGAGTTCCTTAGCCTTGGCCTTGGCGGCCTCGATGGCGTCCGCACCGGCGACGAAGCGCTGCGGGGGCTTGTCCTGGCCGGCGATGGTGAGCAGGGCGCGGGCGAGCTTGGCGGGATCGCCGGGCTGCTTCCCGTTCATGCTCCTCATGCCCTCGATCCGCGGGGCGGTGCGCGGGGCGTAGTCGTCGATGGACAGCTCGGGCCAGTTGGTGGAGCCGTCCACGAGGAGTTCGGTACGGAAGTAGCCGGGCTCCACGATCGTGGTGTGGATGTTGTACGGCTCGACGTCGTGGCGCAGGGACTCCATCCAGCCCTCTTCCGCGAACTTGGAGGCCGCGTATGCGGAGGTGAATTCCATGCCGACCAGGCCGGCGGTCGAGGTGATGGTGATGACGTGGCCGGCGCGCTGCTTGCGCAGCATCGGCAGGACGGCGCGGGTGACGTTCATCGGGCCGAAGAGGTTGGTCTCGAACTGCCGGCGCATCTGCGAGGGCGAGATCTCCTCGAAGTAGCCGGTGAAGAGGTTCCCGGCGTTGTTGATCAGTACGTCGATGCGGCCGAAGCGGTCGACGGCGGCCTGCGCGGCGGCCTCGGCGTCCTCGACGCTGGTGACGTCCAGCGTTGTGACCAGCAGGTTGTCCTGCGGCCCGCCGAGGGTCTTCTCGACCTCTGCGGGACGGCGGCCGGTGGCGACGACCTGGTGGCCGGCGGCGAGGGCCTCGCGGGCGATGTCCGTGCCCAGACCGCGTCCGGCACCGGTGACGAAAATGACCTTGCTCATGGGGGTCCTGGCTCTTGTCGGGGCGCCGTGGTCGGGCACCCGGTGTGTGCGGGGGCGTGCGGCCCGCCCGGCGGCGCGAGTGCCGCCCTTTCCGGGCCGTTCACACCGTCGTGGGCGGTGCACCACCAACAGAACCGGCTGTCACGCGAGTGTGGGAGTCCCTGATGAGGGGGTCACTGACAGGGACCCCCAACCCGGCGGATGCGCTCGTAGAGTGAAACGCATGGCAGGCAGAAACGACCCCGACGGCACCAACCGCGACATCCGCGACGATTTCCGCGCGGAGATCCGGGAATTCCTCGGCACGCGACGGGCCAGGGTCACCCCCGAGCAGGCCGGACTGCCCCTGTACGGCGGAGAACGCCGACGAGTCACCGGGCTGCGCCGCGAGGAGGTCGCCCTCCTCGCGGGCATCTCCAGCGAGTACTACACACGGCTGGAGCGCGGCAACGCCACCGGCGTCTCCGAGAGCGTCATCGAAGGCATCGCCCAAGCACTTCAGCTCGACGAGGCCGAACGCATCCACCTGCTCGACCTCCTGCGCGGCGCCGGCACCACCCGTCCGCCACGCCGCCGCCCGGCCCAGCAGCGCGTGCGGCCCGCGGTGCAGCGCGTCCTCGACTCCATGGCCGGCACACCCGCGTTCATCCTCAGCGGACGCGGAGACATCCTGGCCGCCAACCACCTCGGACGCGCCCTGTTTGCCCCCGTCTACGCCGACCCGGTACGGCCGCCGAACAACGCCCGGTTCGTCTTCCTCAGCCCGCACGCGACCGAGTTCTTCCGCCACTGGGACGAAGTCGCCAACGACACGGTCGCCATGCTGCGCGCCGAGGCCGGCCGCGATCTCTACGACCGGCGGCTCACGGACGTGATCGGCGAACTATCCACCCGCAGCGCGGAATTCCGTCACCGCTGGGCGGCCCACAACGTCCGCATGCACACCACCGGCGTGAAGCTCCTCCACCACCCGGTCGTCGGCGACCTCGACCTGCCCTTCGAAACCTTCCCACTCCCCGACGGCCCCAGCCAGTTCCTCCTCACCTACACCGCCGAGCCCCACTCACCCTCGCAGGACGCCCTCGACCTGCTGGCCAGCTGGGCCGCAACCAACGACGACATCGAGCGGTCCGCGTCGGCCGACGACTCCCGGTCGGCCGACTCGTCCGAGACACCCGACTGACCGACCCGCGACGCGAGTCGATCCGCGAAGTCGTCAACGGCTCTGACATGGCGGTACGTCCGCCGTGTTCCGTGTCCGCCTCGTTTTCAAGACCGTCGGGCGCAGCCGAGGAGACGTGAGCGACATCCACGAGGAAGACCGGCCAGGCCGGCTTGTGACGACGACCGCTCGCATCGTCGCAGATGCGGCGCCTGCGGATGCTGCCCGTTCGTCCATGCCAGTTGCTCGCATGTCGGGTACGGCCCACAGGGTCGCCATGCTGCGGGTCGGGGCGAGGTGGTCACCGAACCAGGGGGACAGGCCCGAGTCGTCCTGGTCAGGCCGCGGGGCGGCGAGGGGTGGGACGCGGGCCTGTCACCGGTGGTGCGCGGTGCGCAGCTCCTCGGTGAACCGGGCGATGGCGTCTTCGGCCGTGGGGACGGGGCCGAACAGCTGCTCCTGACGGCGGGGGTCGGCGACGTAGCGGCCGGTCTCGAACCAGCGGAACATCGCGGCCATGTCCTTGATCAGGGGCATGAAGCGGCCGGCGACGGCTCCCGCGGCGCGGGCGACGGCGGACGGGACGGCCCACACCTTGATCTTCTTTCCGGCCGAGCCGCCCATCACGTCGGCCACCTCGCGCATGCTGACCGGACGGTCCCACCCGATGTCGATCCGCTCACCGGCCTCGGCCTCGGCGTCGACCGCGGCTGCCAGGTACGCCGCGAGATCGGAGGTGTGGACGAAGGTCAGCGGGACGGTGGCCTTGCCGATCCACACCATGCGGCCCTTGTCGACCGGGTCGCCCGCCATGCTCGCGACCTGGTCGAGGAATGCCCCCGGGCGCAGGGCGACGAACGGGACGCCGAGCTGTGCGAGCTTGTCCTCGGCGAGCTTCTTGTGCCAGAAGTGCGGGACATCGGGCGTCTGGTCGCTGGTGAGGATGCTGGTCAGGACGAACCGCCGGATGCCGGTGCGGTGGGCGGCCTCGGCGAGGTTGGCGTTGCCGACGGTGTCGATGTCGTTGGCGTTCCTGCCGCCGCGGGTGTAGCCGGCGGCAGTGGTGATGACGGCGTCGGCGCCGTTCATGGCGGCCACGAGCGAGTTGACGTCGAGCATGTCGCCGCGGGCGATCTCCACGCCCCGGCTTTCGAGCCGGCCGGCGTCGCTGGCCGGCCTCACCAGGGCGCGGACGTTCTTGCCGCGCCCCAGCAGTTCGTCGACGACCTTGCTCCCCAGGGAGCCGGTCGCCCCGACGACGAGGACCGGGAGGGTGGTTGAGTCGGTGGCAGGCATGGGGGTTTCACTTTCCGTCAGGTCATCAGCGGGGGCTTGGTGGGCGGGGCAGGGGTGGCCGCAGACATAGGCGTCTGCGTGCCGGGCGGGCTGATGGAGGCGGGCCGAGGGGGCGGATCCGCGGTGCGCCTCGCCGCCGGAACGTGCCGCGTCCGAAGGCAGCCGCGACGGGGTGGGGGATATGGCCGACCTGGCGGTGGTCGCGCCGTATGGGGGCGGTGTGCACCCCGGTCCGCGTGCCCCTTTCATGTGTGGTGTGGCGAACGCGGGCATGGGGTGCGCACCGGGGAGTCACGCGGATTCTTCTTGCGGCAGCGCGCGGCTGCTGATCGCCTCGGTGATGGCGTAGGCGGTCTCGACGAAGGACTCCGCCTGCTGCTCCGACAGATTCCGGGCGGAGGTCTCCTCCAGGGCCTGCCACAGGGCCGCGATGGGCTCGCGCATCGCCCGGCCCTTGTCGGTGAGGTGAACGACCATGACGCGCCGGTCGTGTGCGGCCGGCTCGCGAACGATCAGGCCGGCGTCCTGCATGCGGCGTAGCGCCTTGGAAATGGTGGAGTGGTCCACACCGACGCTTTCGAGCAGCTCGGACTGGGACTGCCCCTCCCGGTCCAGGAGGTGCATCAGCAGCAGTTCCTGTCCGGGATGCAGGTCCATCTCGCGCAGCAGGGTGGCGGCGTAGGCGCGGTGAGCGCGGGCGAGCTGGAAGATCGCGTAGCTCATCGGTCCTGCGCCGGCCGTCGTGGGGATGCGGGGGTCGGGCGTGGGCATGGTTCGGTTCCTCAGCCGGTGTGGGTGGGGTAGTCGGTGTAGCCGGCCGCTCCGCCGCCGTAGAAGGTCGCCGGGTCGGGGGTGTTCAGCGGCGCGCCGGCGCGGAGCCTCTCGACCAGGTCCGGGTTGGCGAGCGCGAGGGCGCCGACGGAGACGAGGTCGGCCGTGCCGTTGTCGATGTCCTTGGCGCGGATGGGCAGGTCGGTACCGGCCCGGTTGAGGATCAACGTGGTCGGCCACAGCGCACGCAGAGTGCCCAGCAGGTCCTCGTCGCCGGCGTGCATCACGTGGAGGTAGGCCAGACCGAGCGGGCTGAGGGCACGCAGGAGCGCCGGATACAGCTCGGCGGTGTCGGACTCGGCGATGTCGTTGTAGGGGTTGCCGGGGGAGATACGGATGCCCGTGCGGTCGGCTCCGATCTCGTCGGCCACCGCGGCGGCGACCTCGGCGGCGAAGCGGATGCGGCCCTCGATCGAGCCGCCATAGCCGTCGGTGCGCTGATTGGTGTTGTCGGACAGGAACTGGTGCACCAGGTAGCCGTTGGCGCCGTGGATCTCCACGCCGTCGGCGCCTGCCGCGACGGCGGCCGCTGCGGCGCGGCGGAAGTCGTCGACGGTCGCCGCGACCTCCTGCGTCGACAGAACACGAGGGGTCGGCATCTCCTGGGGGCCGGACGCGGTGAACATCGCGCCCTGCGGCCGGATCGCCGAAGGGGCGACCGGCCGGCGGCCGTGGGGGGTGTTGTCCGGGTGGGCGATGCGTCCGGTGTGCATCAGCTGAATGACGATCCGGCCGTCGGCCGCGTGCACGGCGTCGGTGACCTTGCGCCACCCGGCGATCTGCTCGTCATTGTGGATGCCGGGGGTCAGGAGGTAGCCCTGGCCGTCGGCGGAGGGCTGGGTTCCCTCGGTGATGATCAGCGCGTGCGAGGCCCGCTGGGCGTAGTACTCGGCGTTCAGCTCGGTCGGTACGCCTTCGGGTGTCGAGCGGTCACGGGTCATGGGTGCCATGACCAAGCGGTGCGGCAGAGAGATGCCGCCAAGAGTGGTCGGCGTCCACAGGGTATTCAGCATGAGGGGGTCCTTCGATAGGAGCGGTGACCGACCGGTCACCGTAAAGGGCAGCGGGTGGTGGTGTGTGAGGGGTGGGAGGGGGTGCTCAGTCGACGGTCAGGACGAGCTTGCCCCGCACGTGCCCGGCGTCGCTGACCTGCTGGGCCGTGGCCGCCTGGTCGAGCGGGTAGGCGGTGACGGTGGTGAAGAGCTTGCCGGCCGCGGCGTCCTGGGCCAGGGCGGCCAAGCGGGCGGTCGAGCGTTCCTGGGACCCCTGGGAGAAGCTGATGCCCAGCTGGCGTGCACCGAAGTCGGCGATGGTGACGATGCGGTCGGTGCCGCCCCGCAGGGTGATGGAGTCCTCCAGGGCTCCCTTCCCGGCCAGGTCGAACACCGCGTCCACGCCGTCGGGGGCCAGCGCCCGCACCCGCTCGACCAGGCCCTCGCCGTACACAGTCGCGGTGGCACCGAGCGAAGCGAGGTAGTCCTGGTTGGAGGGGCCCGCGGTGGCGATCACGCGTGCTCCGCGGGCCGTGGCGAGCTGGACCGCCAGGGTTCCCACCGCTCCGGACGCGCCGTGCATCAGCACGGTCTCCCCGGCGGTGACCCCCAGCAGGTTCAGGACCCGCTCGGCCGTCTCGCCGGCCACCGGCAGCGCGACCGCGTGCTGCCAGTCGAGGCCGGCGGGCTTGGGAGCCACGGTGGTGGCCAGCGCGTATTGAGCGTAGGAGCCGGTGTCCGACCAGCCCAGCACCTCATCGCCGACCTGCACGTCGCTCACGCCCTCACCCAGGGCGTCCACCACGCCGGCCAGCTCGCCACCGGGGACGGCGGGGAGGGTCGTCGGGCGGACGGCCTCCAGCGTCCCGGAGCGGATCTTGCCGTCCAGTGCGTTCAGCCCGGCGGCCTTCACACGGACCCGGACCTGGCCGGGGCCGGGCTGCGGGACCTCGATGTCCGCCTCGCGCAGCACGCCCGGGCTGCCGAACTGGTCGAAAACGATTGCTTTCATGACGACTCCATTCCCTTCGGCCACCAAAAGCGTGGCTGGCCACATAATCAAGGTAACAGCAATCGTGTGGCTAGCCAAGTATTCATGGGGCCGCTGAGCCACGTGCGTCGGCTCCTGCGCTCGGCAATGTGCTGAGCGACATCGTCGGCGGGTGGAGCGCCTCACGCATGTCTGGCGGGCCCGGTGCCGGCAGAGCGGGTCATGGGGAGCTCGTTTGGGGCTGTTCCGGAGCCGGCCGACACTGCTACGGACCGCCGCGCGCACCCGTCATCACCGATGCTTGTAGGTAGGTGTCCGCGTGCAGGTGGATCAGCGGCGCTGCTTGCGTAACCACCCGTCGTGTCCGGCCCACGCGTCGCCGCGGCGGTCACCAGGGCAGCATGCCAGGACGCCCTACAACGAGTCGCATGTCCGGGCAGCTTTCCAGCGTACGCAGGGACCCCCGAATACTCTCGTGACCTGACTGACAACGGCGCCGAGGGGGAGTGAGCATGGGCAACTGGGTCGTGATCGCGGAGTACTGCAGCGACACGTACAGGACCGAGTTCATCTGTCGTGGACAGGAAACGAAGGACCAGGCGCTGAAGGCGCTCCGTGCCGCACTCCACACGTACCTACCGAGCAAAAATATCGTCGAGAAGCGGCGCCGCGTGTATCGCTTCGCCGACCAGGAGTCATACCTGGTGGTGATCAAAGGCAAGCTGACGGAGTGGGACTGCACCCTGCGCGTCGCGGAGCTGGTCTCGGACTCGACCGACCCGGCCGTGGCCGAGCGGGCGCAGATGGACGACGACGCGGCAGAGCCGGCTGACGAGCCGCAGGACCGGATCCCGCCCGGCCACTGAGCGGCGGACCGACATCCGCTCAAGTCCCTCCGGTCACGCGCGCGCCGGGTCCTCCGTTGGGAGCGCCGGGCGCGCGTCAGCTACGCCAGGGCTCCCAGCGGGAGTTCCACCAACGCGGTGCCATGCCTCCGAGCCTTCGAGCTCACCAGGTCGGGCCGCCCTGACGGCGCTCATGCGTCCATGCGCGCCAGGGCCCATCGGCTCAGTCTCGGCAGGCCATGTCGAGGACCGTGGCGACCCGGTTGAGTACGTCGAGGGGTGGGGTGTAGGGAACGCGCAGGTGGTGGGTGAGGGTGGCATCGGCCGCGAAGCGCGGGCCGGGGGCGAGTTCGACTCCGCTCTTACCGACTCGTTCGACGATCGTGTCGGCGGGAGTGGCGGTGAGGTGCAGCCACAGCGCGAGTCCGCCGGGTGGAACGGTGAAGTGCCAACGGTTGTCGTCGGCGAGCAACTTGCTGAGGTGGTCGCGCTGTCGCCGGAGTTCGCCGCGCCGTCGATGGAGCACTGTTTCCAGGTCGCCCAGGAGTTCGGCGGCGACGAGCTGTTGCATGGGGGGTGCGGACAGTGGGCCGGCGAGGGGGTTGCTCTGCAGGCGGCTGACGAGTGGGGTCGTCGCTCGGATCCAGCCGATGCGCAGGCCGGCCCATATCGCCTTACTGGTGGAACCGATCAGCACGGCGCCGCGGATCCGAGGCGCAGGCTCCGGCCGGTCGCGCAGGTCGAGGTCGCGCATGGTCTCGTCCGCGACGATGGTCACCTGGTTCTGTGTGGCCAGGTCGGCGACGGCTCGACGGATGTGCTGAGGCATGAACGCACCGGTGGGGTTGTGGAAGTCGGGCACCAGGTATGCGAGGTGGCCTCGGGCAGCGGTGAAGGCGGCCTCGAGCTGGTTGAGGTCCCAGCCGTCGGTGGTGACCCTCAGGCCGACCAGTCTCGTTCCGGGACCTCGTAGTACCCGCAGCGCATCGAAGAACGTGGGGATCTCGACGGCGGCTACACGGGGTTTGAAGTGTGCGGTGAGCAGGGTCAGCGCGGCGCGTGCCCCGCTGGTGACGAGGATGTGCTCGGGCCGGGTGGCCAGACCCTCGCGGCTGTATCGTGCGGCGATCAAGGCACGCAGCTCGGGCAGACCAGGTCCGGGTTCGCCGTGCTCGGCCAGCAGCGGGGCTGCTCGTTCCACGGCTCGCCGGGTCGCTGCCAGGTAAGCCTCCTGCGGTGCGGCGGGCACTGCCCGGCGCAGGTCGGTGACCGAGCCGGTTTCCCCGGTCGCCGAGAGGGGGGCGATCCGTTCCGCGGCGGCCGGGGGCAGCTGCACCGTGCTGGCGCTGCCGTGCCGGGTGCGGACCCATCCGCTGTTACGCAATCGGTCCAGCGCGGCCGTCACCGTGCCGCGGCTCACCCCGAGAGCAGTGGCGAGGCGGCGTTCGGCGGGCAGCTCGCTGCCAGTGCGTACACGGCCGTCGAGCACAGCTTCCCGCACCGCTTGGGCCAGCGCCGCGCTCAGTGGCGCATCGGGGATTCGCCAGGGCCCCAAGGCCCGCACCAGCTGCTCGTCTCCGATCCGCACTGGTCCAGTTTCCCATGATTGGACCATGCCCTCCGGCCCGCCGCCTGCCTACCGTCGTGGTCAGCCGAGACGAACGGAGACACCGAGCCTCCGCCAACTCGAAGTCGCAGGTAAAAGGGCTGGTGTGGCGGTCTCTCGGGATGCTCGTGCTGGTCGCGGGCGGCAGTCTGCTGAGAA
>NZ_JBHUTX010000084.1:0-18827 GCF_042671245.1 Streptomyces sp. NPDC057099
CCGGCAAGATCGCCCCTGACATGCCAGCAGCCAAGTACACTCCCGACGATGCCTCTGACCAGGCCAGATAGCGAAACGCTGCTGGAGTACTAGGCATCCCGACCTTCCACGACATCGCCGGCCGGAACGGCACCCCACCCCTGCGGCCCGAGTGATCAGCCCTCGTGCCGGCACAGTTCAGTTGGGAATGGTCACCAGGACCCGACCTCGGCCGCCGGCATCAACACGGTCTTGGGCTTGGGCGATCTTCTCCAGCGGGTACAGGTCGCCGATGGCGACGGTCAGCATGCCGACCGCGGCTGCGGCGGTGAGGTCACGGGCCGCCTGCCGTTTCGCCGCTTCGGCGAAGTCGTCGCTGCCGAGCATGCGCACCGTGACGTTGTTGAACAGCAAGGGCCAAAAGGGAAGTCGGGGCCGGTCGTCCCGGGTGGCGTAGGCGGCGATCACCGCGCCGTTCGCGGCGACGAGGTTGTCCAGGTCCGCATTGTCGGACAGGGCCACCTCGATGATTCGGTGCACACCGTCGGGAGCATGCGCGCGGATCGCGGCGGCGGGGTCGTCCCCGTCGAGCGCCACGGCATGGGAGACCACGGCGGGGTCGAGGCGGTTCAGGTCGCTGCCATGGCGCACGGTCCCGATCACCGTCGCGCCGCCCCACCGGGCGAGCTGCGCGGCCAGGGAGCCGACGCCGCCGAGCACCCCATGCACGAGCACGAGCTGTCCATCGACGGGGCCGTCGCTGAACACGGTGCGGTGGGCGGTGATCCCAGGGATGCCCAGGCCGGCGCCGAGTTCGTCGCTGAGGTGGTCGGGTAGCGGAACGGCCAGATCCGCAGGCACGACGGTGTATTGGGCTGCGGTGCCGAAGGGGCGGTAGGACTGGGCGCCGTACACCCATACCCGCTGTCCCACGCGGTGGGCGTCGACTCCGTCGCCCACCGCGTCGATGACTCCGGCGGCATCGCTGTGCGGGATCACCCGCGGGTAGGGCATCGAGGAGCCGAGCCAGCCGCGCCGCTTCTTGGTGTCGCCGGGGTTGACGCCCGAAACGGTGACGCGGACGCGGACCTCGCCGGGGCCGGCGGTGGGGTCGGGTAGTTCGCCGACGTGCAGGACATCGGCGGCAGGGCCCTGTTCGTCGTACCAGGATGCAAGCATGGACGTACCTCCAGGGCCGGTCAGCTCGCGGGTTCGTCGAGCGGAAAGGAAGTGCTCTTGGTGGGCTCGTCACCGTCCAGAACAGCGTGTAGCCAGGCGCGTTCGGCGCTGCTGATGGCACGGGCGGTGAGCAGCATGCCGCGCCGGTAGGGGTCGGCCACCTCCTCGGCCCGCAGCGGCCTGTCACCGTCGTAGAAGAAGCTCGCCGGTTCCTCCAGGAACGCAAGCCGTCTGCGCAGCACCGCGTGCTGCTCGGACACCTCGGGCAGGTGCGAGAGGAACGCCAGGATGGTGAAGAAGCGGGTGAAGTCGGTGATCTCGTGGTCGGCCGGCTTGCGCAGCCGCTTCAGCAATTCGGTGCGCCCGGCGCCGGTCAGGCTCAGTACGTACCGCGCTGGGCCCGCACCCGGGTCGGCGCGCCGCTCCAGCAGGCCCGCCTTGGTGAGACGGTTGATCGCCGGATACAGACTGCCGTCGCTGACCGGCCGCGTGTACCCGGTCAGCTGCGAAACCCGTCGGCGCAGCTCGTGCCCGGGCAGAGCACCCCCGGCCAGGAAGCCCAGTATCGCTAGTTCCAGCATGCCCTCAGCACCCCATCACATCGAAACGATGTACACATCGAATCGATGTTACCTTGGTTGGAATACCACCGCCATGAGGAGAGGAACATGCCGCTCGAAGCCGTGAAGTCAGTGATGAACCGCTTCGTCGAGTTCATCAACACAGCCGATGAGGATCTTGGCCGCGAGGTCATCTCTCCCGACGCGGTGTTCCACGCACCGAGTCATCCGGAGCCGCTTCGAGGTCCCGAGGGCTACATGGAGGTCATCGGCATGATGCGCAGTGGATTCCCGGACGTGCAGTGGACCCTGGAGGAGATGATCGAGGAAGGTGACACGGTGGCTGCACGGTTCACGATGCGCGGCACGCACGCCGGTGAGTTCTTCGGCATCCCCGCAAGCGGCAACAGGGTCTCGGTGCAGGCCATGAACTTCTACTACCTGGCCGACGGCCGGATTGTCGGCGAACGAGGTCAGCCCGACCTCCTTGGAGTCATGCAGCAGATCGGTGCCGTACCGGCACCATGAAGCGGGGAGGGGGCGCATACGTTCGATGCGGGAGGAGGGAACTCCGGCTGCCCACCCAGATCGCACATACACCTCAGCTGCTAGTTCAGAGAAGCAGTCCGTACGACAGTCCGTACGTCCCTCAGTAGGTCCCGATCTCGACGCGCGGCGGTCCGTCGTGCCAGGTGCAGAACACCGACACCCGGTCCGCGCCCGAGGAGAACTCCACGCGGATCCACGACTCCGTCTTCCACACCTGCATCGACCAGCCCGCCCCGGGGGTCGCCGAGACCAGGGAGGCGGACGTCCGCCCGAGGTCGAAGACGGCCCGGCCGCCGTCGGTGTCGTAGCTCTTGACCTCTCCGGAGGCGGAGGCGGAGGCGGGGGCCGTGGGGGAGGGGCCGGACGGCTTCGTGGGAGTCGGGCTCGGCTTCCTGGCGGCGGGCGGTGCGCTCGGGGTGCGCTGCGGCGGACTCGGCCTCCGTGTCGGCGTCGCCGACGGCTGCGGCTTCTGCCTGGTCGCGTCGGCGGCCTTGATGGGCAGGGCGCGCGGCGGGTCGTAGGCCGTGCCCGCCATCACCGTGTGGACACCCCACCACGACAGCGTGACCGCCGCGCCCGTGGCGAGCAGCCAGGCCAGTATGTGTACGAGTCCTCTGCGCATCGCGGCCATACTGCCGCACGCGTCCCACGAGTTGTCCACAGGCGAGAGTTGTCCACAGGCCCGCACCGGGCTGTTCGAGATGGCGTACGGTGCGGCGCATGGCACGTGTACTCGTGGTCGAGGACGACCAGTTCGTACGCTCGGCGCTCATCCGGCACCTGACCGACGCCTCGCACACCGTGCGCAGCGTGGGGACGGCCCTGGAGGCGCTGCGCGAGGTCGCCCATGTCCGCTTCGACGTGGTGATCCTGGACCTCGGACTGCCCGATCTCGACGGCTCCGAGGCCCTGAAGATGCTGCGCGGCATCACGGACGTGCCGGTGATCGTCGCCACGGCCCGGGACGACGAGACGGAGATCGTCCGGCTGCTGAACGCGGGCGCGGACGACTATCTGACCAAGCCCTTCTCGGTCGAGCACCTGTCGGCCCGGATGGCGGCCGTGCTGCGCCGGGCCCGCTCCGGGGCGGGGGAAGGGGAGCCGTCCCCGGTGATCCGGGTCGGAGGTCTGACCGTCGACCCGCTGCGGCGCCAGGCCGAGCTGGACGGGGCGCGACTCGACCTCACCCGCCGCGAGTTCGACCTGCTCGCCTTCCTGGCCCGCCGGCCCGGTGTCGTCGTCCCCCGCAAGGAGCTGCTCGCCGAGGTGTGGCAGCAGTCGTACGGCGACGACCAGACCATCGACGTCCATCTGTCCTGGCTGCGCAGGAAGCTGGGCGAGACGGCCGCGAGCCCGCGCTATCTGCACACCCTGAGGGGCGTCGGTGTGAAGCTCGAACCGCCGGGAGCGGAGACGCCGCGATGAGGTGGGCCCTGGTCAAGGTGTCGCTGGCGGTGACCACCATGGTCGTGCTCGCCTTCGCGGTGCCGCTCGGACTCGTCATCCGCGAGATGGCCCGGGACCGCGCCTTCTCCAACGCCGAGCGAGAGGCCGCGGCCGTCGCCCCCGCCCTGTCCATCACCACCGAACGCGACCAGCTCGAACGGGTCGTGGCCTCCGCCGGCTCTGACGCCGGGATGGCCGTGCACATACCGGCGGGCGACGGTCAGGACGCCATCGAGCTCGGACGGCAGCGCGCCGCCGACCAGGACATCGCGGCCGTGCGGAAGCTGGGCCGCGCCTCCACCACCGGCGTCACCGGCGGCTCGACGCTGCTCCAGCCGGTCGCGCTGAGCACCGGCGAGATCGCGGTCGTCGAGGTGTACGTACCGGAGTCCGAGGTCACCAACGGCCTGGGCACGGCCTGGGCGGTGCTCGCCGCGGTCGGGATCGCGCTGATCCTCGGCTCGGTCGCCGTAGCCGACCGGCTGGGCGTGCGGATGGTCCGGCCCGCGAAGCGCCTGGTCGAGGGGGCGCGTGACCTGGGGGAGGGGCAGCTCGGCGCCCGGGTGCCCGAGGAGGGCCCGACCGAACTGCGGCTCGCGGCGGTCGCGTTCAACTCCATGGCCGACCAGGTCGTCCAACTGCTGGCGAACGAGCGGGAGCTGGCGGCCGACCTGTCCCACCGGCTGCGCACGCCCCTGACCGTGCTGCGGCTGAACACCGCCTCGCTCGGCGAGGGACCGGCCGCCGACCAGACCCGGACCGCGGTCGAGCAGCTGGAGCGCGAGGTCGACACCATCATCCGTACGGCCCGGGAGGCCAAGCCGCAGACGGCAGCGGCCGGTCCGGGCGCCGGGTGCGACGCGGCCGAGGTGGTCCGGGAGCGGATGGCGTTCTGGTCGGCGCTGGCGGAGGACGAGGGCCGCAAGTGGCGGGTGGCCGGGGCCGAGCGGCCGGTGCGCATACCCGTGGCCCGCGCCGACCTGGCCGCCGGGCTCGACGCGCTGCTCGGCAACGTCTTCCGGCACACCCCGGAGGGCACCGCCTTCGCGGTCGACCTGCACAACGGCGAGGACGCGGTGATCGTCCTCGTGTCGGACGCGGGCGCCGGCATACCCGACCCGGAGGCCGCGATGGCGCGGGGCCGCGGCTCCGGGAGCGACGGCTCGACCGGCCTCGGCCTGGACATCGTGCGCCGGCTCGCGGAGTCGACCGGCGGGGACGTACGGATCGGCTCCTCGGTGCTCGGCGGGACCGAGGTGCGGATCTGGATCCAGCTGGACGGCAGAGCACCGGTCGGCAGGGGGCACCGCGGGGCGGTGCGCCGCCGGCGGCCCGGCAGGCTGGCGGCCGCCTACCACCGCTCCCGGTCTCACTGACCCCGCGCACGACCCACGCACGACATGTGCACGGGTCGGTCACGTTTCGACAAATGAAGTCAACGGCTCTTGACGCATGGCCGGACACACGGCTGTTATTGCGCCACCGTGTTCGGTCAAGTTGATTTCTGGTCGATTACGACCGGGTTTCACGCCACACCCTCGTGGCCGAACCCTGCCCTCAGGAGCCGTTCATGCACGACCTCACTCCCTCGGGACTCGCCCTCCCCGCTCCCGGCCGCCGGACCCTGCTGCGCGGCATAGGCGGCGCGGCCCTGCTCGGCGCCGGCATACCCCTGCTGAGCGCCTGCGGCGGCAGCGGCACGGCCGCCGATCCGAAGACGGTCAGTCTCGGGTCGAACTCCTCGGACGCGGTGCCGAAGAAGGCGTTCGCGGAGATCTACGCCGCCTTCACGAAGAAGTCCGGCATCAAGGTCGACGTGAACACCAAGGACCACAACACGTTCCAGGAGCAGATCAACTCCTATCTGCAGGGCGCGCCGGACGACGTGTTCACCTGGTTCGCGGGCTACCGGATGCAGTTCTTCGCGTCGAAGAAGCTCGCCACCCCGATCGACGACGTGTGGCAGAAGATCGGCGGGGACTTCCCCGAGGCGATGAAGAAGCTCAGCAAGGGTGAGGACGGCAAGTACTACTTCGTGCCGCTGTACACCTACCCCTGGGCGGTCTTCTACCGCAAGAGCGTCTTCGCCCAGCACGGCTACGAGGTCCCCACCACCTGGGACGACTTCGTCTCCCTGTGCAAGCGGATGAAGAAGGACGGGCTGGTCCCGATCGCCTTCGGCGACAAGGACGCCTGGCCCGCGATGGGCACCTTCGACCAGATCAACTTCCGCACCAACGGCTACGACTTCCATGTCGAGCTGATGGCGGGCAAGGCCTCCTGGACCGATGCGAAGGTGCGCAAGGTCTTCGACCACTGGACGGAGATCCTGCCCTTCCACCAGGAGGGTGCGGTGGGCCGCACCTGGCAGGACGCGGCGCAGACGCTGGTGGCGAAGAAGGCGGGCATGTATCTGCTGGGCACCTTCGTCGGCCAGCAGTTCACCGACCAGGCCGACCTGGCCGACCTGGATTTCTTCGCCTTCCCGGAGATCGACCCGGCCTTCGGGCAGGACACGGTCGAGGCGCCCACCGACGGCTTCATGCTCTCCAAGGCGCCGAAGAACAGGGCGGGCGCGGTCAAGCTGCTGGAGTACCTCGGCACGCCCGAGGCCGAGCAGATCTACCTCAAGGCCGACTCCAGCGTGGTGGCCGCCTCGACGAAGGCCGACACCTCCTCCTACACCGCGCTGCAGAAGAAGTCCTTCGAAATGATCTCCGGCGCGAAGAGCCTGACGCAGTTCATGGACCGCGACTCCCGCCCGGACTTCACCTCCACGGTGATGCAGCCGGCGCTGCAGAACTTCGTCCGCAACCCCAAGAACGTCGACAGCATCCTCTCGTCGATCGAGCGCCAGAAGAAGACGATCTTCGCCTCCGCATGAGCACCGACACCACCACCGAGAACCCGGAGGCGGCCGCCGAGCCGTCTCCGGGTGCCGCTGCCCGCACGAGGCCGACGGGCCACCGTCGCCTCCTCACCCGCCGCGACCGGATCACGCTCGCGCTGATGGCGGGCCTTCCGACGATCCTGCACGTCGCCCTGGTGTGGCTGACGGCGCTCGCCTCCATCGCGCTGGCCTTCACCAGCTGGAACGGCATCGGCTTCGACTCCATCCAGTGGGTCGGCCTGCAGAACTTCAGGGAACTGTTCACCAGCAACCCGCAGTTCTGGCCGGCCGTCGAGCACAACGTCGTCTGGTTCGTGGTGCTCATCCTGCTGCCCACGCCCTTCGGGCTGTTCCTCGCCGTGCAGCTGGACAAGAGCATCCGCTTCAGCCGCGTCTACCAGACCGCGTTCTTCCTGCCGGTCGTGATGTCGCTGGCGGTCATCGGGTTCGTCTGGCAACTGGTCTACAACCCCGACACGGGCCTGATCAACAGCGTCATCGGCGCCAACAAGCCCGGCCACTACATCGACTGGATCGGCGACCCGGACCTCAACCTGTGGGCCGTACTGATCGCCGCCTCCTGGCGGCACGCCGGTTACATGATGATCCTGTACCTGGCCGGCCTGAAGGGCGTCGACCCCGCCCTGCGCGAGGCCTCCGCCCTGGACGGGGCCAACGAGTGGCAGACGTTCAAGAACGTCGTCTTCCCCACCCTTCGGCCCACCAACACCGTCGTCCTGGTCGTCACCATCATCGAGGCCCTGCGCGCCTTCGACCTGGTCTTCGTCTTCAACAAGGGCGCCCAGGGCACCGAACTGCTGTCGATCCTGGTGACCAACAACATCATCGGCGAGTCCAGCCGCGTCGGATACGGCTCCGCCATCGCCGTCGTCCTGCTGGTGATCTCGCTCGCGGTGATCATTCCGTATCTGATCGCCACCTTCCGGAAGGAGCGGCGCGCATGAGCACCGTGAGCGCACCGGTCAAGCAGCGCACCCCGATCCGCCCGGCCCGGGTCCTGCTGCACACCTTCCTCGTCGTCACGGCGCTCGCCTGGCTGGCGCCCCTGCTGTGGGCGCTGCTCGCGGCGATGCGGCCGTACGCGGAGACCAGCGAGAAGGGCTATGTCTCCTGGCCCGACAAGCTGACCCTCGACAACTTCACGAACGCGTTCACCCAGTCCGACATGACGCACTACTTCGTGAACACCCTGATCATCGCCGTCCCGGCGGTGCTGCTGACACTGCTGCTGTCGTCGATGGTCGCCTTCTACGTCAGCCGCTTCGACTTCCGGGTCAACCTGTCGCTGCTGCTGCTCTTCACGGCGGGCAACCTGCTGCCCCAGCAGGTCATCATCACCCCGCTGTACCGCCTGTACCTGCTGATCGACCTGCCCGGCATCACGATGAGCGGCAAGCTGTACGACTCCGCGCTCGGCCTGGTGCTGATCCATGTGGCGTTCCAGTCCGGCTTCTGCGCGTTCGTGCTCAGCAACTACATGCGCTCGCTGCCGCACGAGCTGACCGAGGCCGCCCTGGTCGACGGCGCCTCCGTCTGGCGGCTGTACTGGCAGATCGTGCTGCCCCTGTGCAAGCCGGCGATGGCCGCCCTCGCGACGCTGCTCTCCATCTGGATCTACAACGACTTCTTCTGGGCCATCGTGCTCATCTCCACCGGCGAGAACATGCCGATCACCTCGGCGCTGAACAACCTCTCCGGCCAGTACTTCACCGACCCCAACCTGGTCGCCGCCGGCGCCCTGCTCACCGCGATCCCGACCCTGATCGTGTACTTCGCGCTCCAGCGCCAGTTCGTCCGCGGCCTGACCCTGGGGGCCAACAAGGGCTGACCCTGCTGCGCGAGCGGATGCGGGATGTCAGCGCTTGGAAAAGATCGGCGTCCAGCGGCCGCTGTAGTGGAGGTCGGCCTTCCGGAAGCCGGACAGCGGCGTAACGCTCTTTCCGTCCAGGCTCACCAGGACCAGCTGGTTGCGGAACTCGCCCTTTCCGGGGTCGCACCGCTGGGGGTCGCATCTCCATGCGACGAGCGAGTCGTCGTCGGCCCAGGCGAGCAGCTGCTGACCGGGCACGAGGGCGACCCGCTTGCCGTTGCTCGCATCCAGCACCTCGGAGACGATCTGGCCGTCATCGCCTGCGAACTTCCCCGTGACGAGCTTCTTGTCGGGGGAGAGGAGCGCCCCGGGCGAGCCCAGTTTCGCCTCCCGTTCCGGAACGGGCACCTCCTTGCCGGCCACGTCGTAGAACACCTTGCCCGTCTTGTTCGCCCAGGGCTCCCACAGCAAGGTGCTGTCACGGCTCCAGAGGAAATCCTGGCGTCCGCCGCGGGAGAGGGATCCGCGGTCGTCCTTCCTGGGCGGGCGCTCGGTGAAGTCCGCCCGTCCGGAGGCGACGTCGACGACATAGAAGCCGGTCCGGCTCGGCTTGGGCCCTGGCACCTTCTTGCCGTTCAGCTGATACGACGCGTCCTTGAACAGACCATCCGGGTCGCGGCCGTAGGCGGTCGCCACAAGGCGCTTGCCGTCGGGGGAGAACCGCACCCCGCCCACGCCCCGGTCCACCTCGATCCAGCGCTCCACCTGGTCCGTGGCCAGGTTCAGCAGTCCGATGCGATCGACCGGCAGACCGCGCTCCAGCACCGCGGCGGTCTTCATCCCGGGAGCCACATCGAGCCAGGCCCAGTCGGTCTTCCGGTAGCGGCCGGTGGTCGTGTTGAGCAGACTCCACTCGTACGCGACGGCGCCGTCCCCCTGCGGCCGCCGCACGGATCTCGCGGTGAAGTACGCCGAGACGGCGACCCTCCCCGCGGCGATGCGTTCCCGTGGCGGCGACTGATCCGGATGTGCCATGACGCCCGGGGCCGGAAGCCCGCCCGCGGATCGCTCCGGCGCACCGTCATCGCCGGCTGTGGCCAGCGACACCGCTACGCCGCATGCGACGACCGCCGCGACCACGCCGGTCACCACGATGCCTCGGACCGTCTTCATGGCTGCCTCCGGGACCAGATGTTCGCGTTTCGACAGCGCCGGCACGGCAGCGGAGTGCTCCATGCCGGCGCCTTCACCTCACGGCAATTGCCGAGGAGATTCCGGTCTACTCGTTGAACCACTCGGACTTCACTTCGTAACCGTCGCCGTTCCACGAGAGCTGCATCTGGTACGAGCCGAATTGGCCGACGTCGTAGCCCTTCTTGCCGCAGTTGGAGTCGCCGCCGTCGGTGATGTAGAGCTTCTCGTTGTAGTTGTTGTCGATCAGACGACCCGAGACACCATGGCCGTCCGCCTTCGTGTCACAGACCTTGAACATGTCTCCGTCGTCGATGAAGGTCATCGTGCCCCGGCCGCCCGGAAGCGAGATTTTCTTGTCGCTGTCGAGAGTGGAGAAATCGGAGGCCTGAGCCGTCGACGTGGTGCCGGCGAAGACCGTGGCCACAGCCGCACCGGCCACGGCTATACGGGTGAACGATCTGAACATTGAGCTTCCCTTTCACCGCAGGACTGCGGAGCAGCCCCACGGCCCCCCGCCCTGATCGACATCGACCTTAGACACATGATGATCAAATCGGGAAACGAATTCAGGTCATTGTGAATTACCGGAATATGGAATTCCAAAGACAGCGGGGCGCGGCCCCCCCCCGCGGGGGCCGCCCCCCCACCCCCCACCCCCCCGGGCGGCCTAAGCGGCCGGCTCCAGTGGCGGCAGTGCTCCGGTGCGTGCCGCCTTCCCGTACCACAGGGCGCTGGACTTCGGCGTGCGCTGGAGCGTCGCGTAGTCCACGTACACCGCGCCGAAGCGCTTGCCGTAGCCGTACGCCCACTCGAAGTTGTCCAGCAGCGACCACAGGAAGTAGCCGCGGACATCGGCGCCGTCGGTGATCGCGCGGCGGACCGCGGACAGATGGCCGTGGAGGTAGGAGACCCGCTCCGGGTCGTGCACCCGGCCGTCCGAGTCGATCTTGTCGTCGTAGGCCGCGCCGTTCTCGGTGATGTACAGCGGCAGGCCCGGCGCCTCCCGGGTGTAGCGCATGATCAGCTCATGCAGACCGGTCGGGTCGATCGTCCAGCCCATCTCCGTGCGGTCACCGGGCGTCTGGTGGAAGGCGACGTCGCCCGCGGCCGGCCACGGCGAGTGGTCGCTCGCCCCGTGGCCGTCGGCACGCGGCGCCCGCGCCGACGCGTCCGCCGCCGAGACCAGCGCGGGCGTGTAGTAGTTGAGGCCCAGCGCGTCCAGCGGCTGGTTGATCAGCGTCAGATCGCCGTCCAGGACGTAGTCCCAGTCGGTGAGGTCCGACGTCGCCACGTACAGCGACTCGGGGTAGGCGCCGTGCAGGATCGGGCCGTGGAAGACCCCGTTGGCCAGGTCGTCGATCCTCTTGGCCGCCGCCAGGTCCGCCGGGTCCTGCGAAAGCGGCCGCACGGTCGCGGAGTTGAGGGCGATCGCGACCTGGTTGCGGGCCGGCATCACCGACCGCAGCGCCGACGCGCCCAGCCCGTGCGCCAGGTTCAGATGATGCGCGGCACGCAACGAGGCCGCCGGATCCGTACGCCCCGGAGCGTGCACCCCGGACGCGTAGCCCAGGAATGCGCTGCACCACGGCTCGTTGAGCGTCATCCACTGCTCGACACGGTCGCCCAGCGCCTCACCGACGATCTGCGCGTACTCCGCGAAGCGGTACGCCGTGTCGCGCTCCGGCCAGCCCCCCGCGTCCTCCAGATCCTGCGGCAGATCCCAGTGGTAGAGCGTGACGGCCGGCTTGATGCCCTTGGACAGCAGCTCGTCCACCAGTCGGCGATAGAAGTCCAGGCCCTTCTGGACGGCCGGGCCCCGGCCGGTCGGCTGCACCCGCGACCACGAGACGGAGAAGCGGTAGGCGCCCAGGCCCAGGTCCGCCATCATCGCGACGTCCTCGCGGTAGCGGTGGTAGTGGTCGACAGCGATGTCACCGTGGTCGCCGCCGACGGTCTTGCCCGGCGTATGGCTGAAGGTGTCCCAGATCGACGGCGTACGGCCGTCCTCCCGCACCGCACCCTCGATCTGGTACGCGGAGGTGGCCGCACCCCAGACGAAGGCCGGAGGGAAGGTCACCGGAGTGGCCGGGTTCTCGGATTCAGGCATGGAAGCGCTCCCATTGGGGGTTCGTGGAGAGGCGACGGGTGGAGGGGGAAAGGGAGTTCACGAACAGGGGCCGGAGCGGCACTGATCCGGCCCCCTGGAGAACGGACGAGGGCGTCAGCCCTTCACGGCGCCCTGCATGATGCCGCCCACGATCTGCTTGCCGAAGATCGCGAAGACCAGCAGCAGCGGCAGCGTGCCCAGCAGCGCGCCCGCCATGATCAGGGACGTGTCGGGCGTGTAGCCGCGGCCCAGCGCCGCGACCGCGACCTGCACGGTCGGGTTGCCCATCTGGGTCAGCACCAGGAACGGCCACATGAAGTCGTTCCAGGTCTGCACGAACGTCAGCATCCCGAGCACGGCCATCGCCGGCCGCGCCGCCGGGAACACCACGTGCCACACCACGCGCCAGCTGCTCGCCCCGTCGACCCGGGCGGCCTCTATGATCTCGTCCGGCAGCGCCTGGATCAGGTACTGCCGCATGAAGAACACACCGAACGCGCTCACCAGCGACGGGAAGATCACCGCCTGCAACTGGTCCGTCCAGTCGAGCTTGGCGACCATCATGTACAGCGGGATCACGCTCAGCTGCGGCGGCACCATCATCGTGCCGATCACGATCAGCATCAGCGCGCCACGGCCTCTGAACCGCAGCTTGGCGAAGGCGAAACCGGCGATCGTCGACAGGAAGACGATCGTGGCCGCCGAAACACCCGCCACGATCGTGGTGTTGAGGAACGCCTCACCGAGATTGGCGTCCTTCCAGGCGATCTCCAGCTTGTCGAACAGACCCGAGCCGAACCAGAACGGCGGCGGTGTCTGCGCGAGCCGCTGCTTGTCACGCGAGGCGGCGATCGCCGTCCACACCAGCGGGAACAGCGACACGATCGTGAACACGATCAGGATCGCGTACGCGATCGGACCGCCGTGCAGCTGCCCGCCGGCCCGCGCGGACTTCGGCAGGCGCGGGCGCTTGGAATCCTTCACGGGCGCACCGGGCGGCGGCGCGTCGGGGGGCGTCACAGTCGTCGTCACGGCCACCACTCCTTAACTACTGGCGCGCAGCCGGCGCGAGATGACGTAGTTGACGATGCCGATGACGATCAGCAGCAGGAACATCGTCCAGGCGATCGCCGAGGCACGGCCCAGGTGCTGGGCCACCCAGCCCTGCTCGTACAGATACAGACCGAGCGTCTGGAACTGGTGCTCCGCGCCGCCGGAGGTGCCCTTGTTGGCATCGAAGAGCAGCGGCTCGCCGAACACCTGGCTCGCCCCGATCGTCGACACGACGACGGTGAACAGGATCGTCGGCCGCAGCGACGGCAGCGTCACATGGATGAACTGCTGCCAGCGGCTGGCCCCGTCCAGGGCCGCCGACTCGTACAGGTCGTGCGGGATGGCCTGCATCGCGGCGAGGTAGATCAGCGCGTTGTAGCCGGTCCAGCGCCAGATGATGATCGTCGAGACGGCGATCTGCGAGTACCACTTGTCGTTCTGCCAGTCGACCGGGTTGATGCCGACCAGGTCCAGCGCCCAGTTGATCATGCCGTAGTCACGGCCGAAGAGCAGCACGAACACCAGCGAGGCGGCGGCGATCGACGTCGCGTACGGCGCGAGCATCGCGACCCGGAAGAACGTCGAGGCCCGCAGCTTGTAGTTGAGGATGTGCGCGATGCCCATCGCCATCAGCAACTGCGGGACGGTGGAGATGATGCCGATGGTCAGGGTGTTGCGCGCCGCGTTCCAGAAGAACTCGTCGTCGAAGAGCCGGGTGTAGTTGCGCATCCCGACCCAGTTCATGTCGGTCGGCGCGGTCAGCTCCACCTGGTGCAGGGAGGCCCAGCCCGTGTAGATCAACGGGAACAGACCGAACGCGACGAACAGCAGGAAGAACGGCGAGACGAAGGCGTACGGGCTCCAGCGCAGGTCCCGCTGCCAGCGGCGGGACAGCCGGTCCCGGCGCCGCTGCTCCTTCTCCGCCTCCGCGGGGTCCCCGGGCACACGGCCCGGGGCCGCGCCCCCCTCCACGGGGGGCGCGGCGGTGTCGTGACGGGTGGCCATCCGGGTCACTGGTCCAGCTTGTTGTCGATGGACTTGGTCGCCGTCTCCCAGGCCTCCTCGGCCGACTTGCCCTTGGTGACGAGGATGACGCCGTTGTCCGACAGGCCCTGCTGGATGATCTGGTCCTTCGGGCCGATCACCTGGACCGGGGCCGTCTTGGCGAGCTCCGCGAAGATCGAGCCGATCTGCTGGTCACCGGTCATCTCGTTCGTCGCGCCGGTCACCTCGGGCAGGCTGTAGGCGGGCGGGGAGCTCGGGAAGCTGCCCTGCACCTTGAACAGCTTCGCCTGCTGCTCCGGCGCGGTCAGCCAGGCCACGAACTTCTGGGCCTCCTTCACGTTCTTGCCGCTCTTGGGCACGGTGAGGAAGGTGCCGCCCCAGTTGCCGCCCTTGGGCGCGGCGGCCACGGCCCACTTGCCGGCCGCGTCCGGCTTGGCGTTGCCCTTGATCGTGCCGAGCATCCACGGCGGGCAGGCGATCGCGGCGAACTTGCTGTTGGCGATCGTGGAGTTCCAGGCCGGCTGGAACTGCGTCTGCGACTGGACGAGGCCCTTCTTCGCGGCCTCCGCCGTCAGGTCGAAGGCGGCCTTGACCGCGGGGTTCTCCTTGTAGATGACCTTGCCGGAGGAGTCGTAGAACTTCTCCTTCTCGCTGCCCAGGACCGCGTTGAGCAGACCGCCGGGGGAGTCCATGAAGAAGGTGCCCTTCGGGGCCTTCTTCTTGTACCGCTCGCCGACGCCGACGACCTTGGCCCAGTCACCGGCCCACAGCTTGCCGACCTCGGCCGGGTCGGTGGGCAGACCGGCCTGCTTGAAGAGGTCCGTGCGGTAGCAGATCGCCATCGGGCCGACGTCGGTGCCGAGGCCGATCGTCTTGCCGTCCTTGGTAGTGGCCTGCTGCCACTTCCAGTCCAGCCAGTTGCTCTTGCTCACGCCCGAGACCTTGGACATGTCCTCGAGCTTGTCGGCCTGGGTGGCCGTGACCTCGGAGATGTTGGCGACTTCGACGGCCTGGACGTCCAGCAGACCACTGTTGGTGGTGAGGTGGTTCAGCAGCGCCGGGTAGTAGTTCTCGTTCCGCTCGATGACGTTCTGCTCGATCTTGATCTTCGGGTTGAGCTTCTCGTACTCGTCGTAGAGGCCGGCCTCCTTGAAGCCCATGGTGCCGAAGAGCCCCACCGAGATCGAGGTCTTGCCGCTGCTGTCGCCGGACGAGGAGCCGGAACTGTCGTCGCCGCCGTCGTCGGCACAGCCGGCCAGCAGCCCGGCGCCCAGCGACGCGACTGCCGCGAGGACAACCGCCCGGTTGCGGGCGGATCGGGTACGTGCTCGCATTGCGTCCTCCTGTTTGCCCTGACGTGCCGACCCCCCGGCCAACTGCATGGTTGGACCCGTTTTTGCTCGCTGCGGCTCGGGCGGGGAACGTGCGGGTTGTGTATGTGTCAGGTACTGTGGGAGCGCTCCCACCAGTGATGTGTTGAAGGTTCGCCGGTCGGGGCGGGGGTGTCAAGGGACCGGACAGGGAGAGATGCGTTCAGTTATCGGGCTGTTAACTGGACCCGGGCCGGGGCCCGTTGCAGCCCGGGACGGCGGTATCGAGCCGGTCGAACCGGGCCGCCGGGCCCAAGCGGAGGCCGGGGGCGGCAAGCCCTCGGTGGCGGTCACTACAGCTGACGAGCCTGTTAAATTCCAGGCCAGCCGCAGAGTGCGGGTGTGGACGGGAAGGCGGAGCCCATGGCAAGCCACGGAGCGCGGGGCCGAAGCGGTGGCCGGCCCACCCTCGAAGAGGTGGCGGCGCGCGCCGGTGTCGGCCGCGGCACCGTCTCCCGGGTGATCAACGGCTCGCCCCGGGTCAGCGACGCGACCCGGGCGGCCGTCGAGGCGGCGGTCGCGGAGCTCGGATACGTCCCGAACACCGCCGCGCGCGCCCTGGCAGCGAACCGTACGGACGCGATCGCGCTGGTCGTGCCCGAGCCGGAGACGCGGTTCTTCGCGGAGCCGTACTTCTCGGACATGCTGAAGGGCGTCGGGGCGGCGCTCTCCGACACGGAGATGCAGCTGCTGCTGATCTTCGCGGGCAGTGACCGCGAACGCCGCCGCCTCGCCCAGTACTTGGCGGCCCACCGGGTGGACGGCGTCCTGCTGGTCTCCGTGCACGCGGACGACCCACTGCCCGACCTGCTGGCCCAGCTGGAGATACCGGCGGTGATCAGCGGCCCGCGCTCGTCGGCGGAGACCCTCCCGTCGGTCGACTCCGACAACTACGGCGGCGGCCGCCAGGCCGTCGAGCACCTGTTGTCCGGCGGCCGCCGCCGGATAGCCCACATCACCGGCCGTCTCGACGTCTACGGTGCCCAGCGCCGTATCGAGGGCTACCGCGACGCCCTGAGCGACGCGGGCCACGAGGCGGACGAGGCCCTGATCGAGGCGGGCGACTTCACGGAGGAGGGCGGCCGCCGCGCCATGGCGGCCCTGCTGGAGCGCCGCCCCACCCTGGACGCGGTCTTCGCCGCCTCCGACGTCACCGCGGCCGGTGCCCGCCAGGCCCTGCGCGAGGCGGGCCGCCGCATCCCCGACGACGTGGCGCTCGTCGGCTACGACGACTCCGCCATCGCCCGCCACATGGACCCGCCCCTCACCAGCGTCCGCCAGCCCATCGAGGAGATGGGCCACGGCATGATCGACCTCCTCCTCACGGAGATCGCCGACCGCCGCCCCTCGGCGTCCCGGGGCCTGGAACGACGCCAGATGGTCCTGGCCACGGAGCTGGTGTCCCGGTCGTCGTCGTGACGGGGGCCGCCGCCCGCGGGGGTCACGTCCTGGCCGGTGCCGGACGCCGGAGCAGATAGGCGGCCGCCGTCGACACCAGGACCGCCATGCACGCGATGAACACCAGGCCAGCGCCCTCCAGGCCGAGGGGGCCCGTCAGCAGGCCCACGCCGATCACCGGGACCGAGATGCCCGCGTAGGCCACCACGAACAGCGTCGAGATCACCGCGGCTCGCTGGTGTTCGGGCGAGGCCTCCGCCACCTCGGACAGCGCGCCACGGAACGCCAGCCCCTGCCCGATCCCGCCGATGAGCGCGCTCAGCACCACCAGCGCCATCAGGTCCCACCGCAGCGCGCCCGCGAGCAGGGCCAGACCGGCGAGCAGCCCGGCGCAGCCCAGGGGCAGGGAGCGCCGTACCCCGACCCGGCCGACGGCGAGTTGGCCGGCGGTCGAGGCGAAGAAGGCCAGCGCGACGATCAGCCCGCTCACGGCGTGGTCGGTCACGCCCAGGGACTCGGCGAGGAACTCCGGGCTGACCGACGTGAACACCCCGAACAGCGCGAACCCCACGAACGCGGCGGTCGCCGCGGGCCCGAACACCGCCCGCACCTGCGGGGGCAGAGCGGGCCGCTGCGGCCGTACGGTGCGCAGCGGCCGCCGCTCCCGTACGGTCTCCGCGAGCCCCAGCAGGACGGCGGCCGAACCGGCCACCAGGGCGAGGTGTGTGACGAACGGCAGATACAGCGGCCAGGGGGCGTACTGCGCGAGCACCCCGGACAGCAGGGGACCGCAGCCCAGTCCGCCCATGTTGGCGGCCGTCGCCACGAACGTGGCCCGGGCGGTGCCGCCCTCGGGCGCCAGCTCCATCACGTACGCGGTGGCCGCCCCGGTGAACAGCCCGGCGGACAGTCCCGACAGCAGCCGCCCCGCGTACAGCCAGCCGAGCCCGGTGGCGCACAGGAAACAGACGGCGCTCGCCGCGGCGAGGCCCAGGCCGCACAGCAGCACCGGGCGTCTGCCCACGACGTCAGAGGCGTTGCCGACCAGCAGCAGCACGCCGATGACCGCGAAGGCGTACAGGGCGTACACCACGGTCACGGTCAGCTCGGAGAACCCGAACTTGTCCTGGTAGAGGGGGTAGAGGGGAGTCGGCAGCGTGGTGCCGGCCATGCACACGGCGAACACCGCCCCGCCGAGCACACACGCGCGCCACCCTCGGTGTCCACCGTCCATGGCGCCGACGGTAGCCCCGCCTCCGGGCCACCCCGGACAGGCGCGGCAGGCGCGCAAAAAGCTTCAGCCGGTGGCTTCTTTTACGAAGCCACCGGCTGAATACTCAGGGTGAGTGACGGGACTTGAACCCGCGACTTCCTGGACCACAACCAGGTGCTCTACCAGCTGAGCTACACCCACCATGACCGGCTTGGAGGTCTGTGACTTCCTGACCGGCCGAGAAAAAGTGTACAGGGTCCGAAGGGGTGCTCGCGCCCACCTTTCCCGGCGCTCCCCGACGGGCCCCTGGCACGCCTACTGAGCAGGCAGAACGTGCTTCGCGGCGATCTTCTTCGCGGTGTCCGAGTCGGGCCCGGGCTGCGGGACGAAGACGGCCTCGCGGTAGTAGCGCAGCTCCGCGATGGACTCGCGGATGTCGGCGAGCGCGCGGTGGTTGCCGTTCTTCTTCGGGCTGTTGAAGTACGCCCGCGGGTACCAGCGGCGGGCCAGCTCCTTGACCGACGAGACGTCGACGATCCGGTAGTGGAGGTAGTCCTCCAGTGTCGGCATGTCGCGCAGCAGGAAGCCGCGGTCCGTGCCGACGGAGTTGCCGCACAGCGGGGCCTTGCCCGGCTCCTTGACGAACTCCCTCACATACGCCAGGACCTGCTCCTCGGCGTCCTTCAGCGTCGTGCCGTCCGGCAGCTCGGCGAGCAGCCCGGACGAGGTGTGCATCTGACGCACCACATCCGGCATCGTCTCCAGTGCCCGGTCCGGCGGCCGGATGACGATGTCCACGCCTTCGCCGAGCACGTTCAGCTCGGAGTCGGTCACGAGGGCGGCCACCTCGATGAGCGCGTCGTCCGACAGCGAGAGGCCGGTCATCTCGCAGTCGATCCACACCATGCGATCGTTCATGTGTCTAACCTTACGGCCCACTGCCCCCGGCTCGGCCCGGCCGTGCAGTGACCTTGTCGTCGAAGGCCGGCCCGCGGTGAGAACGGCTCCGGAAACGGCGCCGGGCCCGCGGGGAGGGCTTCCTCCCCGCGGGCC
>NZ_JBHUTX010000085.1:0-18035 GCF_042671245.1 Streptomyces sp. NPDC057099
CCACTGCGGGCTCCCGCCGACGAGGTCGGCGGGAGCCCTCTCGCATACGGGGCGGGCCCCGCGACGCGTCGGCGTTCGCTACTCCACGATGCGCCAGCGGTGCACCTCGGCCCCGTTCACGGTGATCCACGTTCCGTCACCGAGGGCTTTCGGGTCCCGGCCGACCGGAAACGGGTACCGAACCCGGTGACGAACGGTCGGGCCTGCCACATCGAACAGGAAATGCTCGGTTTCCTCGGTCCACCATTCTTCGCCCACCGCGGCGATGACGCGGGAGTCGTCGACAAAACCGGAGTCACCCGTGAGGTACGACTCCTGCTCGGCCCTCAAATCCTCCGCGTTCACCTCGGAATCGATGTGCGGAGTCCCGTCGGGGACAGCACGCCGCACCTGCAGCCGACTGCCGCCGACATCCTGCACCAGAACACTGTCGTGCTGTGCGGCGGTCACCCGCTCCATGCCCGATGCGAGCTCCACGAGGTGCAGACGGTCATCCACAAGGTCAACCTTCCAGGAATACGCATCGTCCTGGCCCTGCCCCGCGGACAGGAAAAAGGTCGAGGTCTGCCGGAAGGGGGCATCCAGGGCGTAGAAGGCGGAGAACGTGGGAAGAGGCGTCTCGTCGATCACCTGCCCGGTTTTCGAGTCGAGGAGAACGCAGCGTTCACCCGGATATTCTCCCGCGTCGTCGGGAGTTCCGGGAACGACGGCGAGCAGGTGTCGCCCGTCCGGGGTTTCCGCACAGGCTCCGCTGCAGATTCCTCCGTCGGCCCAGGGGAAGTGCCTGAAGCTCCATTCGATCGCACCATCACGGGAGTGGTACGACACCGAGTCCTGCCGGGACGCCGCGACGCCACTCCCGGCAGGGGTCACGTATCGGCACTCGGTGAGGTCCTTCAGCGGGACAGAGCGGCTGTCGTCGGAGAAGAGCGGCGGCTGGGCGGACGGACGTACCGTCCTGACAATCGCCAGGTCTGCGGAGCGTGTCACCAGCCGCAGTGTCCCGTCCCGGAACTGCCGCCCCTCGAATTCCCCCCACGCTTCGGTGGCTCCTTCGACGGTTTCCTGGCCGATGAGTTGGGGGGTCATTTCTTCGGGCATGTGTGCTTCCCGTTTCAGCTTGGAAATTGGAAATGCCGGATCTTCGTTCCGTGGTCTCCGGGGTTCAGGGGTCCTCTCACGATACCTCCGTAGGACCTGATGAGAGGTTCGCAGAACTCGTCGCACACGCTGCGCATCGCGGCACCGTGCGTGGGCACCCGCCCCGCCCTGTCGATGAGAAATCCCAGAAGGTTCTCCTCCGCGTGGCCACCGAAATGCAACCGGGGAGAAAAGTACTGATCGTTGGGCAGCCACTTGGCCCCCCGGGCTTCGACCAGCTCACGCTGTGCCGGAGTCAATTTCGCCTTGCTCGTACCGGCCACCCAGATGTCTCCGGTCTTGTCATGGATCGCGGCGACCGTCTGACCTGCTTGGCCTCGCCTTTCCAGCACCTGGGACACGTCGGATGCGAGGTCCTCCAGCTCTTGGCACGTCGGTGCGAGCCCGAGGGCGTCGAACCACGTCTGGGGATTGTGCGGATAGGTGCGGGGGTTGGGGGCGGGGTCGAGGCCGAGCGGGTCCGGCGTCGTGTAGCGGGCGGTCTCGGGGTCGTAGTGCCGGAAGTAGTTGTAGTGCAGACCCGTTTCGGGGTCCTCGTACTGCCCCGGGAAACGCAGCGGCGTGTGGGCGATCGCGTCCCGGTTGTGTGAGGTGACGCCCCACAGCGTGGCGCGGGAGTGCCAGGCGACGTCGCCCTGCTCGTCGACGAGTTCGGTGGGGGTGCCGACGAGGTCGGTGACGATGGCGAAGAAGCGGGAGTCGTATTCGTCCTGGCTCTTCGGCTTGCGTTCGAGCTGCGTGAGGGGGCGGTGGCCGTCGTGGTCCCAGGTGAGGGTGACGCCGGTCGTGCTGTCCGTCTGCTCGGCGAGGCGGGTTTCGTCCCAGGTGAAATACACCGCCTCGGCGGCCGTGACCCCGTCCTCCGCCATGCGGTACTTGGCGGTGCGGCGCCCCATCGGGTCGTACGTGTAGTGCCAGCGGGTGCCATCAGGGGTGACGCATGCGACGAGGTGGTCCTCGGCGTCCCACTCGTAGCGCCAGGTGTCGGGCTTCTTCGACAGACGGCGCTTCTGCCGCAGCACCATGCGGCCCGCGTCGTCGTACTCGTACCGGACCGCGCCGGCGGAGAGCAGCCGGGTGTCGCTGTAGGTACGCGGGCCCCGGGCGTCGGTGCGGGGTGCCTTGTCGGGCCAGGTGGCCTCGGTCTGGTTGCCTGCCCGGTCGTAGGCGTAGGACTCGGTCCAGCCGTCGGCCGTGACCGTCAACGGGCGCCCCGCCCGGTCCAGTTCCATCCGTCGGCCTGCCCCCGTCGCCTCGTCGGTGATGGAGGTGACGTGGTCGTCCGCCCGGTACGCGTAGGTGCGGGCCCGGACGTCCCCGGCCGGAGCGACCACGCCCTGTGCGACGGGACGGCCGGCCAGGTCCCAGGCGGTGGTCATGGCGACCGGTGACGCGGTCGTGCCCAGGGCGCGCGACAGCTCATGGCCGAGGAGGTCGTGAGTGAACTCCATGCGGTGACCGTCGGTCGTCAGGGCGCTGCGGTTACCGGCTTCGTCGTAGGCGAGTTCGGTGTACGCACCGGTGGGCGTGGTGCGGGAGGTGCGGCGGCCCATGACGTCGTAGGTGTACCGGGTGGTGCGTCCGTCCACCGTCTGCGACAGCAGGTTCCCCATCATGTCCCGCTCGAGCGCGAGCGTGGAGGTGGGGGACACCGCGCGGAGGAGAGCGCCCGCGGCGTCATAGGTGTAGTCGGTCCGCACCCCGGCCGCGTCCTTGGACGTCAGCTGACTGAGTTCGTTGTAGGTGTGGGTGATCTCCTCGCCGAGTGGGGTCGTACGGGAGGTGATCCGGCCCAACGCGTCATAGCCGTAACGGATCTCGCGGTTGTCGAAGTCGGCCTCCTTGATGAGATTGCCGACGGGGTCGTAGGTGTAATCCCATTTCAGGCCCTGCGCGTTGGTGACCCGGGTGAGGCGGAGCTGGCCGTCGTAGGCGAAGGTGGACCGGGCGCCGTCGGGCTCGGTACGTGCCGCGAGCCTGTCGAAATGCGTGTACTCGAAGTGGGTGGTGCCGCCTGCGGGGTCGGTGCGCGTGAGGCAGTTGCCCTCGCCGTCCCAGGTGAGGTGTTCGGTGCGGCCGTCGGGGGTGGTGCGCTCCGATACGCGGCCTTCGACGGTCCACACGGTGCGGGTGACCGCACCCAGTGGGTCGGTGAGGGTGATGGGGCGGCCGAACGCGTCGCGTTCCAGCACGGCGGTTCCACCGGAGGCATCGGTGACGGAGAGGGGCAGACCGGCGGCGTCGTTGTCATACATGGCCGCCGCGCCCGATGCGTCCGTCGCGGTCGCGATGGCACCGGACCGGTCGTGGGTGAACCGAAGGGTGGCCCCGTTCGGGGCGGTCATGGCGGTGAGATTGCCCCGCTCGTCGTACTCGCTGTGCCACGTCGTGCCGTCGTGGCCGATCGTGGAGAGAGGCAGGTTCAGCTCGTTGTACGTCGCCGTGGACCGGCTGCCGCCCGGGAGTTCGACGGCCGTGGAGTTGTGGGCCCGGTCGTACTCGTAGCGGGTGGTGTTGCCGAGGGCGTCGGTGCGGGCGAGGAGGTTGTCGTAGCGGTCCCACTCGGAGGTCGTGGTGTTGCCGAGGGGGTCGGTCTCGCCGGTGACCTGGTGGAGGTCGTTGAGCTGGTAGACGGTCGTGGCGCCGCAGGCGTCGGTGTAGTGCGTTCGGTGTTGGTCGGGGTCGTAGCTCCAGCGTGAGGAGAGGTGGCCCTCGGGGCCGATGGTCTCCGTGACGCGGTTGTCCTCGTCGTAGACGTAGCGGTACGTGGAGTCGTTCCGGTCCGTCCAGGAGGTGATGCGGGACCGGTCGTCGTAGCCGAACACCATCGACTTGCCCGACGAGTTGGCCACGTGCGTGAGGTTCCCGTCCGCGTCATGGCTGTAGGACATGACCTCGACCGGGCCCTCGGGCGTGCTCACCGTCAGACGGGTCACAAGCCCGGCGAGGCAGTGCACGTCGACCCGGTAGCCGCCGGAGTGGACCAGCCTCGTGGGGGTGCCGTCCTCCAGGCGGGAGACGCCGACCTCGTTGCCGTTGCGGTCGTGCCACCCGGTCAGCCAGTACCAGTCGCTCTCGTCGTCACCGGGATGCTCCGCGAAGGCGCGGACGACGCCCGTGTGCGGATCGGTGATGCGGTAGGTGGCCTCCCCCTCGGCGCCCGTTCCCGCGGAGGTCAGCGGGAGGCGGGGGCCTTCCTCGGGCCACGCCGACTCGTCCGACCCGGCGGCGGGAAGGCTCGGGTAGGTCAGGATCGAGCCGTCCTCGCGAGCCCACGACACGCGTCCCCGGCCGTCGACTTCGAGGCGCTCGTCCAGGGTGGAGGCCCAGGACGGGCCGAAGAACTGCCCGTACCGGTAGGTCGACAGATGCGTACGCGTGACCACCAAGGGCAGGATGCCGGGCAGTTCCAGATCGGTCTGCGTCAGCAGCATCTCACCGCTCGCCACATCGACCGGGTCGGTCTTGCAGGTACGGCTGTTCGCGGCCCGGCTGTTGAGGCGGGTGCCGCCCTGCGGATTCTTCATCGAGGAGGGCTTGACTCCCTTGAGAGCCGAGCCGATCCCCCCGACGCCCTTGAGGAGTGCGGCCCCGCCCGCGACCATGCCCACGACGCCGAGCACGATCTCGGCTATGTTCCACTCGCCGGTCTCCGCCATGACGGAGATGTTGATCCCCAGCGACGCCGCACCGGCCACGATGCTGCCGATCGTCAGGGCGATTCCCAGCCCCTGCAGGCCGGGCACCAGCAGGGCCAGGACACCCAGCACCGCGCTGATGATGCCGAGGGCCGTGCTGAACGCCTTCTTGATCTTGTCCCACAGGCTGTAGCCCGCGACCGACTCGTCCTTCGCGTCGTCCAGCTTCTGGGCCGCGACGGAGGCGTCCTCCTCGCGCACCTGCCGCGCGTCCTCGGCGAGCATGCGGGCGGCGTCGAGGTCCGCTTGAGCGTCATCCGCTTGCGCCTGCGCCGTGGACTGCTTGCTGTGGGCCTCGTCCAGCGCCCGCCGCGTGCTCGCCCGCGCCTCCGTGTCGTCCGGAGGATGTTCGGCCCCGTCCAGCCGGCCGATGTCGGCACCGGCCGCGAGCACCACCGCGGTGGCCGACGCCAGCCGCTCCTCGGCCTCCCGCCCCTTCTCCAGCGCGTTGTCGGCGTTCCGCTGCTGATCGAGCAGCGAATGGACATACGTGTCCAGCGCGCCGGCCGCCTGGTCGTACGAGCTGTGCAGCTTGCGCACCTGCTCGGCCAGGTCGCCCAGCTTGTCCCGGAGCTTCTCCATGGACTTGCCCTCGCCCACCTGCTGGTTCTCCAGCCCGGAGACGAGGGGGAGGGCATCGCCCGCGTTGTCCGCCACGGAGCGATAGCTCCTCGCGAGCTCTCCGAGCACCTCCGCGTCACCCGGAGTCGGGTCGTCCGAGAACCCGAAGACCGATTCCCATTCGGACACCGCTGGACGCGCCATGGCCGCGACCTCACTTTCCCTTGTCTGCTTCGCCCATGGGGCCTCCGCCGGCCGCTTCCGCCGCCGGATCCGCTGCGCCGGACGCGCCGGCCGGGTCCTCGAAGCGGAACGATTCCGCGATCGCGTCGAAGACCTCGTAGAACTGTTCCGCCAGATCCACGTTGGGAGTGGAGCTGGCGAGCACCAGGTAGTCCCGGCTGTCCGGCACCGGGATCAGGGTGTGCCGCATCGCGGTGGGGACGGGCGTCCCCTTGTGGTCCACGTCCTCGATCCTGGTGATCCGCCCGACCGCTCCGACCTGGGGCAGTTCCAGCAACTCCACCTCGCCGGGGGGCAGTCCGGTGCCTTCCGCCTGGGTGCCGAGCTGCACGCCGGCCGCGACGACGAGGTCCGCCAGATCCTCCGACTGACCCTCGGGAACGGAGATCCGGAGCACGGCCGTCGTGGCGCTGAGCACCAGGGGTCCGCTGCCCGCGTTGAGGATCCTGAGCATCCCCGATGCCCGCAGCGCGCCCTGCGCGTGCGCCTCGCGGGCGATGCGCCGGGTACTGCGGATCAGCTCGTCCACCTGCTCGCGGGAGAGCTGCGGCGCCTTCTCCACCTGGGACTCGATACGGCGGCGGATCGACGCGTCCCGGGTGTTCGGGTCCAGGTCGAGATGCCACCAGGAGTCGGGGAACCTCAGCGTGTAGCCCGCCGGGGCGCCCTCGGACTGTTCCATGACCGGATCCGTCATGACGACTTTCCCTTCCGCACGACGTTTCCTGTCACGCTTGCTTCTTCGATTCGTCCAGCGAGTTGGCGACGTCGTCGTCCGTCTTCGTGAAGTTCTCGGAGATCGCGTCCGCGTTCTCGGAGAACTTCTTCACGTTGTCGTGGACCCGTTCGTGACCCGCCACCCACGCCTTGTCGAACCCGTCGAGGGCCTCCGCGAGTCTGCTGTCGCCGACGAAGCTCTCGAAGTCCTTCCGGTCGCCCGTGGCGTGGAAGAGGGTCGCGCGGTCGCCGATCAGATCCCCGATGTTCTGAAGCTCCCTGGCCGTGTCCTTCAAGTCCTGCACGGGCACGCTGATGCGCCCCATCGGCGTCTCCTCTCCTGCTACGGCCGTCCGGCCCCGCCCTCACGGGGAGGGTGGGGCCGGACCGTGCCGGGCACGTCAGCCGATGGAGCCGGACGTCTGGTCGTCGGTGTCGACGAACGCGTCGGCGGCCTGCTTGATGAACTCACTGACGCCCTGCAGCCCCTCGATCGCCTCCTGGGTGCCGTTCTTGTACTCCTCCCAGAAGGGACGGAACTTGGTCTCGGAGCCCGGCGTCGCGTAGGCCGCCTCGACCATCTCCTCCATCTTGGTGTTGGCCTCGTGGAGGCTCTGCTGCATCAGCTCCTTCTGGTTCTGCAGCCAGGTCGAGGCCTCCCGCATCTCGTCCGGGCTGATCTGGATGTTGCCGCCGGCCATGCCGATTCCTTCCGTCGCTCCGTATCGCCGCGGCCGTCGGGCCGCGTCCACCGGGCTCTACGGGGCATCAGCCGGGGTGGTTCACCCCTGTGCGGAACGGCGGTGCGGCCCGTGCCGATCGATGGGCAGCATGCCGTCGAGGGCGCCTGTGGCCAGGACCTTGGTCGAGTTGTGCTCGCGGACGATCCGCCAGCCGTGGGGCGTCGACCGCCAGACCAGCGAGGTCGTGGTGCGTATGTCCGTGGCGCCGTCAGACATGGTGATCCGCGCTACGAACGTCAGGGTGGACGCGGCCAGATCGTGGCCCGCGATGACATGCGGCCCGTCGTCGACGGCATGATGCGCCGAGACCATCCCGCGAAAGCCGGGCTCCCAGATCGAGCCGTAGCCGGCGGCCGTCGTCGCGACGCGCTGCTCGGGGTCGAAGTCGTCGTAGAGGCGGACGTCCGGAGAGCTGAAGTCGTAGAACTCGCCGAAGGTGCGCCGGAAGTCGAACGGCGCGTCCCCCTCGTCGCGCTCCCAGCCGAACACCCACCGGCCGTGCAGGTCCGCGATTTCCTGTTCAGCGTTCATGGCTCTGACGCTAGGGCGGCGGGCGACGGGCAGGGAGGGTCCGTCACACCCACCCAGGCCGTCATGGCGCCGGATCGGCGGGCCGTTTGCGTGCCAGCATGATGGCGGGCACCGAGGCGAGGACGAAGAGCACTCCCGCCATGGCGACATAGAGGTACACGCCGGTCGCCGTGCTCACCGGGGCACCGTCGGCGGAGGTCCCGGGAATGAGGGTCGCCTTGAGCACCTCGCCCCCGGCGAAGTTGAAGACGACCGAGCCGAGGGCGAGTACGACCGAGACCAGACCGGCGGTCGTGCCCTGCCGCTCGGGTGCTTCGATGCTGGTCGCCAGGTTGTAGCCGGAGGCGCCGATCGCGCCGGCGGCCATGCCGAGCATGGTGCCGCAGGCGATCGCCAGGGGGAGCACCGATACGCCCGCCAGCATCGCGAAGGTCGCCACCGTCCCGACGGCGATGCCGCCGAGGAGGGGCAGCGCGGGACCGAACCGGCCCGCGATCCAGCCGGCGCACGTGCCGCCGATGACGATGCCGAGATTGGGCGCGGCGAGCAGCACGGCGACCGCCTCGCCGTCGCCCAGCCCGTAACCGAGCCCCAGGTCGGGTGGCACCTGGGCGATGATGCCCGTCAGTTGCAGCATGCTGCGGAAGGAGCCTGCCGCCAGGACCAGGGCCAGCAGCGTCAGCAGGATCGGGCGGGTGAGGGCCCGGACGTCGATGATGGGTTCGTCGACCCGCAGTGCGAGGAACGCCCAGCCGGCCAACGCGGCGGCACCGGCCGCCAGCAGGGCGACCATGCCCCCGGACAGCCATCCGAGGTCGCTCCCCAGGCTGGTGTAGGCGAGCACCGCGGCGAGGCCGCCGCCGAGCAGCAGAGCCCCGGACACGTCGATCCGGCCGGTGCCGCGGATCGGCGACTCCGGGATGAAGGAACGCACGCAGAGCGCGGCCGCCGTGGCGAGCAGCGCCGCCACGATGAACACGCTCCGGTAGCCGAACACGTCGATGACCGGCTGCATCAGGAACGGCTCGACGATTCCGACGATCGACGAGCCGGACGTCACGAGCCCGACCAGGGCCATCGCCACCCGCGGGGTGCAGATCTGGCGGGCGAGGGCCACCGTGATGAAGACCGCGGCGAAGGCGGCACCCTGGAGGAAGCGCCCCACCAGGAAGATCCAGACGTTGGGAGCGGCGAGGCAGACCAGCGCTCCCGTGCAGGCGAGGAGCAGCGTGCCGATGAGGATCCGGCGCTTGCCGAAGAGGTCGGAACTCTTCGCGAGCAGCGGTGACCAGATGGCCCCGGCCAGCAACGCGCTCGCGTTCAGCCAGGCGGCCTGGTCGGTGTCGAAGTGCTCCATCAACTGGGGCAGGACCATCATGGGCGAGCCGATGGCCACGTCGGCCAGGACGTTGGCGAGGGTGAGGACGGCCGCCCAGAGGACGAGCCGCTTGTTCCAGTGTTGCTCCTGGGCGCCGAGGGCGGGCTTTGCCAGCGTGTCGTTCACTCTGCGTTCCCTCCGGCGCGTCGGGGGGTGCTCCGCTGAGGGCCGTCGGGCGTTGTCCGTATGGCTTGCAGCGCCTCGTTGCGGGCGGCGATGGCGGCCCACGTGGTCGGCAGCATGCGGTCGCGGCCGCTGTGGACGCGGTCCTGGGCGAACGTGACGTACGGGCGCTGCCGGGCCTCGTACCGCGCGAACGCGGCGGTGTGGTCATGGCCGCACCGCTCGAGTTCTTCGGCGAGGAAGCGGGCGCCGGTCAGCGCGAGTGAGGTGCCCCGGCCGGACAGGAAGGCCGGGCTGTACCCGGCGTCCCCGACGAGGGCGACCCGGCCGCGGTGCCAGGAGGGCAGGTGGATCTGGCTCGCGGAGGTGAGGAAGAAACCAGGATCGGCGCGGGCCGCGTCGAGCAACTCCGGGATCCGCCAGGACCGGTGGCCGGCGAAGGCGTCGACGAGGATCTTCTTCTGGGCGTCCACGTCGTGGTGGTCGTAGTCGATCGCTTCCGAGCGGAACTGGAAGACCGCGACGGCCTTGCCCCCGTACCGGAAGAGGCCTGCCATCCGGCGGGGGACGTTGTAGATCGAGTTGGCGCCCTCGGATCGCGCCTCGCCGGGGTGGTCGGCGAGGGCGAAGTAGACACCGAGGTGCCGGAGGTAGTCCTTCTCGGGCCCGAACACCAGCCTGCGTACGGCGGAGTGCTGGCCGTCGGCACCGAGCACCAGGTCGTACCGCCCGGTGCGGCCCGATGCGAAACCCACGTCGACGCCGCCGCCGTTCTCGCCGTCGTCGGTCAGTGTCTCGATCGAGTCGCCGAAGCGGATCGCCGCGGTGTCCGGGAGCGCCTCGGCGAGGATACGGACGAGGTCCTCGCGGAGGAGTTCGATGTCGTCGTCGGAGTCGCTGATCTCCGCCATGGGGATCCTGGCCACCGGTTCGCCCGCGCTGTCGACGAACTGGGTGAGCTCGGACATCCGGACCCGTTGCTTCTGGACCTTCTCGAGTAATCCCATCCGGTCCACGGCCTCGATCGCGTCACCGCGGATGTCGATGGGTGTGCCGGTGAGCCGGAGGTGGCGGGCGTACTCGACCACGGTGACGGTGTGGCCGCGGGTGCCTAGTTCAAGTGCGCAGGCGAGCCCGGCGATACCGGCTCCGGAGACAAGGATGTTCACGTGTGCGCTCCTGGTTTCGCTGAGGTGGGTGTGCGACCGTTCCCCTTAAAGAAACATGCTGTCGCTTTTAGCGAGCTTACTTACCACCGGCTTGCACCGCAACGCCGCACCTGACGACAATCGGCACCCGAGCAGAGAAACAGGAGGTGAGCGCGGCGATGGCCGACGGGACCGCTGACCGGTCGCCCGCACGGCGCCCCGGTGGCCGCAACGCGCGGGTGAGAGCGCAGATCCTCGCCGCGACCGTCGAACTCGTGGCGCGCGACGGCATCGCGGGGTTCCGCTACGAGGAGGTCGCCGAGTTCGCCGGCGTGCACAAGACCAGCGTCTACCGCAACTGGCCGGACCGCGAGGAACTGGTGGTCGAAGCCCTGCTGCGCTACGCCGAGGATCTCGCCTCGGTCGCCGACACCGGCGACATCGACCGGGACCTGGCGGACTTCCTGCTGGCCCTCGCCGGCGGCATGGAATCGCCGTTCGGCCGGACGCTCGAACAGGCCCTCCAGCCCGCCCGCCAGAGCGCCACCGTCGAGGCGCTGACCAAGATCCTCGACCAGCGCGTGGCCGCCCTGCAGCGACGGGTGGACACCGCCGTCGACCGGGGCGAACTCCCCCCGGTCGACAGCTCCTTCCTCGGCGAGATGATCTCCGGCCCGGTCCACCTCATCGTCAACCGCGGCATGCGCCCGTTCACCCGCGACGACGCGGAACGCATCGTCGGCGTGGTGCTCGCCGGCATCCGGGCGACGGCACCACACGTGTGAGCAATCGCCCCTGGCGGCACTGTTCAGGACGACGGGCGAATGCCTGAGCGCCCGTCATATCCGCCGAGGTGCGCCCGTGGGCTCCCCTCCTCGCTGCCTCACCCGACGATCGCGGCCCGCACGCACAGCACGTCCGGCAGATGTGAGGCGAGCTGCTGCCAGGTGTCGCCGTCGTCCGTGGACGCGAACACCTCGCCGTTGCGGTTGCCGAAGTAGACGCCCGCCGGATCGCCGTCGTCCGTGCACAGCGCGTCGCGCAGCACCGTGCCGTAGTGGTCCTCCTGGGGCAGTCCCGCCGAGAGCGGCTCCCAGCTCTTGCCCGCGTCGGCCGTCCGGTAGACGCGGCATCTGCGGTCGGCCGGGACGCGGTCGGCGTCGGCGTTGATCGGGAACACGTACGCCGTCTCCCCTCGGTGCGGGTGCGCGGCCGCCGCGAAACCGAACGTGGACGGCAGGCCCTCGCCGATGTCCGTCCAGTGCGCGCCCGCGTCGTCGCTGCGGTACACACCCCAGTGGTTCTGCAGGTACAGCCGGTCCGGGGCCGCCGCGTCCCGCGCGACCTTGTGCACGCACTGGCCGAACTCCGGGTTCGGGTCGGGCAGGAACACCGCCGAGACACCCGAGTTGGAGGGAGCCCAGCTCGCGCCGCCGTCCAGCGTCCGGAACACACCGGCGGTCGAGACGGCGACCGTGACGGCCTTCGGGTCGCGCGCGTCGGTGAGCACGGTGTGCAGACCCTCACCGCCGCCGCCCGGCACCCACTTCGACCGCGTGGGATGCTCCCACAGGGGCCGGACCAGCTCGAACGTCTCCCCGCGGTCCTCCGAGCGGTACAGCGCGGCCGGTTCCGTACCCGCGTACACCACGTCCGGCTCGGCGGCGGCCGGGTGCAGTTGCCACACCCGCTCCAGGGACGCCCCCGTGTCCTTGGGGAACTTGACGGCGGGGTGCGCCGGTTCGGTCCAGGTGCGGCCGAGATCGTCGGAGTGGAACACGGACGGGCCCCAGTGCGCGCTGTCGCCGCCGGCCAGCAGCCGAGGGGTCTCGCCCCGGGTGTCGACGGCGACCGAGTACACGGCCTGCGCGTTGAAGTAGGGACTCTCGTCGAACTCCCAGGCGCCGCCACCCCGCCGGCGCCCGATGAACAGGCCTTTGCGCGTGCCCACGGCCAGCAGTACCTCGGCCATGCCGATCACCTCCGCGGCGTCGCCATTGACGCCCTTGTCTCTGACACCGGCCAGTCTGCACCCCACCACTGACAGTCACCTCTGGAACGGCTCCGATGCAGGTCAGGCGGGTGTCGGGGCCGCCGCGGGATTCGGCGGACCATGAGCCGGAGGGCGCCCGCAGGGGCCGGGCGGCGTGGGGGTCGTCACGTCCGAGTACGTGCAGTGAGCATCCAGGGGCCGTCTTCCGTATGCAGAGGGCGGCGGGATGGTCATGCGCTCATGAGGAGGATGCCTTCGATGGCGTTACGAGGTCCGAAGGTGTGGCTGTGGCGCTGGCGGCGCAATCCGCTCAAGCGCCGCGCCGACAGGGTGGAGGCCTGGGTCGTGCTGGGCGTGTGGACGCTCACCGCGTTCGTCGGGATGCTGGCCGGCACGACGGTGAGCCGGTCCGTCGAGGACGGGCTGGCCCGGGAGCGCGTCGAGTGGAGGCCCCTCGTGGCCCGGCTGGACGAGCGGGCCCCCGGGCGGGCTTCCGAGAGCGGGGGTGTGTCCCGTACCGAGCAGGTGTGGGCGAAGGCGACATGGACCGCCATGGACGGCTCCGCGCACTCCGGACAGCTCCGGGTCCCGGCGGGCAGCGCCGCCGGGACACCGGTCACGGTGTGGACGGATCCCGAGGGCCGTCAGGTGACCCGCCCCGTCACCGAGTCCCAGGCCCAGGTACGGGCCTTCCTGATCGGCAGCGTGGCGGGCATCGGCGCCGCGGCCCTGCCGCTCGTCGGCGGCCGTGCCCTGCGCCGCCGGCTGGAACGGCTCCGCATGGACCAGTGGGACGCCGAGTGGGCCCGCTTCGGGCCGATGTGGGGACGAACGACGGGGTGAGGCCCTCGGAGGCCGCTGACGGATCTCACCTACCCGTGTCCCACTCCGGCCAGCGCCTCCCGGCACATCCGCAGCAACCCCTCGTCCTCGTGGATGTCGCCGCTGCCGTGGCCGCGGGCGTCGGCCCGGTGCCGCCGCGGGGACGCGAGCTCCGCTCGGAGCAGGTCGTGCAGGGGGGCTCCCGAGGGCCCCAGGGCCGCCACGCACCCGGCGACCGTCGTACGGGTGCGCGGGTCCTCGGCCCACGCGGAGCGGAGGACGGGAAGGAGCCGTTCCGGCTCCCCGGCGATCCGCCACACCGCGCACGCGGCCGTGGCCCGCTCCCGTACGGCCCCGGAACCGGCCATCCGCCGCAGCCCGGGCAGGGCCGGACGGGCCGCCGGTCCCAGCCGTGCGAGCACGTCCGCGGCGGCCGCGTGGCGCCGCCGGTCGCCGCCGCTGTCCGTCAACTCCCTCAGCAGTACGGGAACCACGGCATCCGGCCCGCCCGTGATCGACCACAGCGCTTCCGCCGCCGCGACGGCGTGGTCCGTCTCCAGCAGTCCGCGCAGCTCCGGTATCGCCTCGTACGCGGCGCCGCCGAACCCGCCGAGGGCACGGACCGCCGCCCTCGTGACGGCGTCGCGCGGCCGCAGCCCGTCCGGCATGCCGCGCAGCAGGCGTATCACCGCCGGTATGGACTCGGCGTCGCCCAGTGCCGTGAGCGCCGACAGCAGGGGAGCGGCCCGCTGGTAGGTGCCGGGGCCGTCGAGCGGAAGGCGGGCGAGCCGGCGTCGCAGAGCGGGAGCCAGCGGCAGGGCCGCCGGTCCCAGGTGGGGTATCGCGTAGCCCAGGTCGTCCGGCACGACCGGACCGGCCAAGACCTCGGACAGCACCGGCGTGGCCCGAGGATCCCCCGCCCCGGCCAGGGCCTTGAGCGGACCGCCCAGCGTCGGCGCACCCCGCTCCCCGTGCCGTACGCGAAACTCGGGACGGTGGGTCACCAGCGCGTGGAGGTGGTCCGCCGCCGGAGCGGCCAGCTCGAAGAGCTCCACCAGGACGGCGACCGCAGCATCATGCAACCGGCCCTCATCAGCGCCCAGTTGGGCACCGATGAGGGCGACCGGCTCAGCCCCGCTCGTACGCCACTCGCGGAACAGCCCGGCCGACATCCACACGGCGTTGCACCGGTCGAGGGGGTCCGGGCTGGTCAACTGCCCGCACAGCAGGGCGACCCGGTCGGTGACCCGGCTGCCGAGCGCGGAGTGCAGCGTCCGCATCAGCTGGGAGCCCTCCTCGTCCGAGGGGCGCAGGCGCCGCAGCCGGTCGGCGAGCGTGTCCGTGCCAGGACGGTCGCTCGCGCGGCCGGTGCGGGTGTGCTCCCCGGATCTGTCCCTGAGCAGCCGGACGACGGCCGGTACGAGATTGGCGGGAAGTAGCTGCGGCGCGCATCCCGCCAGCTGGCCGAGCGCGGCGAGCCGCAGCCCGGGGCCGTACGGGGGCCCGCTCAACTCCGCCAGCAGGTCCACCGCCTCGGCGGCGTGCCCCTGGTGCCGCTCCACGAACAGGCCCAGGCTCGCGGCCAGGGCGAGCAGAACCCGGTCGTCCCGCTCCACGGTGATCCGCTCCCGCAACAGGGCGAGCACCCGGTCCGGTGGGCCGAGAAACCGCACGAGCGCGCCCGGAGCCGCCCGGCGAACCCCCGCGTCCGGGTCCCCCGCGAGCCGGACGAAGACCTCTGCACCCGCGTGCAGGGCGGCAACGGCTCTCGCGGCGTTCTCCTCCGAGGCGCCCCCGTGACCTGCGATGTCACCGATGCTGACGAGGAGTTCCACGACCCCCGCCCGGTCCCGCACCTCCTCGCGGACGGCGAGCGCGAGGAGAAAAGGAACACAGGCGAGGGTCGCGTCGTAGACGCCTCCCTGGTGGTGCACGGCGCCGTACATCCCGTCGAGCGCGCTCTCCCGCTCGGCCGGGTCGGCGGAGGCCAGTCCCCGCAAGAGTCCGGGCACGTCCTCCGCGCTGCCGTACGCATGCCGCAGCGAGGCCCAGTCGACCTCGTCGATCCCCCTGAACACGTTGTCCTCCCCAGGCGAAGTACCAACTGACGGGGAGTCTGCACCACGGCACTGACAACGAAGCGGAATCGGGAGATGACTGTGCGCGAACTGTGCGCCGGTTGGCCGACGACGGGTCAGTCCCGGTCAGGCAACGCCCGCTCCAGGATCGCGTCGAGGCCCGCCGTCTCCGGCAGCGTCCCGAACGCCTGCCCCCAGTCGCCCCCGAGCCGGGTCGCGCAGAACGCGTCGGCGACCGCAGGCGGGGAGTGCCGGACGAGGAGGGAGGCCTGGAGGGTCAGGGCCATCTGCTCCACGAGCCGGCGGGCCGTCGTCTGCGACGCCTCGGACAGCCGGTTCTTGAGCCGGGTCACGGCCGTGTCCAGCCGGGCGTCCGCGCCCCGGGCGAGGGCCAGCTCGCCGAACAGCGCCTCGGCGGTGCCCGGTTCGCGGCCCAGCGCCCGCAGCACGTCGAGGGCGTTGACGTTCCCCGAACCCTCCCAGATCGACAGCAGGGGAGCCTCGCGGTAGTGCCGGGGCATGCCCGAGTCCTCGACGTAGCCATTGCCGCCGAGGCACTCCAGGGCCTCCGCGGTGAAGGCCGGGCCCCGCTTGGTCACCCAGTACTTGCCGACGGCGGTGGCGATCCGGCGGAACGCGGCCTCCGACCCGTCCGCGCCGGCTCCGCGGATCGCCCGGTCGGCAGCCCCGGCCAGCCGCAGGGTGAGCGTGGTGGCGGCCTCCGACTCCAGCGCCAGATCGGCCAGCACATTGCGCATCAGCGGCTGGTCCACCAGCCGGGCGCCGAACGCGCCGCGGTGCCGCGCGTGGTGCCCCGCCTCGACGAGGGACTTGCGCATCAGCGCGGCCGACATCGTCACGCAGTCCAGCCGCGTGCAGTTGACCATCTCGATGATGGTCTTCACGCCGTGGCCCTCGGGCCCGACCAGCCATGCCACGGTCCCGTCGAACTCGGGCTCGGAGGAGGCGTTGGAGCGATTGCCCAGCTTGTCCTTGAGCCGCTGGATGCGGAAGGTGTTGCGGGTGCCGTCGGGCAGCACGCGCGGCACCAGGAAGCAGGACAGGCCGCCCGGGGCCTGCGCCAGCACCAGGAACACGTCGCACATCGGCGCCGAGGTGAACCACTTGTGCCCGCGCAGGGTGTACACCCCGGGCTCGGCCGTGGGCGTGGCCGTCGTCGTGTTCGTCCGGACGTCGGAGCCGCCCTGCTTCTCGGTCATCCCCATGCCCGCCAGCAGGCCCCGCTTCTCCGTGGGCACCCGGAGGCCGGGCTCGTACTCCCGGCTCGTCAGCACCGGCTCGTAGACCTTCGCCAGCTCCGGCTGCCCGCGCAGCGCGGGGACCGCCGCGTAGGTCATCGACGTCGGACAGCCGTGGCCCGCCTCGGTGTGCCCCCAGACCAGTCCGCCGGCGGACCGGGCGACATGCGCGCCGGGCGTGTCGTCCGCCCAGGGTGAGGCGGCCAGTCCCTCGGTGATGGCGGTGCGCATGAGGTGGTGCCAGCTCGGGTGGAACTCGACCTCGTCCACACGGTTGCCGTACCGGTCGTGCGTGCGCAGCTCCGGCTCGTGACGGTTGGCCAGATCGGCCCACTCCTGCGCCTGGGCGCTGCCGGCCTGCCTGCCGAGCCGGCGCAGTTCCTCCTCGGCCCACCCGGCGCCCTCCCGCCGCAGCCCTTCCAGCAGGGCCGTGTCGTCGGAGGCGTCATAAGGGGTGAGGGGAGGGGCCTGGTTGGTGACGTCATGCGTGGCGGGTCCGCCGTACGCGTGCTGTTCGTCCAGTGTCGAGACCATACATCGAATGTTGCACTCTTTCTGCGGTCGCAGCAATATCGCAACACAGGCCGCCGCGTACAGTACGTGACCATGCCGATGAACGTCCCGCCGCGGCCCGGCGCGCTCGACCTGCGTCCCCTGTCCGCGCGGTCGGTCGTCCTGAGTCTGCTGCTCGGGACGCATCCCCCCGAAGCGCCGGTCAGGGAGCTCCTGCGGCTCGTGGAGGGCTTCGACGTCGGCGGCTCGACGCTGCGGGCGGCGCTCAGCCGGATGGTGGCCGCCGGTGACCTGCGGCGCACCGACACCGGCTACCGCCTCAGCGACCGGCTGCTGGAACGCCAGCGCCGCCAGGACGACGCCGTGCACCCGCGTACGCGCGCGTGGGACGGCGACTGGGAGATGGTCGTGATCACCGCGACGGGGCGCGGCGCCGCCGAGCGCGCCGAGCTGCGTGCCCGGCTGACCGCCCTCCGCCTCGCCGAACTCCGCGAGGGGGTCTGGCTCCGGCCCGCCAACCTGGACCGTGCCCTGCCCGGCGATCTGGACCAGGTGTCCCAGCGCTACACGGCCCGCCCCGACCGGCCCTCGCGTGATCTGGCCGCGTCCCTGTGGCCGCTGGACACCTGGCCCGCCACGGCCCGCGCGTTGCTCGCCCACATCGCCGACGCGCACCGCCCGGCCGATCGCCTGGCCGCCTTCGCCGCCGTCGTACGGCACCTGCTGGCCGATCCGGTCCTGCCGCCCGGGCTCCTGCCCGCCGACTGGCCCGGCGTCGAGCTGCGCGTGGCCTACACCGACTACCAGCGGGAGCTGATCGGGGAGGTCCGCGCGCGCGTGCGGGGCGCATGACGCCGGCCGGCCTACGTCCGTCGGCATCTCGGTCTACACGATGCGTACCGTCGCGGCAGTGCCCGAGCTGGAGGAGGAGGGGCCGATGACCGGTAACCCCTACTTCGGCCCCCTGTACGCCGAGCGCACGGGTCGAGCAGCGCAAGACCCTCGTCATCCTCGACGAGATCCACCACGCCGGTGACAGCAAGGCCTGGGGCGAGGCGTGCCTGGAG
>NZ_JBHUTX010000086.1:0-17725 GCF_042671245.1 Streptomyces sp. NPDC057099
CAGGGTCGGCCCGGGGCGTTCTGCCCTTTCCTCTGAAGGACCGTCAAAAACCGTTCAAGGTAAGAACATCACTTACCCAACTCTCACCATGAAACGGCAAGAAACGCGGCCGGGCGCACATTCGGGCATACGTTCTGGTCGTGAACACAGATTCCGCTGCCCACAGAGGCGCCGGCCGTGAACCGCACCCCTTCGCCGGTCCACGGCCGACCACCGGTGGCACCGTCCGCCGCACTCTCCTGCGCACCGCGCTGACCGGGGCCGCAGCCCTCGGCGCTGGCCTCGCCGCCGCCCGGCCGGCCACCGCCGCCCCCACCCGAGGCTCACGGCCCGGCACCCCGGCCGAGGCCCTCAAGGAGCTGGCCGCGGGCAACCGCCGCTGGCGTGCCTACCGCGAACGCCACCCGCACGAAGCCCCGGAGATCCGGCGGACGTTGGCCACCGCCCAGCACCCCTTCGCGGTCGTGCTCGGCTGCATCGACTCCCGCGTCCCCCCGGAGCTGGTCTTCGACCAGGGGCTGGGCGACCTGATGACCGTCCGCACCGCCGGCGAGGTCCTGGACGAGGCCGTGCTCGGCAGCGTCGCCTACGGCGTTCTGGAACTCGGCATACCCCTGGTCGTGGTGCTCGGGCACCAGTCGTGCGGCGCGGTGCGCGCCGCTGTCGAGGCCGAGCAGTCCGGGAGTCGGCTGCCCGCGCACATCCAGTACCTGGCCGACCAGATCAGTCCGGCCATAGACCACAGCAAGGAAGGCGACGCCCGCATCGACGCGACCGTATCCGCCAATGTCAGGCTCGTACGCTCCAAGCTGGAAGCGGAGCCCGACCTCGCCGCCAGGATCACCACCGGCAGGCTGGCGATCGTGGGCGCCCGCTACGAACTGACCGACCAGACCGTCCACCAGGTCCGTTGAGAAGCTGCCGGTCCGCCGCACGCTTCGGCGGACCGGGCAGCCCTGTCACGCCCGCAGCGGATTGAAGCGCGCCGCCGCCATCAGGTACCAGGCGGTCGCCCCCGTGTGCCGGTACGGGTAGTAGCCGAAGCCGAACCCGGTGTCCAGCGGACTGCTCGCGGATACGACTCCGGCCCGCTCGGGGAGGGCCTTGCCGCCGACGGTCTGACCGCCGCCCAGCAGGTCCTGGGCCTGCTCGATCGAGGCGATCAGACGCCGGGCGCATGCCTCGTCACCACGGTCCCGCCGGTCCCGCAGGGCGAGTGCGAGGTGGGCCGTCCCCTCGAACCACACCCCGTCGCGGTCGGGCCTGGGCTGCCCCTCGGCGATCGGCGCGTCCTCGTTCGCCACGAGGCTCGCCGAGCTGAAGGTGACCCCCTCGTACGACTGCCCCGCGGGCACCGTGCTGTTCCTGCGCCCGGCGTGATCCAGGACGGCCAGCTCGGCCGCGGCCCAGTCCAGCGAACGCGCGTACCCACGGCCACCGGAGCCGAGGGCGAGATGGGTCCAGGTCTGTGTGTCCTCCGGGATCGGGGACTTGTTGACGGTCACGCCGTCGTTCGTGCCGGTGTAGAAGAAGCCCCCGGACGGCTCCCACATCCTCCGCACGAACGCCTCGGCCCGCCCGCGCCGTGCCGCCCACACCCGGTCCCCGGTGAGCCGGGCGAGCCGGCCGAAGAGACACACCAGGTCCGTGTTGTGCTCGGTGGAGGTGAACGGCAGCCTCTGGTTCGCCCCGTCCACCCCGAACTTGTAGCCGCCGAGCGGCTCGTCGGTCCGGCCGGTGCGCTCGATCCACTCGCCGATGCGTACGGCCCCGGTGAGGAAGCGGCGTGCCTTGGTGCGGCGGGCGAGCGCGCTCAGCGCGATCCCCGCCCAGGCCATGTCGCCCACCGACGTGCCGGTGAAGCCGAACTGCGTGCCGACGTTTGCGCTGCCGTCCGCCCGTACGAAGCCGTCCGGCTGCCTCGAACCGTCGTAGAAGGTGTACGGCCCGACGTTGTAGGCCTGTCGGAGCCTGCCGTCGTCGTACGAAGGGTCGTGCGACTGGGCGTAGAGGAGGGCGTCGCCCAACGCCGTCGCCCGGGTGAGAGCGCCCTCGGTCCGGGCCGCGAGGTGGGCCAGGACCGCCAGGGCGTTGTCGTAGGTGAACGCGGTGCTGAACAGGCCGGCCTGGTCCGTGTAGCTCTGGGTCAGGCGGATGCCGCCGTGGTCGGGATAGGCGTCCATGGCCGCGGCGAGGAAGGCCTGTCCTCGAGCCGGGGCGGATCCCCGGCCGGCGCCGGCCGAACCGGTGGCCACGGCCTGCCCGGAGCCGGCCGCGGCGAGTCCCACGGCACCGATGCCGAGTCCGGCACCGATGAGCGAACGCCGGCTGAACGCCGGGACTTGTCTGCCAGTCATGGATCTCCCTTGAGAGCGCTCTCAGCAGTGCGCGCTCATTCTGCTGACGCCCTGAGGACGGGTCAACGCCCCGGCGCAAAAGGAGAGTTCCGGGAGAAGACGAACGGGGGGTGGATCACTCGCACACGATCTCGTCACGCGGCGTGTAGTGCGTGCGGTACGGCTCCCGTTTCACTTCCCGGCCGTCGTTGTAGAAGACCCGGTCCACGGTGACGTCGAACCCTTCGAGGGGCGTCTGCGGGACGCACTCCTTGTCCTTGCTCTCCTTCTTCGACGGCTTCTTCACCTCGGTGCGCGGCCCCTTGACCGACTTGATCTCGTCGTACTTGCGGGTGCCGAGGAAGGAGACGGTCACGGACGTGTCCGTGGACTCGGCCTGGATGTAGATCGCCTTGCCGGAGTCGTTGGTGAACCTCAGGTCCAGGCTGCCCCAGGCGACCGTGGCCTCGCGGCCCTCCGGGTAGCGCTCGATGTAGAAGGAGTGCGCGCCGTGCTCCACGGGCTTGACCCCGGCGAAGAACAGCGCGTTGTACATGGTCGTCGCGACGGCCGAGACGCCGCCGCCGGACGCCTTCGTGAACTTGTCGTCGAGGATGATGATGCCCTCGACGAAGCTGTTGGCCTCGGTGCGCTCGCCGACGGTCCGGTTGAAGCTCCACGTCTCGTCGGGCCCGACGACGGAGCCGTTGATGAGTTCCACCGCCCGGCCGATGTTCTTCGTGCGGTACTCGGCCGGTTCGAAGTGGACGGTGAAGGAGGACATCTTCTCCGTCAGCCCCAGCTCCGGGGCGTTCTCCCGGGTCACCTCCGGCTGGGTCTCGCGTACGGCCACCTCGCCGTCGCGGTCGGCGCCCGAGCGCGTGAGCAGCGGCAGCACCGCCTTGCCCAGCGCCTTGTCGGTCACCTCCTGGCCGACCCTGGCGTCCTCTTCGACCACGACCTTGTCGCCGACCGCCCCCAGTCTGGCGTTCTCGGCGGTGGTGGTGACCTCGTCCAGCGGGCCGGCCACGGCGGGGTCGGCGCGCAGCCCCTTGGCGTCGAGCTCCGGTCTCAGCCTGCCGTCGCCGTCCGGCCGCAGGGACAGATGCTCGCCCAGCACGTCCTGGCCGACCGTGAACCGCTTGCCGCCCGCGGTGAGCGTGACGGGCGCCGACACGGCCGGCTCCGCGAACGTACGCACCGCCCGCCGCACCTCGTCGGCCGTGACCTTCGGCCGGGTCTCACGGGCCGGCAGCGACGTGACCGCGTCGGCGTCCCCGCGCAGGAAGGAGTCGCGCAGGGGAGTGACCGCGGCGTTCACGTCCAGCGCGTACCCCGTGCGCGGCGCGACCTCCTCGACCCGCCCGCCGTCGAAGGAGACGGCACCGTCACGGACCTTCTGGTCGAGCCCCTTCGCCAGCCGCCCGAGGGCCGCCCGGGCCTTGTCCTCGTCGAGACGTACGACCGGCTCGATCACGCCGCCCGAACGGAAGAACCCGCCGAACACGCTGAAGGGATCGGCACCGGTGCGTGCCGCCCGGTCGACGGTCTCCGCGACGTCGAAGGAGAGCCCGGCGCGCTGCGGATCGACCGAGCCCGTGCGCTCCCCGACCTTCACGGGCAGTTCCCGCGAGCCGTCCGCGCCCAGCCGCCGCTCCAGCTTCCGCACCGCCTCCGCACGGCTCAGTCCTCCGATCTCCACCCCGCGCACCGTCGTGCCGGTGTCGATCTCCCCGCCCGTGAGCATCAGCCCCGCCAGATACAGCCCGCCGACCCCCACGGCCAGCGCGCCGCCGGCCAGGGCGAACGGCGGAAGGGACGTGATACGCGGAACGGAGGATATGCGGGGGCGCATGGGTCTCCTGAAGATCGATACGAGAGTGCACCCGATGACGCGACGCTGCTGGGGGCAAACACATCAAGCTATCCACAACCGGGCGGCAAACCGGTATGGCCCAGACCACTTATGTCCGAGATCACGTCGGAACCGGCGGGAAAGCCCGCCCTGCGCCCCACGGCCACAGAGTGGTAACGACGAACAACGCTCAGGTCGCCGACGCGGTCTAGGCCACCATGAAGATCTCTTTCCTGATCCACAACGCCTACGGGATCGGAGGCACGATCACCACCACGTTCAACCTGGCCGGGGCCCTCGCCGAGCGGCACGACGTCGAGATCGTCTCCGCTTTACGCCACCGCGAGCACCCCAACCTCACCCCGCACCCCCGGGTGCGGCTGCGGTCGCTGGTGGACCTGCGCAAGGAAGCGGACGATCCGCTGCACCGGAGACCGGCGCGGGTGTACCCGCCCGCCGAGTACCGCCACCACCAGTACAGCGAGCTGACCGACCAGCGGATCGGCGAGCACCTCGAGTCGCTCGACGCCGACGTCGTCATCGGCACCCGCCCGGGCCTCAATGTGCACATCGCACGCCAGGCCCCGCAGCACGTCCTGCGCGTCGGCCAGGAACACCTCACCCTGGACAACCACTCGCCGCGGCTGCGCACCGCGCTGCGCCGCGCCTACCGCCGCCTCGACGTCGTCACCACCGTCACGGAGGCGGACGCCGCCGCCTACCGACGCAAGATGTGGCTGCCCGGCGTCCATGTGGAGGCCCTCCCGAACAGCGTTCCCGACCCCGCGCTGCCTCCCGCCGACGGCAACGCCAAGATCGTCATCGCCGCAGGCCGGCTCGTGCGGGTGAAGCGCTACGACCTCCTCATCGAGGCGTTCGCCCAGGTCGCCGCCGCGCACCCTGACTGGCAGCTGCGCATCTACGGCAAGGGCGAGGAACAGCCCGCCCTGCGGCAGCTCATCGAACGCCTCGGCCTGTGGAACAACGTGTTCCTGATGGGGGCCGCCACCCCCATGGAGGCTGAATGGGCCAAGGCCTCCATCGCCGCGGCCACGTCCGACTTCGAGCCGTTCGGCATGACGATCGTCGAGGCGATGCGCTGCGGACTGCCCGTCGTCAGCACCGACTGCCCCTACGGCCCCGGCGAGATCATCAAGGACGGCGCGGACGGCCGGCTGGTGCCGGTCGGAGACCGCGACGCCCTCGCCTCGGCCCTGCTGGAACTCGTCGGCGACGACGAGCGACGCCGCCGCATGGGCCGCACCGCCCTGGAGAACGCCCAGCGCTTCGCCCCCGGCCCCGTCGTCGCACAGGCCGAACGCATCATCGACGAGGCCATGACGGCCAAGAACACCGGCAGGCGGGCCACCGGGCAACACCGCGGGACGGACAGTCCGCTGGCCGGACGGGGCCACGCCGCCCGCGACCTCGTCCACACCGCGGCCGCCGGCGCCCTGCGCGCGATACGGAAGGGACAACGATGAGCAAGCAGCACGACACCTCCCTGCGCACCGACTGCGCCATCGACACGGACGGCCGGATCACCTTCCGCCTCCCCCCGACTTCGGCCGCCCGCCCCCGGCTGCTCCTGGTGCTGCGCCCCAAGAAGGGCCGGCCCGAGACGACCCGCCACCACCTCGACCTGGAACCCGGCCCGGCCGACGGCAAGTGGCACGCCGTGCTGGAACCGCACCAGGCACTCGACGAAGGCCGCTGGGACCTCCATCTGCTGCCGGAACCGGGAGCCGAACGACAGCGGCTGCGCCCCGGCCTGCGGGACCTGCGCGCCCTCGTCGACGGACACCTCCGCGACCGGCCCTCGCCCATCGCCGTGAGGATCCCGTACGTCACGAAGGACGGCTTCCTCGCCCTGCGGGCCTGGCTGCGCACCGCCCACGCCGAGGCCCGCACCCTCGACGTCACCGACCACACCATCACGGTCGAGGCCCGTCTGCACGGCGCCCGGCTCCACGAGGACGCCAGCGTGCGGCTGCGCCTGCGCGGCAGCGACACCGTACGGAGCCTGCGCCCCCGGATCGACGAGGACGGCAGAGGCTTCTCCTTCACCGCCGACCGGAACGACCTGGCGGTCGAGGGCGGGGGAGCCGGCCGGTTCTGGGACGCCTTCGTCCGGCCCACCGCCGACGCGCGGCCGATCAGGATCGGCCGGCTCCTCGACGACGTGGCCGACCGCAAGCACGTGTACGTCTATCCGGCCATCACCGCGGACGGAACCGCCGCGCGTCCTTACTACACCGTCGACAACGACCTCGCGATCGAGATGACGTAAGCCGAATACCGACATGCCCGAAATGAAAATCCATGGAGTTTCGGGTGGTTATTTCGTCAAAGCGCCGCGACAGGCATGTGTGGGTTTTGTGCAAAGCGGCGGCAAAAAGGTCAGGTGCTCGTTCTCAACGGCCGCAAAAGGGAAGGGGACTTGCGGCAATAACCAAACTCAAGTACCTAGATGAATCATGAACCTGTTCAACCGCGTCGTGTCGTCCCGCCGGCAGACGCCGCCCGTCCCCCCGCAGCGTCCGGCCGGCGCACCGGCATCCCCCACTGCCGTGCTGCCGGACCCCCACCTGACGAACCTCACCGGTGAATGGGTCGTCGACCCCGCGCACAGCAGGATCGGCTTCTCCGTCCGGCACGCCATGGTGACCACCGTGCGCGGCTGTTTCCTGGAGTACGAAAGCCGGCTCTACTTCGACGCGCGCGACCCCGCCCGGTCGCGGGCCGACATCACACTGTTCACCTCCAGCGTCGACACCGGGGTGGAACAACGCGACGCCCACCTGGTCGGCCGTGACTTCCTGGACGCCGCCACCTATCCGCGTATGCGCTTCACCAGCACCGGCGTGGAACACGCGGGGGCCGACCTTTTCCGCATGTCGGGCGAGCTCACCATCAAAGGCGTCTCACGCCCCGTCGTACTGGATTTGACCTACATCGGACACGTCACCGACCCCTTCGGATACGAAAGGGCCGGATTCGACGGCACCACGACCATCAACCGCTCCGACTGGGGGCTGACCTACAACAGCAGGCTGGCCGAGGGCGGTGCGATGGTGAGCGAGAAGGTGCGCCTGCAGCTCGACATCGCCGCCATCCGCATGGCCCCGTCGGCCGGCTGACCACGCCGGGCTGCCGTACGGCTCACGACACGGCGTCGGCCCCGGCCACGACCCGGAACGTGGCCGGGCCGAGCGTGAGGACCCCGTCGCTCAGCGGCACGCACCGCACGCCGCCCCGCCCACGCAGGGCACGCTGGGCGCCGGGACCGATCGTCACGTCCATCCAGGCGCAGGGCCGGGCGGCCCGGCGCACGGCGAACTCCACCGGCCCCTCTCCGCAGTCGAGGGAGATCGTCGCACCGATGCAGGAGTCGATGTCGACGCCTCTGAGCAGGATGTTCCGGCGCGTGTGCCGCAGGTCGGCGTCCTCCGGGAGGCTCTCCGAGGCCATGATGGTCACCGACGCGTTCCGGTGCGCGGGCCGGGCGTAGTAGCGGTCACCGACCAGCCCCAGGCCGCGGCGTACCTCCGCCCGGGCGACGCGCTCGTCCGACGGGCCGGGGGAGGGCCCGTCCGCCGGTCGTCCGGCCAGCCGGTGCGCGGGGGACACCAGCAGCTGCAGCACCTCCACCTCGGTCATGACGCCCACCCTACGTACGGGTGACCACTCCCGGCCTCGCGTCCCCCGACCGGCGGAGGCGTACGGCGCCCCGGCCCGTCACCCGTCCTGTCTCCGCCCGAGCCCGCCCTGCTCCGGAGGTCCCCGGCCGTCCGCCGACTCGCCGGCGGTGAGGTGCTCCAGGACCTCGACCAGTTCCTGGCAGGCGCGCTCCACGGAGCGCCGGGTGTTGATCTGCTCGGTGATCACGGCCGACAGGATGAGCGCCGTCAGGGCCATCGCCCCGTTGAAGGCCTGCAGCTTGAGCATCACCTCCACGCGGCTGAGCCCCCCGAACGGCCCGACCCGGTCGGTCGCCGCCACCGTGACCATGATCGAGGCGAAGAGGGCGCACAGCATGCTGCCCGCCAGCTGGAAACGCAGAGCCGCCCAGATCAGCAGGGGATAGACGAGGAACAGGAGACTGAGCCAGCTGTGCGCGGCCAGCGGAACGACACAGCAGGCGATCAGCGCCAGGCCCGAGGCCTCCTTCCAGCGCGTCAGCCGCAGGGGCCGGCGGATGCGGACCAGCAGGAGCAGCACCGGGGTGACGATCAGTACGCCCATGGCGTCACCCACCCACCAGGCCAGCCACACGGCCCAGAAGCTCGGCCAGTCGAGCTTGCCCGTGGCGATCAGCAGGCCGGCGCCCACGGTCGAGCTGATCAGCATGGCGGTGAACGCCCCCAGGAACACCAGAGCGAGACCGTCGCGCAGCCGCGCGAGATCGGTCCGGAATCCGGCTCGGCGCAGCAGCAGATACCCGACGACCGGTGCCGCCGTGTTGCCCGCCAGGACGCCGAGCGAGGACGGCGTGAGGGAGGTGATGGACACGATGACCAGGAAGGCACCCAGGGCGATCCCCGGCCAACAGCGCAGCCCGAGGATCAGCAGGAAGGCGACCGAGACGCCGGTGGGGGGCCAGATGGGGGTGACGACCGCGCCCTCGACGACCAGCTCCTGCAGCAGGCCCAGCTTCCCCGACACGTAATAGCAGGCGGCGACGGCCAGCGTCTGCAGAGCGAGAACGACCGGCTTGCGCAGATCCTGGCTACCCACCACAGCAGCCATCAGACACCGAGGTCGCCGCGTCTGCGAGGTGAGAGCGGGGTCCTGCGGCCCTATGGCTGAGCGTCCGGCCCGTCGAGCCCGACCACCAGGACGGCGGCGTCGTCGTCGTGCCCCACACGCTCGGCGCCCTTGATCACGGCGGCCGCGAGCGCGTCCACGTCCATGCCCGCCACCGCCGCGATGCCGGTGAGCCGCGTCACCGTGTCCAGCCCCTCCTCGAGCCGCATCGACGGTCCCTCCACGACACCGTCCGTGAGCAGCACGAACACACCGCCCGTGGTGAGCTCGTACCGGGTCACCGGATACAGCGAACCCGTCTGGACACCGAGAGGCGGACCACCCTCGTCCGCGGTGAGGCCGGACTTCCCGTCGGCCGTGGCCCAGATGCAGGGCAGATGCCCGGCCCGCGCGCTCTCCAGCACCCCGGCGCACGGATCGAGCCGCATGAAGGTGCAGGTGGCGAAGAGGTCCGAGCGCAGGGACAGCAGCAGTTCGTTGGTCCGGGCCAGGACCTCGCCCGGCTCGCTGGTGACGGAGGCCAGGGCCCGCAGCCCGGCCCGCACCTGCCCCATGAACGCGGCCGCCTCGATGTTGTGGCCCTGGACGTCACCGATGGACAGACCGATCCGGCCGTCGCCCAGCGTGAAGGCGTCGTACCAGTCGCCGCCCACGTTGAGGCCCTGGGTCGCGGGCGCGTACCGCACGGCCAGATGCAGCCGCCGGGCGACGGGCAGATCCCGCGGGAGCATGTCGCTCTGCAGTGCGAGGGCCAGTTCGACCCGGGAGCGCTGCATCTCGGCCTGCGCTCGTGCCTGGGCCGTCAGATCCCCGAGCCTGGTCAGCAGCTCGTCGCCGTCGTCCGTGGTGCCGGTGCGGGACATTGATCACTCCGGCGAGGGTGGTCACGGTCGGTGACAGCCCTCAGTGGTAAATCGCCTGAAATGCGTCCATAGGATGATACTCAGTCGAGGGCTCCGACCACGACTCGCGCACCTCGCTCTCCCTCACCGCGCCGACCGGACCACCCCGGAGTCCGCACGCCGGCCGACCGCCGCCAGGACGAACGTCACGCTGATCAGCAGCGCCCAGGCGCCGAACTTCCCCACCCCCACGGGCTCCCACCCGTGCTCCTGATACGGATAGCGCCACGCGCCGACCAGGGTGGCCAGATTCTCCGCCACCCACAGAAAGAACCCGATCAGGACGAACGACACGGCCAGCGGCATCCGCCGGGTCACGCCCCGTACCGTGAAGCGCACCGACGTCCCCGCCGTGACGGCCACGAGCAGCCCGGCCAGCACCCACCGCACGTCGGGCAGCCAGTGATGGCTGAAAAAGTTGACGTAGATGGCCGCCGCCACCACGGCGGTCGCACGCGGCCGATAGCCCACGATCTCCAGGTCGAACAGATGCCAGGCACGGCAGATGTAGCTGCCGACCGCCGCGTAGAGAAACCCTCCGTACAGCGGGACACCGGCGAACTTCAGCACGGCCGGCTCCGGGTAGCTCCAGGAACCGAGCGACACCTTCACCAGCTCGAAGGCCAGACCGATGACATGGCAGACCGCGATGACCGCGACGTCCCGCCCGTTCTCCCAGCCGCGCATCCAGAACACCAGCGTGAGCAGCACGCCGTAGACCACCAGCAAGTCGTAGCGCGCCACAGGGAGCTCGGGCAACAGCGTGGACACGGCCACGCCGCACAGCAGGGCGATGGCGAACGCGCAGGCCCGCGTCTGCGTCCAGGCGAAGTCGAGCAGCTGACGCACCGGTGCGGCCCAGGGGCCGGCGAAGCTTGAAGGGATCATGGTGCCCTCTAGGACGACACCGCACGCCGGCCGGTTGCGGCGAACCTCCCCACCCGCCACTCGTACGGCGAGAAGCCGAAGATCCGCTTTACGGTGTCCTGGTGCGATCTGTTCCGAAATGGGTTCTGCTGTCGTCCGGCTGCGCACCCGTCGTGCTGATCATGGGCTGGGCGGTGTCGGCATCCCTGCAAGGCCCCTCCTACGACCCCGCCGCCCAGACGATCAGCGTCCTCGCGGCTCCCGGCGGCTCCAGCTACTGGGTGATGACGGCCGCCTTCATCGCCCTGGGCGTCTGTCACCTGCTCACCGCGTGGGGACTGCGCCCGGCCGCGCCCGCGGGACGCGCGGCCCTCGCGGTCGGGGGTGTGTCGGCCTTGGCGGTGGCCGTGTTTCCGGCGCCGAGCAGCGGCGGCTCCCTCTCCCACGGTTCGGTCGCTGTCGTCGGCTTCCTCGTCCTCGCGGCCTGGCCCGTCCTGGCCGCCAGAAAGGGCGACGCCGTGCCCTGGGCCCTGAGGCCCTTTCCCTCCCTGGGGGCGACCGCCGTGATGGCACTGGGCGCGGCATGGTTCCTGGCCGAACTCCACCAGCAGGGCGCCCCCGGCGCGGTCGAACGCGCGGTGACGACGATCCAGTCGGTCTGGCCTTTCGCGGTCGTCCTGTCCTGCTTCTCCTTGCCTCGAACCGCACGCGACGAGTACCGAGGCTGACCCCTCAGTCCCCGCACACCTTCCGGTACGTGGCCTCCGGCACGTACGTCCGCCACTGCGTCCGGCGGTGGCCTGGGGCGACGGCGGCTGGGGCCAGCCGGGCCTGGTCACCCTGGACAACATGAGGAGCGACCTGCGCACCAAGCTGTCCAACGCCGCCTGGGGCAACGCCAACCTCCCGCTGGCCGGGGCCCTCGTCGGCAACATCAGCAAGGCCCGCAGCGCCGACAGCCGAGCCGTGGCCGCCATGCCGGCGTTCTGACGCCGGCCGGGATCCGAGGCGGAACACCTCCCGACCGCGCCCGCCGACGCACCCTCCCCCAGGGCGTCGGCGGCCGCTTCACGTCTCAGCCGCGCGCGGCGAGCGCCTCGCGCCACGCCGGGCTGTCGACGTAGTGGTTGTCGAATCGCTCCGAGGAGTCCTTGATCTCCTGCGGGTCGGCCTCGCCGCGCATCACCCGGCCAAGGAGCCGCAGATAGTCGAAGCGGCCGGCGCCCGGGGTGAAGACGAACAGCACGTCGGCCGTCCTGCCGGGCGCCGCGGCGAAGGCGTGCGGGGTGTGCGGCGGCACGACGAGGAAGTCGCCCGTCTCCAGGACGGTGATCTCCTCGCCCACCAGTACCTGAAGCGCTCCGTCGATCACGAAGAACATCTCGGACGCCTCGGTGTGCAGATGGGCGGGTGCTCCGACCGCGCCTTCGGCGAACGTCGACCGGTAGCTTGTGAGCCGCCCGCCGGTGTGGCCGGAGTCCGCGAAAAGGGTCATGACGCTGCTGGGGTCACGGGTCGTCTCGGCGTCGGCGGCGCGGGTGAGGACGGGGCTGAAGTCCGCGGTCTGTGTCGTCTGCGTGGTCTCGTTCGTCTTCGTCGTCATGACTACGACTCTATGGAGCCGATCGACCGGCCGTGGGGTGCAGTTTGAGGCCACAATCATGGGTCAATTGGCGTTGGCGTTCCTCGACCTCCCGCTGTACCGCGGCGAGGCCATGGAACCCGGTCTCGGCTGCACGGTGAGCATCAAGCTCGAAACGGCCAACCCGGTCCGCAGTTTCAAGGCCCGCGGCACCGAGGTGGTCGCGAGCCTGCTCGCCGGCCTCGGCATCGCTCACCGCTGACTCATCGCTCCACGTGGCGGGGAGAGGGGCCGGCGCCCACCTTCACCGCCGTGCAGCAGCATCCGGCGAAGGCCGGCCGGCCCTCAGCGGGAAGCCAGCCCCCGCTCCTGGGCCGCCGCTCCGAAGTAGTCGCCACCCTTGCGCTTGACGTCGTCGGTGCCCCAGGCCTGCTCGCCCTCGGCGGCGGAACCGTCCGCTCTGGTCGTGTTCTGCCGGAGCGGCGCCTTGACCAGCCTCGGTATGTGCTTCGAGCAGTGGATGTACGCCTCCTCGACCTCCACCTCCACCCACACCTGGGGACGGCGGCCGGGTACCGGATCAACGGGCAGGTCCGGATGCCTCTGGCGCATCGTGTCGTCGGTGACCAGCCGCGCCCGGCCGTTGACATGCAGGCCGATCCGGTCCTGGGAGAAGTCGATCATCAGCAGGCCGACGTGCGGGTTCTCCCGGATGTTGCCGAGCGAGGCCATGACGCCGTTCCCGCGGTACTCCGGGTATGCCAGGGCCCCTTCGTCGAGCACTTGGAGAAAACCGGGCGGGCCGGCCCGGAAGGTGCTGTCGCACTCGCCGTGGCGGTCCGAGGTCGCGAGGAAGAACATCTCCTGGCGGGCCACGAACTCCTGCATGCGTGGGTTGAGCCGGTCCAGCACCTGCTCGTCGTAGAACCGGTCGGCGCGGCCGACGGTGCCCAACTCACGTTGGATCTGGTGCTCGCCCCGACTTCCGGGCCGGTCCGCCCGCTCATCGTGGTGCAACGGTCCTCCTGACGGGGATCTCAGTGTTCACCTCGGCGCAGGTGACTGATTCAGTCACCTGGCAGGCCGAAAATCACCACCGGCCATGCACGAGAGAGTAGAGCACGACGAATCTCAGGCCCCTGTCTTCTTTTGGCGTAGAAGTTCTTGTTCTCAATTCGCCACTTATGTGACGAGATGCAACGGTCTGCATATGGTTTCGTCACAGAACGCGGAAATGATCAGAACCAGCGACTGCCGCCGCCGCAGGGCGAGTCCGGCATTCGTGCTCTTCGCGGCGGCCGTGATACTCGGCGTTGCCACCAGCGCGGAGGCCCTGCCGTCTGCCCGGTTCGGGCCCGACTGGGACGCCATCGCCGCGTGCGAGTCCGGCGGGAACTGGAAGGCCAACACCGGCAACGGCCACTACGGCGGCCTTCAGTTCACCCAGTCCAGCTGGGTGGCCGCCGGGGGACGCAAGTACGCCTCGCGCGCCGACCTGGCCACCCGCAAAGAGCAGATCATCGTGGCCAGGCGGTTGGCCGCGTTGCAGGGAATGTCCGCATGGTCCTGCGCGCGAGTGAACTAGCCGGAATCGCCGCCGGTTTCTGAGTCACTCAGGACGTAGCTCGTCACATCGGGAGCGAGAGCAGGCGTACTGGTTCCGAAGGCCAGTACGCGTTGTCGCGCAGCGCGGTCACCATGGTCCGCAGCGGCATGGACACCAGGCGGTTCTCGGGCTGTTCGACACGTACGTCGCTGTCGAGCGGGTGCCACCCGAGGCGCTGGTACAGCGGCACGAGGGCAGGTCTGCAGAACAGAAGCGCGTGCTGCGGCCCCATCGTGCGGGCGTGATCAAGTGCCGCCTGGATCACGAGCCGAGCCAACCCCCGGCCTTGCATGTCGGGTGCGACGGCCACACCGCCGACCCCTACTACTTCCGTCTCCACGTCGCCCAAGGCGACGGGCAGCCGTAACAGGCCCGCGTGCGCCACAAGCCGGTCGCCGTGCCTGATGCCGAAGTGTTCCCTCTTGGGCAGCCAGGTCAGACCGGCAGCGGCGACACCGAAGGGGTCATCGCCGTCGCCGAGGATCTCGTCCTGCTCCGCCTTCGTGTAGCGGGGGAGCCGCACCACCGCCGGTGCCACGGGGAATTGGTCGTCGAACATCCCTACATGATGATCGCTCCCGCGAGGGCGGGCCGGCAACTGCCCAGCCACTCGGCGAATCAGTACTCACCTTGAGGGCGACTGGTGGTGATCGTTGCCGCGCTCCTGAGTACCGGCACCGCTTCGAGCACGAGGATGGCCAGGTCGTCGGCGATGGGCTGGGTGCTGAAGTCATGGGTGGTCTGACGGATGCGCTCGGCGATGGCCTTGGCGCCCAGCCCCGCGCAGGTGGCGAGGATGCGCGCGAGGCCGTTGTCGTCGTCGAGTTGCTGTGTGCCGTTGCGGCGTTCGGTGACGCCGTCGGTGACACAGAGGAGCGTTTCGCCTGGTGTGAGCGTGATGGTGTCGGCGTGGTAGTTGGTGTGTTCTTCGACGCCGAGGAGTATCTGGGGGCGCGCGGCGGATATGACGGTGCCGTTGGTCGTCAGTCGTAGGGGTGATGGGTGTCCGGCGCTGGCGATGGTGCACTGGGTGCTGCCGGTGGCGGGGTCGGGTTCGAGTTCCCCGTAGAGCAGGCTGAGCAGGCGGGCTCCTTCGCCGCGGGGTGTGGTGGCTTCGGCGGCTTCCTCGGTCATCGCGTGGTTGAGGCGGTTGAGAAGGGTTTCGACGCCGTGGCCCTCGCGGGCGAGAAGTCGTACGAGGTGGCGGGCGAGACCGGTGACGGACATGGCTTCCATGTCGTGGCCGGAGACATCGCCGAGCAGGAAGCACCACCGGTGCCGGCCCATGGGGAACAGGTCGTAGAAGTCGCCGCCGACGGTCTGGCCTTCCGCCCAGGGCTCGTAGACGAGCGCCGTGTCGATGCCGGGGATGGCGGCGAGCGAGGTGGGGAGCTGGCGGCGCTGGAGCGTACGGCTGATGGTCGCCTGGCGGGTGTAGTGGCGGGCCGTGACCACCGCCTGGGCCGTACGGCGGGCGACGTCTTCGACCAGTCGTACGACGGTGTCGGTGAGTTCGGGTTGTCCTGCCTGGCCGATGAGGAGTGTGCCGTGGTACCGGCCGCCGGCGACGAGGGGGAAGGCCAGCGCGGAGCCGCCGGTGTTGGGGGTCTTCTCGCCTTCGGGCCAGGGCCAGGGGAGGCCGGTCGTGCTGAGCGCGGCGCTCGGGGGGTCTTTCTCCAGGGACCGGCGGAGGGTGCGGATGTGCTGTTCGTCGGTGTGCCAGACACGGGAGAGCCGTAGGCCGGCGTGGTCGGTGGTGAGCCATATGGCGCACCAGTCGGCGAGTCGGGGGACCAGGAGCTGTCCGGCGAGGGCGGCGACCATGTCCTCGTCCAGCTGTCCGGCGAGGAGTTCTCCGGCCTCGGCGAGGAACCACTGCCCTTCGCGTTCGGCCCACTGGGCTCGGTGGCCGGGATGTCCACGCGGCAGGGCGGGCTCGGGGGGTGGCGGAGGGCGGCGGGTGACCTCGGCCGGGAGGCCGGCGACGGGGTGCTCGGTGGCGGCGAGCGGGCGCGCCGTCGCGCATTCCAGGCGGACCCAGGTGGCCTTTCCGGTGCGCCGGCAGGTCACGCCCCAGGATTCCGCCAGCGAGTGCATGAGTTGCCGACGGTAACCGTGCACGGGGCTGTGCGGGCTTGTGCTGCCGCCGGGACGGCCCGCGGGGCCGTGTTCCAGCACCTCGACCACGACACCCACCCACCCGGCCCCGGCGCGGGCCTGCGCGGTCCTGGCCCAGGGGCCGAGCGCGTGCGGTCCGGGTCCGACCTGGAGATGGCAGGCCACTTCGAGGCCGGGCCCCGCGTGTGCGGCAGCGCTGGTGACCAGTTCGCTGGCGAGGAGCACGGCATCGTCGACGGACCCGTCGCTGATCGCCGGTGCCTCGGGGGAGTGGGGCGCGGTCCGTTCGGTGAGCACGGCGCGCACGAACTTGCGTGCCGCAGCGGCCGCGAGTTCGTTGGCGGGTACATGCATCCGTGCTGGTGTTGTTGAACGCGGACCGAAGGACCGTCGTGTCTGCGACCCCGCTTGTGGCCTCACGGCAACCCCTGCCCAGCTCACTGCGGACGAGTACAGGACGAATGTAGCCTAAATGGTGAGTGGTCATATTTTGCGCCAAGAGAAGTGTGTTGTCATGGATTCTGTCGCTCGCTCTGAACTCGTTTCTTCTGAGCCGGAATCCGGGGAGCGGGAGCCCGGTGGACCCGGTTCCGCGGCCACGACTCGGCCTGCACCCGGCCCGGGGGGTGAGTGGGTGCAGGTGGCCGAGTTGCGTCCGCTGCTGGCGGCCATGAGTTCTCTTTGTGACGGCGATTTCACTGTACGTATGGGTAACGTGCCCGAAGGAATTGTCGCGGAGCTGGCGGGAGTGTTCGACCAGATCACCACGCGGAACGCGCACCTGGCGTCGGAGCTGGAGCGCGTGCGCCGCGAGGTACTCCGGCAGGGGCGGCTGGACGAGCGGCTGGCGGCGAGTCCAGGGTCGGGCGGGTGGGCGACGGGCGTGGACGCGGCCAACGCGCTGCTGGAAGCCTTGGCCGTCCCGATCGTGAATGCCACACGTGTCCTGGACGCGGTCGCCGACGGTGATCTGACGCAACGCGCCGAGCTGCACGACGGCAGGCGCCAGCTGCGCGGTGATCTGCGACGCCTGGGGCGCGGCGTGAACCGCATGGTGGAGCAGCTGTCGCTGTTCACCGGCGAGCTCACCCGGGTCTCCCGGGAGGTCGGTACCGAGGGCCGCCTCGGCGGGCGTGCCACGGTGCAGGGGCTGTCCGGCGACTGGCGCTACGTGACCGAGGCCGTCAACACGATGGCGTCCCGGCTGACCGCGCAGGTGCGTGACATCGCGGTGGTGACCACGGCGGTCGCGCGCGGTGATCTGACCCGGCAGGTCACGGTGGAGGCGACCGGCGAGCTGCTGGAGCTGAAACTGACGGTGAACACCATGGTCGACCAGCTGCGGGCGTTCGCCGACGAGGTCACCCGGGTCTCCCGCGAGGTCGGCACCGAGGGACAGCTGGGCGGCCGCGCCCAGGTGCCGGGCGTGTCCGGGGTGTGGAAGGACCTCACGGACAACGTCAACTTCATGGCGTCCAACCTCACCTCGCAGGTGCGCAACATCGCCCAGGTGACCACGGCGGTCGCCACCGGCGATCTGAGCCAGAAGATCACGGTGGACGCCCGGGGCGAGATCCTGCAGCTGAAGCTGACGGTGAACACGATGGTCGACCAGCTGTCGGCGTTCGCGGGCGAGGTCACCCGGGTCGCCCGCGAGGTCGGCACCGAGGGCAATCTGGGCGGGCAGGCGCA
>NZ_JBHUTX010000087.1:0-16800 GCF_042671245.1 Streptomyces sp. NPDC057099
GCCATGAACCCACCGGCCGCGCGGGCAGGCACTGGCACCAGCACGACCTGGCGGCTCTCCTGGCCGACCAGAGCAAGCTTCCGAGAACCGGCATGGTGAAGATCTGCGGGCCCGAGGACCTGGACGCGCTTGTCACCAACGCACCGGAAGACGACAAGACCTGTATGACCTCGCGCGAGGCCGGCGTCGTCATCGTCCGCACACATCCGTGGGCTCCACCACATCCGTGCGGAGCCGTCATGTGCAGCCCGGCTTGGCACCGTTTACCCAGGTGCCCACTGCCCGCCTGATCTTCTACCCTGTGCCGGGGCGGCTGGGCAGGGGGAGCGACGATGAGCATGTACTTCGACATCGGTGACGAAACGCTGTGGAACCCCTCGAACGGTGCCGGTCGCCTCTTCGTACGGCAGGTCGAGGTCTTCGAGGCGGAGCTCAAGCTGCCCTCGGGAATCGGTCACAAGCACTGGGGCGACCCGGACACACTCGAGGTCGATCCGGCCGTGTACGCGGAGTTCGCACGCGGCTTGGTCGCCTGGCACTGCCGGACGGGACACTCCGTGATCCTCACGCTCTCCGAGGGGTTCGTGGCGACGGCGGTCGCGCTCGCGCGGCGCGCCGGAATCGAGGTGGAGATACCGCCCGACGTGCAGGTTCCCAGCGATCCTCGGACCGCGTCAGCCGCCGACCTCACCGCGTTGGACACCCGGGCGCGGGAGATGGACCGCTGGATGTCCCGCTGAGACGCTGCGCCCAGGGCCACCCCTCACCGACCGCCGATCGCGGCCATCTCAGCCCAAGTCACATCTGCGACTGCACGTCTTCCTGAAGCCGCAATCAGGCTTCTGCGACCGCAGATTTCCGATCGATTGGCTCCACGACGTGCTCGAGGAGGGTCTGCCCGCGCAGCTCACCCGCGTACTGGAACAGGTCGCCCGAAACGCGAACGGTCCGGCGAACTCCTCGCATGTTACTTGGCGGTAAGGAATGATGGCGGCCGACCATTCACACGGCAGGGGCTGATGCAGCGGTGACGACTTTCGACGAACGGACCATCGTGCACGCTTTCCGGGACGACGCCCTGGGAGAGCACGACGCCGTCGGTCTCGCCGCGGCGATCCGGCGGGGCGATGTCTCCCCGGCCGAGGCCGCCCGGGCCGCCGGGGAGCGGGTGCGGGCGATCGACGCGCGGCTGGGCGCGGTCCAGGTGCACGTCGACAGCCCGGCACCCGCCGCCGCGACGGGCGGTGCCTTCGCCGGGGTGCCGACCTTCGTCAAGGACAACACCGACTACCAGGGGCTGCCCACGGGCCACGGCAGCGCCGCCTTCCGGCCGAGGGCGGCGCGGCGGCACGCACCGTTCACCCGGCAGCTTCTGAGCAGCGGCGTCACGGTGCTGGGCAAGACCCGGCTGCCCGAGTTCGGGTTCAGTCCGAGCACCGAGTACGACGGCGCGGAGCCGGTGCGCAACCCATGGAACACGGGCCACTCGGCGGGCGGTTCGTCGGGCGGCAGCGCGGCGCTGGTCGCCGCTGGTGCCGTGCCGATCGCGCATGCCAACGACGGTGGTGGCTCGATCCGGATTCCCGCGGCCTGCTGCGGACTCGTCGGCCTCAAGCCGACGCGTGGCCGTGTCGTGGGAAGTGACCTGGGCCGCCGGCTGCCGATCGACATCGTCTCCGACGGCATCGTGAGCCGTTCCGTGCGGGACACCGCCGCGTTCCTCGCCGCTGCCGAGACGCACCGGCAGAGTTCCGCGCTGCCGCCCCTCGGCCTGGTCGAAGGCCCTTCGGAGCGACGGTTGCGCATCGGGTTCCTGCTGGACTCGCCGAACGGCGTTCACTCCGACGCCGCCACCCGGGCGGCGGTCACGGAGACCGTGGCCACGCTCGAACGGCTCGGACACACCGTGGAGCCGGTGGAGCTGGACATGGACCCGAACTTCACCGACGACTTTGTGACGTACTGGGGAATGCTGTCCTTCCTCCTCGGTGCCACAGGCCGGACCCTCGGCGCGGACTTCGACCGGCACCGCATGGACGGCCTCAGCCGGGGGCTGCGCGAGGAGTATCTGCGGAACTGGCGGCGGACTCCTGGCGTGCTGCGACGGCTGAAGCGTGCGAAGGAGGCGCACGCGGCGGCCTTCCGTCCACTCGACCTCGTGCTGTCGCCCGTGCTCGCGCACACCGCGCCACCGATCGGCCACCTCAGCCCGACCGTTCCCTACGCGGAGCTGATCGAGCGGATCCTCGCGTACGTGGCGTTCACACCGCTCGACAACGTCGTCGGCACTCCGTCGATCTCGGTGCCCGCCGCGAGCGGGACAACGGACGGACTGCCCATCGGCGTCATGTTCTCCGCCCGCCCCGGCGGTGAACGGAAGCTGCTGGAGATCGCGTTCGAACTGGAAGCCGACCGCCCCTTCCGGCGTATCCAGGACCAGTGACATCGACGCTGTCCGCCGATCCGACCTGGACCAGTCCGAGCTTCCCTCGTCGTTTCACCGCGCCACGGTCGCGAGGACATCGTGGCCCAGTCGCTGCACGACGTCCGTGGCGAGCCGGTGCCGCACCAGCTTGCCGTCCCGGGTGGAGCGCACGAGGCCTGCGTCGCGCAAGGTCCGCAGGGCGCGGGAGACCTGCGGTTCGCTGGAGCCGAGCCGGGTGGCGAGCTCCGAGGTGGTGATGGGCTCGCCCAGCAGATGCCGGCACAGTTCCATCCGGGCAGGCGATGTCAGCGCCATCAGCCGGTCGTGCAGATCCCGCAGGGTCAGCTCCCCGGCCGGGGTGGTGCCGCGCGCCGCGTACTGCACCACCACGCACGACGGATGCTCCCTCTTGACCGTCAGATGCGGCCACACCCGGGCGGACGGGACGAGGACGAGGGGCCGCGGGGCCACCCTCACCTCGTCGATCTGCAGTTTGTCCAGCCGTACCCTTTCCCCTGGCCCGACCCGTGCCGCGGTCGGTAGCAACTCGGTGAGCACATCCGCGGGCGAGCGGACCGCCAGTCGGCGCCGTACCTCCCGGGCGTGGTCCTCCAGGGGTGGCCGCAGAGCGCGCCAGTCGTCGGCGAAGAACGCGGTGTCGGCGGCCCGCAGCACCGCCAGCAGCCGGTCCCGCAGCTGAAGCGGTGCCGCCACCAGCTGGCGCGCCAGCTCACCGCGGGCATAGGAGCGACGCAGACAACGGCGTGCGTAGTCCTCGGCGGAGGCGGTGCCGGCCCGCAGCTCGCGAGCCGTCGGCACACGCAGCCCGGCGGAGCCGAGAATCCCGGGTGCCACCAGTTCGAGGAAGTCCTCCACGGGCAGCGCCGCGATCGCCGCGAGTTCCTCGTCCAGGCTCGCCGCGAGCGGCACCGTACGGGGAAAGAACAGGCGGCAGCGGAAGCGCGCCCACAGCGGAGCGAACACCGACAACTCGTCGCGCAGCTCGTCTCCCGCCGCGGCGGCACGAGCGGTCCAGCCGGCGGCCTCCGGATGGTGCTCGGGTTCGGCGAGCACGTGCAGGCTCGCCATCAGTTCCGACAGCGCGGAAGGCCCGGCCGCGACATCCGCGGGGCCGAGGCCTCCGAGGTCGAGAATGATGCTCACGGCGTCAGCGTACGGTCGGAGCTCACCGTACGGGCGCGCCCGGGCCGAGCGGGACGCCCAGCAGGTACCAGGCGAAGAACAGCAGCACCCAGACCACCAGCATGATCATGGCAACGGGCAGGGTGAAGGAGATCAGGGTGCCGATGCCGGCGTCGCGGCGGAGGGTCTGGAGGTAGCCGACACAGAGCATGAACGAGGTGCTCATCGGGGTGATGGAGTTCGTGCAGGAGTCGGCGATGCGGTAGAGCGCCATGGTGGTGGCCGGGCTGGTGCCGAGCAGCATGAGCATCGGCACCAGGGCCGGGGCGACCAGGGTCCACAGAGCGGAGCCGGACGTGATGAGGAGATTCATCAGCGCCACCGCGACGATCAGCAGGGCGAACAGCACCAGCGTGGGCGCGCCCGCCCCTCTGAGGAAGTCCGCGCCCTCGACCGCGACGACCGTGGCGATGTTGGTCCACTTGAACAGGGCGAGGAACTGGGACACGGCGAAGAAGAGCACCAGCAGCGGTGCGATGGAGCGCACGCCGTCCGCCATGAACTCGGGTATCGCGCGGCTCCCTCTGATCCGCCCGGTGAGCCGCCCGTACACGGCGCCGACGAGCAGGAAGAGCACGGTGAGGAAGACGGCGATGGCGTTCATGAAGGTGGACTCCACGATCGCGCCCCCGTCGCCGCGCAGCGGTGACGAGGCGGGCAGCATCGCGAGCACGATCAGCGTGGCGTAGCCGAGCACGGCCAGCCCGGTCAGCTTCAGGGCCCGCAGCTCGGTGGCGTCATCGACCTCGGCGACCATCGTCTGCCGTGCCGCGGCGGCCTCCAGGTCCGCGTCGGGGACCAGGTGGTGCTCGCGCCTGGCGAGGATCTTGTCCACGACGAGGGCGATGGTGCCGGCCAGTACGAACGCCGAGACGGTGGTGAAATACATGTTGTCCGTCGCGCGGACCACCACGTCCTTGTCGACGAGCTGCGCGGCCTCGGTGGCCACGGAGGCGAACAGCGCGTCACCGGGGGCGATCAGCGGGTTGGCGTCGCCCGCCGCGTTGACGGAGACGAACGCGACGATCATGCCGAGCATGGGGGAGCGGCCCACGGCGCGGAAGGCCACCGCCCCGAGCGGGATCAGGACCACGTACGCGGAGTCGGACAGGAACTTCCCCAGCACACCACCCAGGGCCACACCCAGGACGACCGTACGGGGGGACAGGCCCGACAGCATGCGGCGGGCCAGCGCCTCGAAGAGTCCCGAACGCTCGGCGACCGCCACTCCGAGCATCACCATCAGCACGATGCCGAGCGGGCCGAAGGTCACGAAGGACTCCTCGGCGCCGGTGACCAGGTCCCGTACGGCGTCCGCCGACAGAGCGCTGCGTACTCCGACCAGGTCGCCCGAGGAGGGGTCCTCGACCCGCAGACCGGAGACGTTCAGTACCCAGCTGACGACGGCGACGACCCCGGCAAGGATCCAGAACAGCCAGAACGGATGCGGCAGCGCGTTGCCCGCGCGCTCGACCAGGTCGAGGAACCGCGAGCCGCGGCCCCCCTCACCGGGCTCGGTGGCCCGCACCACCTCGGTGCGGCTGTCAGGTGTGCTCATGGCGGCCTCCTGTGTGGGCGATGACGGGGAGACGAGGACATGGCGCGTCAAGCGCCGCGGCAGTGCGAAAGGGAACCCGGAGCCGGCCACGATCCGCCGCGAGGGGAACTCGGGGTGTTCCTGGGTTGGGCTGCACAGTAGGTCTCGTGTCCGGTCCCGTCACCGTCCTGCGGAACAGTTGACCTGATGACGTCAAGTGATCGCCATGACGTGGGCGAGTGCCTAGCGTCACGGGAGTGACCTCGTACGACACCTCCCGCACCTGCCGGCCCGAACCCCTACAGGGCGGTGCCCTGTGGCGCCGCACGCTGCGCGTCCCCATGCGGGACGGCACCCGTCTCGCCGCCGACCTGTACTCCGACTCACCCGAGCCGGAGGCGATCGCGCTGCCGGTGCTTCCCGTGCTCCTCGAGCGCACCCCGTACGGACGGCGCGCGCGGCGCGGCTCGGACCAGGACCGTGGCGACGCCCCGGTCCCGCGGCCCGAGGACATCGCCCGGCACTTCACTGGAGCCGGCTACCACGTCGTACGGCAGGACTGCCGGGGCCGCGGCGACTCCGAGGGAACGTTCGTGAAGTACCTCTCAGAGGGCCCGGACGGGGTGGACACCATCGCCTGGCTCAGGGACCAGCCGTGGTGTGACGGCAGGGTCGTGATGACGGGGGTGTCCTACTCCGCTCACGTTCAGGCGGCCGCGGCCGCCGAAGGGGCGACGGGGCTGGCCGCCATGTTCCAGGACTCGGGCGGTTTCTCCTCCGCGTACGACGCGGGGATGCGGATGGGTGGTGCCTTCGAGCTGAAGCAGGTGACCTGGGCCCTGCGGCACGCGGTGCAGAGCCCGGAGGCGGCGGCGGATCCGGTGCTGGCGGAGGCGCTGCTGCGGGTGGACGTGACGGGCTGGTTCGGCGCGATGCCCTGGCGGCCGGGCTGCACACCGCTGCGCCACCTGTCGGCGTACGAGGACTTCCTGCTGGAGCAGTGGCGGCAGGACTCCTTCGGCGACTACTACCGCACGCCGGCTCTCTACGGGCGAGGCTTCTACGAGCGCTTCCCGGACGCGCCGAGCATGCACATGGGCAGTTGGTACGACCCCTACGTCCGCTCCACCATCGAGAACTTCACCGCCCTGCGGGAGCTGAAGTCGGCACCCTCCTACCTGGTCATGGGCCCATGGACACACGGGCACCGCTGCGAGACGTACGCCGGAGACGTGGACTTCGGTCCGCGGGCGACACTGGACGGCAACCTCGCCCCGTCGTACCTGGAGTTCCGCCGCCGCTGGTTCGACCGGGCGCTGGGCCGTGAGGACGAGGGACACCCGGAGGGGGCGGGCCTCCCCGCCGTCCAGTACTTCCTGATGGGCGGCGGCGACGGCCGCAGGGACGCGGCCGGGCGGATGCGGCACGGCGGCGCATGGCACGCCGACACCCAGTGGCCACCGGCGTCGACGGCTCTCGTCGCCCTGTACTTCACCACCGGCGGTGCCCTCACGACCGCCCCGCCCACGGTGGCTGCCGCGTCGGTGACCTATGACTTCGACCCGCGCCACCCGGTGCCCACCATGGGAGGTCAGGTCACCTCGGGCGAGCCGGTGATGACGGGCGGGGCCTACGACCAGAACGCCCCGGACGCCCGCGTGTACGGGGCCCGCGAGCCCTACCTGCCGCTGGACTCCCGACCGGACGTGATCAGCCTGAGCACCCCGCCACTCGAACGGGACGTGGTGCTGGCGGGCCCGGTGTCGGCAAGGCTCCACATCTCCACCACGGCCCCGGACACCGACTTCACCGTCAAGCTGATCGACGTCCACCCGCCCAACGCGGACTATCCGCACGGCTTCGCCATGAACCTCACCGACGGCATCGTCCGCTGCCGCTTCCACCGCTCCTACGAGCAACCGGAGTTGCTCGTCCCGGGCGAGATCTACGAGATCGAGGTCACCGCCCCCGACACGGCGAACCGCTTCGCCGCAGGCCACCGCATCCGGCTCGACATCTCTTCCAGCAACTTCCCCCGCTTCGACGTCAACACCAACACCGGCGAACCGGAAGCCACCGCCCGCCGTACCGCCACAGCCGTGAACACCGTGCACATGGACGCCGAGCACCCGTCCCACCTGAGGGTGTGGCTGGAAGGAGGAGCGAGCACCCTGCCCTGAACAATGCTCAGTACCAAGGGCGTACGTTCCCTAGTGATCGATTGAAGTCACCGAGTAGAGGCGGTTGCAGCGTGAGCACCTTCGCGGCCCGGACCATCAGCACCGGGCGACTGGACCTGGTTCCGCTTCAGGTCGAGCACGCCGAGGAGATGGCCGCGGTGCTGTCGGATCCTGCTCTGTACGCCTTCATCGGCGGCACCCCGCACACCCCGCAAGCTCTGCGCTCGCGCTACCAGCGCCTGACCGCAGGCTCTCCCGATCCGGCCGTCACCTGGCTGAACTGGGTGATCCGACTCCGTGATGAGGCATGCCTGACGGGCACGGTCCAGGCGACGATCAGCTCCTCCGGCGATGGCCCCCTCGCCGAGATCGCCTGGATGATGGGAACTCCATGGCAAGGAAGAGGCATCGCCACCGAAGCAGCCCGAGAACTCGTCGGCTGGCTCAGCCGGCTGCCGGTGCGGACCGTCATCGCCCACATCCACCCCGAACACCAGGCATCCGCCGCCGTCGCCGCCGCCGCCGGGCTCACGCCCACCGACGAATGGCACGAAGGCGAGATTCGATGGCACCGGAGCACCAGGCGATAACTGCACCGATCCACAGGCCTTGACCGGTCCTCGTCCTGGCTGACGGCACACCGCGCCGAGTTCGGTCACCTGGTCCGCGAGCGTTCAGTGGGGTCCGGCCGCGACAGTCGGGGTGCCTGCGGTGAGGATGAGGGCCTCGTAGGCGTGGTGGTGGCGGGTGGTGGTGCGGTGGTGGAGGAGCGCGGCCGCGCGGGCGTGGTCGCCGGTGTCGATGAGGGCACGGGCGAGGGTGTCCTGGATGATCTCGTGTTCCACCCGTACCCCGCCGATCCGTTCCGCCTTCTCGCCCAGGCCGCTGAGCAGGTCCACGGCCGCGCGGGACCGCCCCGCGGCAACCTCCGCCAACGCCTGGACCACGGGGGCCAGTACATCGCGGTGGTCGGGGCGTTCGTCGGCGGCGGCACGGCGGGCCAGGGCATGAAAGTCGTCGGTCGCGGCCTCCACCGCCAAGGCCAGGGCGAGGTTGAAGGTGTGGAAGATCTCGGCCGTCCCGGCCGGTGCGGCGAGCAGCTGCCGCACGTGCTCAAGGTCGCTGCGGCCGGCCGGTGCCTGACCGGCCAGCAGCAGACGCCAGTTCGTCGCCGCCCGCATGCCGACGTCCGAACGTGCCAGTGCCGCATCCGCGCGTCGGCGCGCTTCCGGGAAGTCACCACAGGCGATCGACTGCAACGCGGCATGCCACTTCAGGTGCCGCAACTGCAGCGCCTGCGGGTCGGCCGCAAGCCACCGGTCCAGGAAGTCGACGGCCGAGCGGCCGGTGCCCAGCTCGTGCTCGGCGTGCGCCAACGCGTGCGCGGCCACACCGGAGCGGGGGTAGAGAGCCAGCGCACGCTCGGCCAGTCCCTGTGCCTCTTGTACCCGGCCCTGCTCCGCCCGGACCGTGGCGAGCCAGCTCGTCCACGTCCAGCTGTCCGGCCCGGCCAGCTCGGCCTTCGCTCCACCAGGGCATCGCCGCGTGCCCTGTACGCGGGGTCTCCCGAGGAGAAGAACGCGCCCAGCATGAGCCCGGCGAGCTCATCGGCGGGCCACCGGGCGAAGTGTGCCACCAGGTGGTCGGCCGCCAGCCGGTACTGCCGATGCGTATGGAGGAACACCCCGTACACCACACTCGCCTGCCGCTCGCCGGCAGCCTGCGCGTCCCGGTGGGCGACCACCAGTTGTTCCTTCAGCCTGGCGTCGTCGAGGCGGTCACTGGTCACCAGCGTGAGCAGCGCCCGCGCCACACCACAGTCCGGATCGTCGGACATCCACTGCCTCAGCAGGGGCAGCGCCCGCCCGCTCAGCGCCAGCAGCTCTGTCACCGCCGCGTTCTCCGCCATCACGTCCACCGCCTCTTTGCCCACCGTCATCCCGTCGGCAACGCGCCGCTCGCCGGCCTCCTTCACACGCTGGACATGAACAGGGCGGTGCAGACGATGCCGCTGTTGCCGCACTGGTTGCGCGGCAGGCTCAACGGCAGACCCGACTGATTGCCACTGCCCACTCCGCTTCCGGCCACCGTGGAGCCCACCGCACCCGCACTGCCCTGACGGACGCACGAGTTGCCCAACACCGCGTTCCCGATCCCGCCAACGTTCGCGTGAGCGGCACCAGCCGGAAGCAACGCCACACCGGCCACCGCACCCATCACCGCGGCCCGCGCACACGCGCCGCCCGTCCCCCGCATCTCCACGCCCATACGGCTCCTCCATCCCCGGGACGAGACCCCGGACTTGGGACCGACCCGGTCGCATCCCCACAACGACACAGCCCGCCTCCCGACACGCTGACAGGGCGGCCGCACAGCGCTGGGCCAGCTCTCGGATGCCCGTTGCCGAACCGTGATGATCGGAATTCCCGGCCCCTCACCTGCACTGTCGTACACGTCACGATGAGCTAAACACTCGGTGTATACGCGCCGCGTATACACGGTGTGTAGAGTGCGAGTCATGTCCATCGGTCACACTCTCTTAGGGCTCCTGGAGTCCGGCCCACGGCACGGCTATGACCTGAAGCGGGCCTTCGACGAGAAGTTCGGTCACGACCGGCCGCTTCACTACGGCCAGGTCTACTCGACGATGTCCCGGCTGTTGAAGAACGGCCTCGTCGAGGTCGACGGGATCGAGGCCAGCGGCGGCCCGGAGCGCAAGCGCTACGCGATCACCGACGCCGGCGTCACCGACGTAGAGCAGTGGCTCGCGACCCCGCAGAAGCCGGAAGAGTATCTCCAGTCGGCCCTCTACACCAAGGTCGTCCTCGCCCTGCTCACTCACCGCGATGCCGCCGACATCCTGTACACCCAACGCTCCGAGCACCTGCGCAGCATGCGCATCCTGACCGACCGCAAGCGCAAGGGCGATCTCGCGGACCAGCTGATCTGCGACCACGCCCTCTTCCACCTCGAAGCCGACCTGCGCTGGCTGGAGCTGACCGCCGCCAGACTCGACAAACTCCGTGAGGCCGTAGCCCGATGACCCACTCTCCCTCTGGTTCCCTGCTCACCGGGCAGGACCTGCGCAAGACCTACGGGCACACCCACGCCCTCGACGGCGCCGAGTTCTCCATCCACCCCGGCGAGGTCGTCGCCGTCATGGGCCCCTCCGGCTCCGGCAAGTCGACGCTGCTCCACTGCCTCGCGGGCATCCTGCCGCCCGACTCCGGGTCGATCACCTACAACGGGCGCGAGGTGACGACGATGAGCGACGCCCAGCGCAGCGCGTTGCGCCGCTCCGAGTTCGGGTTCGTGTTCCAGTTCGGGCAGCTCGTGCCGGAACTGACCTGCGTGGAGAACGTCGCCCTGCCGCTCAGGCTGAACGGCACCTCCCGCAAGGAAGCCGAGCGGGCGGCGCTCGGCTGGATGGCACGCCTGGAGGTCGACGACCTGGAGGGCAAGCGGCCCGGCGAGGTCTCCGGCGGCCAAGGCCAGCGCGTCGCCGTGGCCCGCGCGCTGGTCACCGGCCCCCGGGTGCTGTTCGCCGACGAACCCACCGGCGCACTCGACTCCCACAACGGCGAGCGCGTGATGGAACTGCTCACCGACGCGGCCCGATCCACCAACGCCGCCGTCGTCCTCGTCACCCACGAGACACGGGTGGCCGCCTACTCCGACCGCGAAATCGTCGTACGCGACGGCAAGTCCCGGGACATGGAGCGCGCCATATGAGTCCGCGCCAGTGGTTCAGAGACCTGGCCATGGGAGCCCGGTTCGCCGTCACCGGCGGCCGCGAGGGCTGGGTCCGAACGACGCTGACAGCGGTCGGCGTCGGCCTCGGCGTCGCCCTGCTCCTGTTGTGCACCGCGATGCCCAACGTGTTCGCCTCCCGCAGCAAGGTGGAGGACGCCCGCTACGCCAACACGTACGCCCTGACGGTCCCGCCCAAGGCCGACAACACGCTCCTGATCGCCGACGCCGACAGCACCTGGCACGACGACGACATCAGGGGCCGGTTCGTCGAACCCGAGGGCAGGCGGGCGCCGCTGCCCCCGGGAGTCGACCGCTTCCCGGGCAAGGGCGAGATGGTGGTTTCCCCCGCGCTCAAGGACCTGCTGGACTCGGGCGACGCGAAACTGCTGCGGGAGCGCCTGCCGTACAAGATCACCGGCACGATCGGTGAGAGCGGGCTGATCGGCTCGCACGAACTGGCTTACTACGCGGGCGCCTCGGGGTTGAAGCTCACGGACTCCTCGCCGGCGACACGGCTGGCCGAGTTCGGCAAACCGGACGCGAAGCCCGGGAAGACCGACCCGGTGCTGCTGCTCATGGTCCTGGTCGTGTTCGTGGTGCTGCTGACCCCGGTCGCCGTGTTCATCGCCGCCGCCGTCCGCTTCGGCGGCGAACGCCGCGACCGCCGCCTCGCCGCGCTGCGCCTGGTCGGCTCCGACCGGGGGATGACCCGGCGGACCGCGGCGGGCGAGGCCCTGGCCGGAGCCCTCCTCGGCCTGGTCGTGGGCACCGGCTTCTTCTTGCTCGGCCGTCAGAAGCTGGGCAGCGGCGAGTTGCTGGGCGTGAGCGTCTGGCCCAGCTACCTCAACCCCACTCCCGCGCTGGCCGCACTGGTCGCGGTGGCGGTGCCGGTCGCCGCGGTGCTGGTCACGCTGCTCGCGATGCGCGGCGTGGTCGTCGAACCCCTCGGCGTCGTGCGCGCGGCCAAGCAGAGCCGCCGCCGGCTGTGGTGGCGGCTGCTGCCGACACTGGCCGGCCTCGGGATGCTCTACCCGATGATCGGCCAAGGCCGCAAGGACGGAGACTTCAACCAGTACCTCGTCATCGGCGGCGTCCTGATGCTGCTGATCGGCATCACCGCCCTGCTGCCCTGGGTCGTGGAGTCGGTCGTCGTCCGGCTCGGCCAGGGCCCACTGTCCTGGCAGCTGGCCGTGCGACGACTGCAGCTGAGCAGCGGCACCGCCGCCCGCATGGTCAATGGCATCGCCGTTGCGGTGGCCGGGGCCATCGCGCTGCAGATGCTCTTCACGGGAACGCAGAGCCAGTACACCGAGAACACCGGCCAGGACCCCGACCGGGTCCAGATGCAGGTCGCCTTCAGCGACCCCAAGCCGCTGTCCGGCATCGAGCGCGAATTCACCGGCACCAAGGGTGTCCGGGCCGCGGTGGCCCTGGCCAGTTCCGAGTACGGGGACTCACGTCGCGACCCGGAAAACAGCAACGGCCTGACCGTGGGCAACTGCGCCGCCCTGCGCGAACTCGCCACATTGCCCTCCTGCAAGGACGGTGACGTGTTCATCACGCGGACGCGGAGCGGCTACGAGGATCCGAGCAACGCATCCGAGATCGCCCTGGTGAAGCCCGGTCGGCAGCTCTACATCGACCCGTCCTACGACGGCGACGAACGCGGCCTCGAGGTGCCCTGGACCGTTCCGGCGAGCGTTCGGGAGGTCAACGCGCGCAAGGACTCACTGCAGGACTACACGAGTCTGCTGGTCACCCCCGCCGCCCTGCCCCACGAGGCCACGCCCGCGTTGTTCTCGGAGGGTGTCTACCTTCGTCTGGATTCCTCGGTGCCGGACTCACGGGAGTACATACGCACCGTCGCCGCCCGCATCGACCCCCTGGCACAAACCTTCGGCTGGTCGGCGACTCAGGAGGACGCCCAGTACGCCTCCATCCGCACTGGCCTGTTCGTCGGCTCCGCCTTCGTCTTGGCACTGATCGGAGCGAGCCTGCTGGTCTCCCAGCTGGAACAGCTGCGCGAGCGCAGGAAACTGCTCTCCGCGCTGGTCGCCTTCGGCACCCGGCGCCGCACACTCAGCCTGTCCGTCCTGTGGCAGACGGCCCTCCCGGTCGGACTGGGCCTCGTACTGGCCACAACGGTGGGTATCACCCTCGGCTCGGTGCTGCTGAAGATGACCCGTACACCGGTGGCCATGGACTGGGCGAGCGTGCTCACCATGACCGGCGTGGGCGCGGCCGTGGTCGGTGTGGTCACGCTCCTCAGCCTCCCGCCGCTGCTGCGGATGATGCGCCCAGCGGGCCTGCGCACGGAATAGCCCCTCACACATCCCCGAAGTGGGCTCCTCCTACCAGGAGGAGCCCACCCTCGCACACCGGCCGGCCAGCCTCGGTCGGCGTCATCACAGTCACCGTCAGGTTCCAGGAAAGCGCCGCAGGCGGAGGCGTACGGTCGCTTGAAGGACACGGTGGCAGCTCATCGGGTTCCGAGCCCGGTGCGCAGGAAGGCGGTGGCCTGGCCGATGGCGGCTCGCGTGGCTCGGGTCTCGCTGAGCGCGGTGAGCAGCATGAAGTCGTGGATGGTGCCGCCAACTCCGACGGCGAGTTCGCGCACGAGCCGGTCGTGGGTTTCGGCGTTGCCGAGGATCCAGCCTCCGCCATGCATGTACACGATGATCGGCAGCAGGCCGCCCTGCGGCTTGATGAGGCGTACCCGGACGTCCCCCACGTGCGCGGGAACGGTGATCCACTCTTCGTCGACCGGGAGTTTGCCGATCGGGGCAGACTGCGCGTCTGCGAGGACCTTCCGGGCATCGGCCGGCGGCGTCGAGAACCCCTCGGCAACATCCTGTCCCGCAGGCTCAAGGACGACCGGGCTGGCAGCAGACATGACAGAACTCCCAACGCGAAGGCTTGAAAATAGACTTGGCCAAGGGCGCGCAACGCACCACGCGCCACCGGCGCCGGCTCGTCACGCACCGGACCCTCCCGCCAACCGGGCAATCGCGACCTGGTGGCTGCCCGCTGCGCGCTCGGGACTTGGTGACCGGCGGCTTCGTACCGCCAAACCGCGAGTTGCCTCCGCGCCGGAGGGCGGAGGCAACTCGTTGAGGTGTGCGGGGTGAGGATCCCGGGTGAGGGTCAGTTCGGGGCGATGGCGTTCAAGATCGCCGATGTGACGTGGTCGGCGGCGTTCCTGTGGCCCTCGGCGTTGGGGTGCACGAGGGCGACCTCGGTGGAGCCGCTGGTGAGGACACCCTCGATCCACTTGCCGGAGTCGCAGACGCTGTGGTTCCGGGAGGAGTCGGAGAGGTTGACGAAGGTGGCGGTGTCCTGCGCGCCGGTCGACTTCTCGATGGTGCTGTTGAGGGGTTCCAGGACGTCCTGGCGCAGCCAGTCCAGGTCGCCCTGGGGGATCGGCCCGAACTGCTCCAGGTCGTTGTACCGGCACTTGGAGGTGTCCTCGGGAATGACCGTGGGGTAGCCGACGGTGAGGATCTTGGCGTGCGGGGCCCGCTCGTGGAGCTTGGCGAGCATCTTGTCGTAGTCCTTGCCCACCTTGGTCAGCTTGGCGGGGATGTCGGCGGCCAGGTCGTCCTTGCACGGCGTGCCCACGCCGCCGCTGCCCGCGCCCAGTTCCAGGCAGGTGCGCAGGATGTCGGCGAACCCGAGGGTGTTGCCGCCCACCCCGACCGTGACCACGTCGGTGCCGGACCTCACCTCATCGGACTGAGGAGGCACATGGGGGAAGGGGTAGTCCGGGTCCTCGGAGAAGGGCGGCAGGTGACGGCCGATAGGCTCCTGCGCTCTGTAGGTGACGTTCTCGATCGTGGCGGCGCCGCAGCTGACGTTGGTCAGCTCGATGAGCGAGCCGAGGTCGCGGTCGATGACCTGGGGGTAGGACCGGTCGGTGCGTTCGCAGCCGTCGCGGGGGACTTCGAAGGTGTCGCCGGCGGCCGTGATGACCCCGGCGGTGTAGGAGTCGCCCAGGGCCACCCAGTCGTAGGAGGCTGCGGCGGCGGGTTGCGCCCCGGCGAGCTGGGCCGGGACGAGGGCGCCCGCGGTGAGGGCCACGGCGGAACCGAGCAGGGCCAATCGAGTGCGGAAGCTTGCCACGAATCCTCCAGGGATGCGGTGTTGGCGACACGCTGACCCTAGAAAGATCGTCACTGAGTGCACTAGATCCAATGCGGACAGTCACTATCTGTGGGGCTCGAGGGTGTACACCGCTCGCGGCAGACACATTCCAGAAGTATCGGTTCACTATCCGGATCGCCCACTTCCGGATCTGGACCGGCCTTGCGCGATATGCGCGGCCTATACAGCGGCCTCGACCGGCCGACGACAGTCTCGGCCGGCCCGGAGTGACTTACAGCCTGTCTCATTCGTGATCACCGACAGCATCGGTGGCCCTCCCTGGTTCATCGCCCACGTCGCGTCAACGTGGCATGACCGAGGCCCGAGTCAGTGGTCGGTCGAGAGGCGGCGCGGCCCTCGCCCAGGGCGGCTTCGGCCAGGCGTATGCGCTGGATCTCACTGGTCCGGCGGGTGGGTAGGTGTTCGGGATGTCGACGAGATAGACGGCGACCTGCGCGTTCTCGATCCTGCCCGCGGTGCCGGTGTACTGGCGCTGGACACCGACGGTGTCGGTGCACTTCTTCACGTCGCCGGTCTCGTCGACCACCAGAACCGCCTGGTCGTCCCGCAGATGCTCCACCACGTAGGCCCGCACGTCGTCGCGGACCTGGTCGGCGTCCCACTTGGCCCGCCCGAGCAGGTGCTGCATGTCGTCCGGGGGGCTCTCTCCGGCCCACTCTGCGATGGTCCAGCAGTTCTTGCGCGGCAGGTCCGACAGCAGCCCGAGCATCAACCGCCCGACCCGACGTCGGGGTTCGACCCGTGCGAACCGGCCCGCGATCCGGGCCATCGGGCCCTCGAACGCCTCCTGCCAGCGGGCAGGGTCTACGCTGTGACCTGCGGCCACCGCATGATCTTCAGTCTTCGCACACCGATGATCAACGGTGGCCGCGCCCTCTCCACAGCGCGTCAGGGTCGCGCAGCGTCTGCCTGTCGTCATGTGTCTGGAGGACTTGTGCAACGTGGCGAAGTCTGGTGGGTCCAGTTCGACGAGCGGAGGTTGGTCGTACTGCTGTCGGGAGACGACACGTCCGGGATCCGGGTGATGCAGGTCGTCGCTCCGGCGGGCGTCGACATCAGCGGTCTGGGTATCGAAGTGACGGTCGGCGCCGGTGAAGGACTGCCGTTCGAAGGCGTGCTGCGGCTCGCGTTCCCGCGTCCAGGCTTCACCCCGTGCACGTGGCTGACCACTGTGTCCCGGGACGATCTGATAGAGCGGGCGGCCGTCCTGTCCTCCGTGAAGCTAAGCGAGATTGACGACGCCCTCCGACTCGCTGAACAAGCGCAGGAGCGGACCCCGGCCACGACCGCGAAGCTCAGCGAGATAAGGGATGCCCTCCGTCTCGGTGAACTCGGGTAGACGGAGAAGGAGCCGACAGCGTGGGCGGTCTCGGCCAGATGGTCGACGCTGTCCGACTGTCGCCTCGGCGCCCCTCACCATCGAGATCACGATCTACGGCTGGAGTACTAGTACTCCAGCAGCGTTTCGCTATCTGGCCTGGTCAGAGGCATCGTCGGGAGTGTACTTGGCTGCTGGCATGTCAGGGGCGATCTTGCCGGAC
>NZ_JBHUTX010000088.1:0-15890 GCF_042671245.1 Streptomyces sp. NPDC057099
CCGCTCCTCGAGAGGACCGGGGCCCGGGCCGGGTCGGTGTGGCTGTGCGTCAGGACATGGGCGTCAGACCCGGGTGAGGCGGACCGCCACCGTCTCGCTGACCGTTACCGGCTGGTCGTAGTCCGGGTCCGTCGCCGTCGCGCGGCCCTCGACCTCGACGTCCCCCTTCTGGAAGGGGACCGAGCCGGTGGGTACGGCCGTACCGGTCCAGGCGACCGGGGCGCCCGGGGTGCAGGACACCGACGTGGAGTAGGAACCGCGGATGAGGTCCCGCTTCTTCACCTGGGTGACGTCGCCCGCCACTGTCACCTGCACCGGCTTGTTGCAGCTCACCGTGCCGTGGAAGGTCGCCTTGCCGTTGAGAGAGCTCGCGGTGCCGGCCAGGGCGATGTCGAGGCCCAGGCCGAGTTCGGCCGGCGGGGCCGGGTTCTCGATGTGGACCTCACCGCGCGCGGCCGGGGTGCCTCCCTCGCAGTGCTGCACGAAGGTGGCGTCGAGCTTCTTCACGTAGCCCTGGGGCCCGAACTCCACTGCGGAGATGGTGAAGGTACCGGTCAGCTGGTTGCAGCCGCGGCCGTTGCCGCTGAGCGACAGGCCCGGCTCGGTTGCGTCGTTGAACGGGTAGCGGGTGGCTCCCGTGTAGGTCCCGGGCGTCAGGGCCTTGCCGGACGGCGCCGCCAGGTTCAGGGTCCACCAGTCGCCGTTCGCTCCGTCGACGGAGACGGTGACCACCCTGTTGTCGGTGTTGCCGGAGACGTTCATGCGATCCTGGGACGCCGCCGCGTAGGCGTAGGACTGGCCGCCGCTGATGTAGTCGTCCTCGTCGCCGCTGAAGCTGAAGGAGCCCTCGGTGACCGGCAGGGCGTGCGCTTCGGCGCCGGAGAGCAGGCCGGTGGTGCCGGTGGCCATGGCCAGCGCCAGCGCGAGGGTGGTGGTGGCCCGGGCCAGGACGCGTCTGGGCAGGCTGAGGTTCATGGATGTTCCCCCTGGTGAGATGACGTAAGCCCCGTCCGCCGACGTGATGCTTCCGCGTGCGTGTTCGCACACTTGTCCGCGTGTCTCCGTCGGCGAGGCGAGTCTGCCAACCAGAAGGATGTGCGACAACTGTGTTTCAGGTGTGATGAGTTGATGTTTCAGCCACCTCAGGTCGCCGTGCAACCGAGATGCGAGCCTTGCGGGATATCACTACTCCAGACGCCCGGCAACTTCGTGAACGACGACGTCGGCTGGCTGCTTTCTGGTGCAGGCCCGGACGGAGGCCTCGTCGATCAGACCTGCTTTCGCGCCCCGTAGGCTCGTCTGTCAACGGGCTGGTGTAGATGGAGAAGGCCAGGAGTACATGGCGGGGGACAGGGGGATGCGGGGGCTCGTGTCAGGAGTCGGCCGAGCGTCCCAGCCGACCAGGAACGTTCCTCCCCTGCCCCGTACGGGCCCTGTTCGTTGCCTGCTGTGGTTTCTGTTCACCAGCGTGTGCGCGGTGGCTTCGGTGGCACTGATGTGGTTCTCGCCGGTGGTGCCGCTGCCGGCCCTGCTGCGTGGTCCTGCCTGGTTCACTTCCACCCTGCTGATCCCCGCAGCGCTCGTCCTGGTGCCGGCCCTCTTGCTGCGTCACATCACTCACAAGAAGACGCCGCTGCCGGCCGTCTTGGCGCTCGTCGTTGCCGTCTTGGCCGCATTCGGGCTGTCGATCATCACCGAATTGGCCGGTGGTGAACGGGCCCTGGAGAGTCGAGGCCGGTGGACCCAGGCCGTCGTGGCCGAGGTCGAGAACGGCAAGACCGACGAGTGCACGCTCCGTACCGGCGACGGCCGGGAGATCTCACCTGAGATGACGGACGGCTGCGATTCGGGTTCGGTTGAGGCGGGCGATGAACTGCGTGTGCTGTACGACCCGAAGGGGGCGGCCGCTCCATTGGAGGACGACGACACGACGGTGGACCTGGACCCCGGTTCGTACCGAGGTGCAGTCGGTGGCCTGGCAGCGCTGGTCGTCCTGGGAGGTACGTGGGGCTGCGTGCGGCTGAGTCGAGGGGACCAGTACGACGCGGGCGCCCGCTAGGGCAAGTTGCACACGGTCACCGATCAAGGGATGTGACACAGCGCCCCCGGGAGTTTGCGGGTGGCCGTACCTCGGAGACCCACCGCGAAGGGTGATTCTGGGACGAGCACAACGACGGAGTCACGGCTCCTGCCCTGAGTGCGGAAACGGGTCAGTTGAGCGTGCGTACCACTGGCCGGACAGCTGTCCTGACTCCTTGCCAGGCCCATTCGAACAGTTCTCCTGCCACGGCGATGTCGGCGGCGCCCCCGGCTGCGGAGGTCCGGCCCGGCTCCGGGTGGCACTGGGGGCAGGAGCGGGGCCGACAGCGTTTTCGCGCATCGCACGCGGGCAGCATTCCTCCGCCATGCCTGCGATGGTGGCGCGCAGGCACAGTGCGGCCGGTCAGGTCTGGTCTGCGGTGCGCAGGGCCTGTGCCAGCCATTCCAGTTCCTCGGTCGCGTCGGGTGATGTGTCCTGCCCGCGTGCGTGGGCGACGAGCGTGCGGTAGCGCTCCGCGCTGGCGTTGATGCCGGCTTCCAGGCTGCGCAGCACGGCGGCGTGGTCGGTGTTGTCGAACAGTTCGGACAGCACTTCGGACGCTGCCGGTTCCTCGGGGGCGACCCCGCGTTTTCTGATCTCCGCGACGGTCTGCACGGTTTGCCTGGCCCACCAGATGGATGCTCCGGGGGGACGGCTCTGCCCCGGTCCGGGCGTGTTGAGTTCCATCCATGTGCGCAGCCGGGTGCGAAAGGCGGGGTCCTGCACGAGTTCGGCCCGTTCGATCCAGGCGTCGACCTGCTCAGGTGTGGGATCGTCGGGCAGTTCGATGCTGATGCTGTGCAAGCGGCCGCGCAGGCGCGGTTCGACGTCGAGACTGCCGAACACCTCCTTCTTGAACTTGTCGATGATCTGGTTGCGTTCGGCGGCGGAGAGCCGCGCCAGCCGGTTCATGAGTGCTGTCTCCTCAGCGGTCGAACCCCGTTTCGCCACGGTGGACAGGACGGCCCGGCTCACCTTGAGCGAGCGGATCTGCGCGTCGAGCGCGGCCACGTGCGCGTCGGCGACCTCGGCGACTGTGGTGCGGCCGCTCAGGACGCGGCACACGTCGTCGAGTCCGAGGCCCAGCTCCCGCAGGGTGCGCACCAGCTCGACGCGGGCCACGGAGTCGGCGTCGTAGAGCCGGTAGCCGCTCGCGGTGCGGGCCGCGGGCGGTACCGCTCCCGCGTCCGACCAGAAGCGCAGGGTACGCACCGCAAGTCCGGTGCGGTGCGCGAGCCGGCCGATGGTGAGCAGGTCGGGGTGTTCGTCGTCCATGGGCGAGATCCTGGACCTTCCAGCCGCTGGAGACTCAAGTCTGCTGATGCCTGGACGCCGTCCATCGGACTCGCCGGCCGGGGTCGTGGAGGGGACGCCGCAGGGGTGCGCGGGGGCCGTGGTGGTGCAGGCCGGGCCGGCGGTGCCGTGAGGACGGCGACGTCGTAGGGGAAGCGGGGTGGCGGCGTCGGCGGCCTCGCCCCCGCGCCAAGGGCGCTGATCCGGCTCCCGGCACCGGCGGGTCCGGTGCCGTCCAGTCCGGACAGGACGCGGGGGAAGGGGGACGAGAGGGTAGCGCCGCCGCCACTCCTGAGCCGCCGGTTCCTGGACAGGCCGGCCGGCCCCCGGGACCACGGGCACGCGGCGGTGGAGGCTCTCGCACGCGGTCAGTCTGGCGGCGAGGCGCTCTGGGCCCGTAGTGGCCCGGTCGGCTTCCGCGAACGACCGCAGCATCGCCCTGTTGTCGCCGGTGGCACAGGAGCGCGTCGGGGGACGGCGGCCTCGCCGCTTCCGGCCGGATGGCGGACCTCGAGGGTCCGGTCCAGCGGCGCGCACGGCTCGCCGAGGCGGCCGGATGGCGGATCTCGGGGAAGACGGGCGCGGTCTCGGTCACGGTCGGCGTGCGGCCGCACGTCTGCGTGCCTGCTGATGCGTGCACGGCCCGGGGGCGGGAAACCGTGTCGTGCGGATGCAACTGACAGTCGCAACACCGAGGTTGATGTTTGGCGGGCTCTCCGCAACCGATTCCGGCTGTGACGTCGCAGTGGCATGTAGGCTCGTTTTCTGATCAGTTGTCTCGTGCCTTGGAGGAAGCATCCATGACGAAGGGTCCGTTCGTCGCTATGGCCGCCGCTACCGGGTTGCTGGGGACCGCGCTTGGTTCCCTCGCGCTTCAGCTGCGTGCAGAGGGCTACGAGCAGTACGTCGAATCGGTAGCCACGTTCAGCGTGCTGATGTACGTCACCGCAGCTCTGGTCGTGGTGACGTGGGTCCGCGACGGCCGGCCGCACACGAACTGAGTCCCTCGCGCCGGGGCCTGGCAGCAGAAGGTCGTCGACAAGTGCCAGACGGTCCCCTGGCGCCCGCACGGCTCGTCGTGGCCCTGCAGTCCCGGCTGTCGTGTCCGGTTGGCAGGAGGCCCGGGCCCGCAGAGCCGAACGCCCCCGGCGGCCGACCCGGAGTCCGGGCAGCGCACTGAACGGAACCAGCTGGCCGGGTACTGACCGCCAGGAGCTGCCCGGTATCCAGCGAGCCAGAGCCGCAATGGCCGATGCTACGGCTGCTCGGTTGCCGCTGGCAGGTTGTGCCAGGCGTGTCCGCAGGCGCCTTTGCAGTAGGTCTCGCGGCGGCGGGCGTCGGCAACGGCGAACACGGAGACGAGGACCCGGAATGCCTTGACGTGTTCGGCGGCGGGAAGGCCCGCGAACCCGTAGCGGGGCGGGTCCATGCAGATCATCACCGAGGGATTGGCCGTGGGCCTCACACCGGAGCGCGCCACCCCCGCACGGCCGTCCGCACGTGTCACATGCGCCTGCATCGCATAGCCGGCGACTTCCTGCAGCACCTCCTTTTGGCGTGTCGGGGCGAGGCCGGAGAACCAGCCCGCACCGGTGTCCAACGCGCGGAGTCCTTGGGCGATCTCGTTGACGACCCGCTCGGTCTCGCGCCGGAAGGTGCGGCCGTCGTCGCTGCTCGGTTCGGCCATCCTTCGATGATTTCACGATGCCGGTCCGATCCCCGGCCGTGGCCGTGGCCGTGGTGTCGGCCCCGAAGCCCTCGGACGGGCCACCACCGTCCCCTGCCCCCGGCCCGGACACACGGGCCCCGGGAGGGGGAGGCATCCCGGGGGGCCCGGCATAGGGAGTCGTGGTCTCCCACGACGCTGCGTCATCGGCGTCACGCCCGGCCCCCGCGAGCGCCTGTTGTCGTTTCGGCCAAGCGCTGAGGGTGGGGCTGGTCGGGGCCCTGACCCAGGAAGCGGTCAAACGCCCACTCTCAGGCGGTGGCCATGTGCCGCGAGCTCGCCGCCGGCCGGCGCGAAGGCGCGGTCAACAGCCTCGCCTTGCCTTCGTCCGGGTGCGTTGCGTCAAGGTCCCATCGGGGCGTGGGCGGGGTGTCCCTCTCACACCCGCCGCAGTGCGTCAGCGGTGGCCCCACTGCCGCGGCGGCGGGCTGTCCGGTCGACGCCGGCCGGCCCGATTAGGATGTGCCGCCCTTCGGGGACGGGCCTGTCGAGGGGGGAGTCACGGGGATGGCGACGACGGCTGCCGCGCTGATTCTGTGAGGAAAGAGGCGTACGGTGCTCCGCCTGGAGGCTCAGGTCGTGGTGCTGCGCAGGTCCGCCGAGGAGCTGCGCATACCGGTGGAAGCGATGGCGGAGGTACGGGCGGAGGGACGCGCCGTCGAGATCGAACTGCTGGGTGGAGCCGAGCCGGTGGTCCACCGCCTGGAGGGGGTCTCCGAGGCAGGCGCTGCCGCCTTCGGGCAGACGGTCGGTCGGCTGCTGCCGACGCCAGGCGGTGACGCCGAACCCGTGGACGGTCTCTCGCTGGTGGACGCGCGCGCGGCCCGGCCGGAACAGAGGGTGGTTCTCCTCCGGGCGCAGAGCGCTCGCCGCGGTGGGCTCCCTGCTCTGTGCCGGGCTGGTGGCGGCCGTGGGCGTGGCCGGGGGCGGGGGACAGGTGGCCGCACTGCTCGGCGGTTCGGCCGCGCTGTACGCCGGGTGTTTTCATGATCTGCGCCGGGGTCCGGGCGAACGTGGAGGACTGGCGGCTGACACGGCGCGGCATCACCGTCGTGGCCCGGTTCTCGCACCACACCAACAAGTGGCGGGTGTACACGTACACGACGGCCACCGGCCAGAGCTACACGTACACGACGGCCACCGGCCAGAGCTACACGTACCAGACAGCCGGCAGTGGCACGGACCCGATCGAGGTCACCTACGACCCCGCGCGGCCCGGCGACGCAAGGGCGGGTGTCAGCCTGCTGGACACGCTCATCATGGTCGTCATCCTCGAGATCCCGGGCTTGGTGGCGGTGGTGGGCATCGTCCTGGTCGGTCATGCGGTTGCCGCGCTGTGGGGCGGCTGGTGACAGCCGTGCTCTCGAGCGGCCGGCGAGGTTTCGGCCGGGGTGACGCCATGGCGGCTCGTGAGCAGTCGGGGTCTTCGTGACAAGCCCGTCGAGCAGGCCGGGCCAGTGTCGAGCAGGCCGGGCCAGTACTGCATCCGGTTGAGACGGGTCCGCCTCACCCGCCCTCGGCCGGGTTGAGGCCGGGTGCGTAGGTGAGGAAGCGGAAGACACCGACGAGCCCGACGGCGGCGCCGAGTTCGCCGAGGGCAACACACTGAGCAAGAACGACCGACCGCCGCCCTGAAATCCATCCGACGCCCTATCGCTACCTCGCCGGTCGGGACGTTCTGCTGCCCGGACCGCCTTTCGCATGAGATTCGTCGACGATTTCGATGACGAGGACGGGCATCCGGAGCTCGCAGGAGACTCTGAGGGAGGCCTGGCCCCGATTCTGGACGCTGCGGGATCGGCCTACCGAGCCAATGACACCGGGAACGGGCTGGAGGAACGCGTCGACCTCACCGTCCCGCGACGCGGTAAGCCAGACGGTCGACGACACATCGACCGCCCCGGCCGCAGATTCCACGGCCGATCCCTGACGCCCTCCTGGCACGCCGCGTACGGGCTGCCCCAGACCCGGTACGGGCGCATGCCCAGAGCCTGACCGTGGCCGAACCGCTTCTGGACCGCGCCCCGCACGAAGCGCTCGTCACCGCTGTGCCCGCCTGGACCACCCGGGCCCTCGCCTCCGCGCGGCCACGCGCCGATCGCCCTGCAGCTGAGCGGCCACGCCCGCGCCGTCGCCGTGTTCAGCGCCATGCAGTGGAACGGACCCGTGGGGGACCGGTGGGTGGAGAAAGCCGTGCCCGGCCCGCCACGCCGGCCGGCCCGCCGCCCGCGCATTCATCGCCTGGCACCGTGAACCCGGCCGCGCCCCCCAATGCGCTGCCCCAGTTCGAGACGGGGAGTCGGAGACCACGCGCCCGCGTCTGGGCCCGCGCGGAGCAGCCCGAGTCTCCGGACTGCCCGCCGCCCCCAGCCCCCCGCCCGCTGCCCCCCGCCCCCAGCCCGCCGCCCCCAGCCCGCCGCCCCCGGCCCGGCCTGACACCGCGCGGGCGAGGCCGCGCGGGCGAGGCCGAGCAGCCGCAGACGGGCCGACCCACAGCCTCCGGGAACCCCGCGCCTGCCGCGGCCGCCGGTCACCGGCCGATCAACCGGACAAGGACGATCCCGGCGGCCCAAAGACCTTAGGCCTTGCACCCGCCGCACATACAGGAGCGACCGCGGCCTCGGACCACGACATGCTGTGGCGTCGCCGCACGCGCCTGAGCCGTGCTGCGCTGCCGCTGGCGAACCAGGAGCCATGGCGGCAGATTCGTCGGCACGAGAACCTGCGGGCGGGGCATCGACCCAGCGACGGGTGAGCGGCTGATCGAGGTCTTCGCGGCCCTGGCGGCCACGCATTGCCGGTGCCGCCGGTCCGACGAGCACGGCAGCGACACGACACCCTCAACAGACAAACGCTCAGCCAGGCGTACCGGCTGCAGCAGGGGGGCAACACGCTCGCCCAAGGCGGCCGGCGCGCATGCCCGCGCCCATACGATGACCGTGTGACAGCCCGCCGCACCCTTGGCTCCGGCCCGCAGGACAAGCACGGCGTCCGCGCCGCCCACGCCGGCCTTCTCAGCTCCCTCCCCGGTGTCCGTCACCCCGACCTCGACGAGCTGCGCACCCGTGGCGTGCTCGGAGTCCACCCGGCCACGGCCCTCCGCTCGCGCCGCGCCCTCGGAGCCGGCGGCCGTGCGGACGATGATCCGGCCCACACCCCCGGCTGACGCGACTTGATGCTGAGGACCGCTGAGGACCGCTGAGGTCCGATGAAACATCCCGAGTGCTGCGCCTCAGAAGGCTCCGCCGATGAGTTTCAGGCGGTTGCGCGGTCCACCCCTCGACGAAGGGAGCGCACCATGCGCGAAATCACCGTTTGCACATTCCTGACGCTGGACGGCGTCATGCAGGCGCCCGGAGGTCCGGACGAGGACGCTGAGAGCGGCTTCGAGCACGGCGGCTGGCAGAAACCGGTGGCCGACGACGAGCTCGGCACGGCCATCGCCGGTTGGTACGAGCACTGCGACGCGATGCTGCTCGGCCGCAAGACGTACGAGATCTTCGCCGCGTACTGGCCGACCGCCGATCCCGGCAACCCGTTCACCCATCGGATGAACACCATGCACAAGTACGTGGCCTCTCGGACCCTGACGTCCGTCCGGTGGCAGAACTCCACGCTGCTGGAGGGCGACGACATTGTCGATGCCGTACGCAAGCTGAAGGCGTCCGACGGCGGCAGCATCAACGTCGTCGGCAGCGGCGACCTCGCCCAGACCCTCATGCGGCACGGCCTCGTCGACGAGTACCGGCTGACCATCCATCCGGTGATCATCGGCACCGGCAAACGGCTGTTCGCCGACGGAGCGATCCCCACCGCGCTGGAGCCGGTCAGCGTCTCGACGACGAAGGGCGGCACCGTCGTCGGCATCTACCGGCCCAACGGCAAGCCCAGCTACGACAGCTACTGAAGCCTGCACGGCCGGCGCCCGGACGTCTTCCTGGCCGCGCCCTTCCTCATGGCCTGCGCCGCCACCGTCCTGGCCTCGGACTCGTTCACAGCGGCCATCGAATCCACCAGCGGGCCCGGCCTCTCCTCCGGCTCCTCCATCTTCAGCGGCTCACGGCGCGCACCCTTGGCCTCGATGATCTGCTCGAGCTCCAGAATTCTCCGGAGTCCGCCGGCCCGAGGATGTCGAGAACATGCCCCCGGCTCCGTCCCGGGGACATCAGCGGCCACCACCGGCCGCACGAGGAAGAAGGAGAAACCGGCATGGCGATTCAGCGGATGGACAACGTCGGCATCGTCGTCGAGGACATGGATGCCGCCATCGCGTTCTTCGTGGAACTCGGTATGGAGCTGGAGGGCAGGGCGGAGGTCGAGGGCCTGGTCGCCGACCAGTGCACCGGACTCGACGGCGTCCGCTGTGACATCGCGATGGTCCGGACCCCGGACGGGCACAGCCGGCTCGAGCTGGCGAAATACCGCAGCCCCGCGGTGATCAGCGCCGGGCCGCGCAACCGGCCCCACAACATCGTGGGCACGCACCGGGTCATGTTCGCCGTCGACGACATCGAGGACACCGTCGCCCGCCTGCGCCCTCACGGCGCCGAACTCGTCGGCGAGATCGCCCGGTTCGAGGACAGCTATCTGCTCTGCTACCTCCGCGGCCCGGACGGCATCATCGTCGGACTGGCCGAACAACTGCACTGAGGCTCAGCGAGGCACGGCTGCCAGCAGACAGGCACACCCGGGGGTGCGCCGCTGGGGACGGCGGCGGCCATCAGAACTTGCTGGCGGTGTGCTGCTGCCACCGGTGCTGCCAGTCAACGTGGCTTGGCGGGCGGAGCTCCGGGAGCGGGCTCAGGAACTGCGCTCCCACCGCAGGACCCGTCGCGCGTGCGACCGGGGCGTGCCGTGACCGGGGCCGGACAGCGCAGCCCGGCGTCGCTGCCGGTGATCTGCTCCTCGATCGCCGCAGTTGACCCGGCCGAACACACGGCCGCGGTTTCCGCAGGGCGAGGAACCCGAGCGGAGTTCGCTCCGCCCCTCAGCAACCGGGCGGGATCCGGTCCTGCGGCCCGTCAGCCGGCTCTGCAGCGTCGTCCTCCCTCTGTGCCCCCTCGGCCACGGCCGACTCGGTCGAGTCCGAGACCAGCTCCGCGACGCGCAGGGTGCACTCCCACTCCGTCAGCCTGCCTTTGATCACCACCAGATACGACTCCTGATCGGCGAAGCGATACACCTGGCGCCGCTTCTCGACGACATACTTGCTCGGCACATACGTATGGAGTACGGCACGGAGCGCCTTCAGCGCCCGGTCCTTCGTTTCCTGCCCCCGACAGATGAACTCCGTCCTGTACGTGTCGCTGTAGTACTCCGCGATCACGACCCAGTTGCCCACACTCACTCCCCCTCCGCGCCACTTCCTCACATCGCACGCACCCAGTCTGCTGACCTGCGAGTTGCCTGTCAGCCCGCTCTGCGGGGCTCGGTACCGACTCTGTCGTGAGCGGGACGGCTGAACAAGGCGACCAGGGGCTTCACCTGCCGGCGCGCGGACCGGGCCAGGGATGACCATCGGGCGACATCCCGGATGGGCGGCCCGACCGGACGAAGTCGTGGCACTCGTCCTGAAAGACGCCCTGGTTCACCCAACGTCCCCGAACCGCTCCCGTGCACGCCTCCGCAAGACTCAGAGCACCCAGCGGATCCTCAGCCGCGCCGAGAAGGAGGCCGAACTCTTCTTCCCCGGCGTCCTGGTCGACGGCCGAGAACGCATCCAGGTCCACGAAGCCCTCCTGGCCGACATCTTCAACGGCATGGACGTACACCTCGTAAGGCGTCCTCACTGCCCGGATCTCGACAAACCTGACACCGGGCCGCTCACATGAGCCGATCGGCCCGAGGAACTGCACAACCGAACGACCCCGCCCCAAGGCCCCGACGATGAAGGGCTCCGCCAAGTAGCGCACCCACACAGTACGACCCAGCCAGCGGTAGCCGACCAGGGAGCTCTGGGGCAGGGGCCGGGCGCACCCTGGCCCCCGGCTTGGCTGCGGCCGGTGACCGCCCCGGCGGACAAGGCGTCGGGAAGCTGCGGGTCCGCGCTCCTGATGCCCAGCACGCCTTCGGCGACTCGGTGGTAACCGGCCCGCGCTCCTGGGCGTGTACAGCGCCGTCGCCTTCGTCGGCACCCCGGCCACGACGGTGACCTGCTGGACCACCGCCCACGAAGACCCGCACCGGGCGAACCTCACCGCGCCCCTGTGGCTTCTGGACAGAGAAAGCTGGAGCCGGGATCCGCGGGGTTCAGCGCCGCCGTGCATCCGAGGAACGGATCGCGCGTGGCATCCAGGTCACCCGGTTCGCCGTGCGCGACGGCGCCCGCCGACTGCTGACCGTCCCGTTCGACCAGCTGGCCACGGCCCACCCGCACACGCTGATGGCCCCTCAGTACGAGACCGAGAGCGTGCCCCTGGACCGGCTCCGGGCGCTCGGCGGTGACATGCACCGCCCCTACGAGGTCACATCGGCCGTCCAGAACGAGAACGGCGTGAGGCTCACCATGACCACCAGCGAGACGCTCAGCGCCGCATAAGCCGTCGCCGCCGACGGCATGCACAGCACCGTGCGCGAAGCCGCGGGCATCGCCTTCACCGGCAGCACCTACGCCGAATCCTTCGTACTCGCCGACGTCGCGATGGACTGGGCCCCCGGGCCCCAGCGAGGTCTCGCTCACCTTCGGCACCACAGGACTCACCGTCGTCGCCCCGCTGCCCGGCGGCCACTACCGGGTGGTCGCCACCGTGGACGACACTCCGGCAAACCCCGAACTCGCCTTCACCCAGCAACTGCTGGACGAACGCGCTCCCGGCCAGGCCAAGGTCACCGGTCGCGCCTGGCCCTCCCGGTTCCGGGTGCACCACCGGGTCGCCGACCACTACCGGGCCGGCCGCCTGCTGCTGGCCGGCGCCGCCGCGCATGTGCACAGCCCCGCCGGCGGCCAGGAATGAACACCGGCATCCAGGACGGCTACGCCCTCGACCGGGCGTTCGCCACCGGACAGCTCGACGGCTACGAGGCACAACGCCGCCCCGTCGCCCAGCGCGTGGTCGCCTTCACCGACCGGACGACCCGCGTGGCCACCACACGCAACGAGATAGCCCGCGCTGCCCGCAACATAGCCCTTCCACTGCTCGGCCACACGGACATGCCCAAAAAGCTCGCCACCGAGCTTGCCGAACTCAACTACCGGTGAATCCCACTCACCGCACCGCTGCGAATGGCCCGTCCGGAATTCCGACGTGACGCAGCACCACCGAGAGAGGCAGCCCACCGCACGAGCCCTCGACTACGACACCGACTGCCACCCGCGAGGACGGGAAAGGCCCCATCCACCCATCTCCTCGCAAGGGCGGTCAGTCCCTCAAGCGATGACAGCACCTCGCGCAGCGCGTGGACGCGGTACCAGCGGGGGTACCCCTCGCTCCGCAAAGGCGATCACGCAGCAGAGTGCGCAGCTGGCGCATGCGAACACGCGCGCCCAGTCCGCGCCATGGGGCCGTCGGATGCCGAAGCCAACGACACCGACTACCCGGATCTCGACTGAAGGGTCAGCACGAGCGCGGCGGCAACGACATTCGGCCACGGGGAGAACGCGGCCGAACCGACGGGCCGCCGACGGCATCGCCCGCCCGCTGCGCATCCGCCGGCGGGACCCCGTCGGATCACCGAAGCGACGCGGGCCTTGGGGCGTGCGAGCTACCCCCACGGGTGCGGGGGTAGCTCCGTCTACAACAAGACCGCCGCCGAACGATGCAGTCGTCCCCGCGCCCGCCGGGGGCTAGCTCTGAGAATCAGCCGTGACACGGCGACCATCAGCACCACGACGAACGACAGAAGCCTGGCTACGCCGCCGCCCAGTCGAGTCCGAGGTCGGCGAGCACGGCGAGTTTGTCGGCGGTGAGCTTCGCACGCCTGCTCTTGCTGTTGCTCAGGAACACACCGAGCTTGACCTCGGTTCCGTCTTCGAGCTGCTCTACGTGCCCCCTGGACACCGTCAGGTGCCCTTCCCGGGCTTTGTACTGCGCGAGGGCGGCAACTCCCCGTTCGAAAGCCCCCAAGGAGGTCTTGGCGGGCTCTTGCTGCTCGGGTGGCAGCGGTGTGATGCCGAGTTCCTCCAGGAGCAGGCGCTGCCCGTCCATCAGCTCCTGCCAGGTGGTGTGCTCACGGTTACGCTGGAGCCACCGTCCGACGTCTTGGCCGTGGACGGTGACGCCGGGCAGGACGTCGACGGGGCCCTCCTCGTCACGCACGAGCTCGCGCAGGGCGGCGTAGTGGCGCTGCCAGCCCGCCGGCCAGGCCGGGTTCCAGTCCTCGTCGACGGCTTCCAACGCCGTCCTCCAGCCGGGGTGTCCGTCCAGCGCACCGGGCCGTCGCAAATTCGAAAGCCACTGCCCCACCGGCCGGTCCAGCATCTTCGCCGACCTCGGCGCGCAGAGGGTCCAGTGCTGCTCGTAGTAGGCCTTGGCGGCTTCGAGATTTTCCTGGAACCGTTCATCTGCCAGGGACCAGACCATGCCGAGCTGTTCGAGCCGTCGGGCGCGCTGGCCGGTCACCTGGCCGGCTGCGTAGGCGCGTCGTTGTTCTGCGATCCATTGTCCAAGTGGTGTCGCGCCTTCGAGGTGTCCGTAGGGCACTCTGGCGTTCCCGACCCGCTCAACGTACGTCTTCAGCTTCGCCCAGCCGCGGGCCCAGTCCTGGCGTTCGGTGTCGATCACGTTGAAGGAGACCCAGTCGGCGACCAGCACGGGATCCCTGGGGGCGGCGAAACGGAGCAACAGGCGGGATTCTACTTCGCCGTCTTCTGGCGCGACACCGATGTTCACGGACGGTTGGGCGACGTCCTTCTGCGGCTCCTGCGGGATCGCCAGCAATTCCACGGCCTCTTCATCGTGAGCCCGCAGCCCTTCCAGGACTTTCACCAGGGGCCGGTAGGACCCGGAGGTGAACATGTCCTCGGGCTGCTCTCCGGGCTGGAGGAAGACGGGCACGATCAGGGAAGCGAGCTTGCCCTGTCCGGGCTTCTGGCGGAGTGCCCGGCCGATGGCCTGGACGATGTCGTGCGGCGCTCCCTTGGGGTCCAACAGGGCCACTGAGTCCACGCTTCGAATATCGACACCCTCGCCCAGGACACGGCAGTTCGAGAGGATGGCCCGCTGCGAGGTCGTCCCGAACGAGCCGAGAACCTCGTGCCGGTGCTCGGGCACGTGCTCGCCGCACAGCCAGTTGGCCCAGATGCGCTTGGGATACGTCTCGGGCTGATCCGCGTGCAGCTTCGCAGCCACCCGCTCCAGACCCTCCGCGTACGCCTGCGCCTCGATGGTCCGGTGGTGGAAAGTGATGCACGTCGACAGGTCGTGCTCCGCCATTGTGTGCAACAGCCCGGCCTGCAAGGCCCCAAGACGCTGCCCCCGCACCTCTTCGCTGCGCCGCTCCTCACCCATCAGCCGCTCCGGAGTGACGACCGGGTCCTGGAGCTCCAGGACGATGATCTGGTAGCGCGCCAGCAAACCTCGGGAGACAGCTGATGCGAGCGAGAGCTTGTAGAGGACGGGCCCGAAGACGGTCTCGTCGTCCATGGAAGCTGCCATCTCTCGCGGCAGCGGGTCACGGACTCCTTCGGCGATCTCCCGGTTGAGCCGCTCTTCCCAGATCCTCGGTGTGGCCGTCAGGTACAGCCGGCGTGCTGCCGGGATGACGCTCTGGTCATGGATGGCCGCCCAGGCCTTACCCATCGAGCCACTTGTCCTGTGGGCCTCATCAACCACCGCGAGGTCTACTCGATCAAGCTTCTGACCGTAGACACCCTCGAAAGCCTCCGCCAGAACACCCAGAGACGCGTAGGTGGCGTAGATGGTCACCGGCCCCCGCCCGTGCCACAGCGCCAACTGAATCGGGTTCGTCGTGGAGCGCACCTTCAACGACCACAGCTCCGGATCGTCCTGGAGCGAACACACCGCCACCGCCGGCCCCTTGTGCCCGAACTTGTGCCACGCCCTCACCGTCTGCGCCAGCAGATCCAGCGTCGGCACCAGCACGAGCACACGCCCCCTGGGCACAAGCCGCCTCGCCGACGCGGCAGCCATGATGGTCTTCCCCGTGCCACACGCGGCGTGCACCTGCCCACGAAGACCATTCCAGGGAATTCCATCCGGCGGAACATCAAGACCCCGCATAATGGCGGCGACGGCCTCGATCTGGTGATCACGCAGCTTCACGGCCATGCCCTGTGTTCTCCTTTTCGTGGAATGCAGCGCGTAATAACAAATGGAATCCAGGCGTAAAGGTGCGCGGCGGTAGGGTGTAGCATCTGATCCCAGACTCTACACAGTGACAACTCGTGATGCATCACTCGCACACCACTTCGCACCCGAGGGTGGAACCTGGCTCAATCTCACCCACGAACGGCCAGGTTTCCCTGTATGCCGACAGGCCATTGGTGAACATGTGGGGATAGTCAGACGATGGGGGAGGGAGTCAGGGTGGAGCGCAGCGGAACCCGTCGCTACCGTGAGGCTGACCCTCCGTCAAGTCGACGGTCCGTTACATCCATTGCAGGGGTGAGAACTGGGAACCCCAAGCCCTACACAGTCCCGCGCGTAATTCACCCACCCCTTACTGCCAGCCCCCAGGGATCCCGCTTGCGGGATTCCGTCAATTCGCGCTTGCGCGAATTGACACGCACTCAGAATTCCGCTTGCGGAATTCGGTTCACGCGCTTGCGCGTGAACCTGGCGGAGCGTCAGCGGAGCCGTTTCTCTATGCAGCGCTGCGCGCTGCATATCCCGC
>NZ_JBHUTX010000089.1:0-12002 GCF_042671245.1 Streptomyces sp. NPDC057099
GGTCAGCTCGTGCTACCTCGGTCGCGCATGCGCCGCAGGGCGGGCCTGCTGCTCCGCGGTCCGGCCAGGCGAGCCCGCTGGGCGAACCCGGCTACGGTCGGAGCGTCGAACAGATCCCGCATCGTCACGTCGACGCCCAAGGCGTCACCTGCCTGCGCGACGAGCAGAGTGGCGAGAAGGGAGTGGCCGCCCAGTTCGAAGAAGTTGTCGTCGACCCCCACCCGTTCCACACCGAGGACCTCGGCGAAGAGTGCGCACAGGGCCTCTTCCCGCTCGTCGGACGGGCCGCGGCCGCCACCGGCCCGGATGCCGTAGTCCGGCACGGGCAGGGCCCGGCGGTCCAGCTTTCCGTGGACCGACAGGGGTAGCCCGTCGAGGACCACGACCGCCGACGGCACCATGAATCCCGGCAGCCGCTCGGCGGTGAACCGGCGGATCCGTTCCGGCCGCCGGTCCGCGTCCTCGTCGTCCGGGCCGTCGATGAGGACGACGTAGGCGACCAGCCGCTTGTCGCCCGGGGTGTCCTCGCGGGCCAGGACCGCCGCCTGGGCCACCGACGGATGGGCGGTCACCGCGGCCTCGATCTCACCCAGCTCGACACGGAAGCCGCGGAGCTGGACCTGCTCGTCGGCCCGGCCCAGGTACTCCAGTTCCCCGCCCTTGTTCCACCTGACGAGGTCACCGGTGCGGTACATCCGGGCGTGCGGTTCGAAGGGGCAGGCGACGAACCGCTCGGCGGTCAGTCCCGCGCGCCCGACGTAGCCACGGGCCAGACCGGCTCCCGCGACGTGCAGTTCGCCCGCCACACCGGCCGGAACGGGTGACAGGAACTCGTCGAGGACGTAGACGCGGGTGTTGCCGATCGGGGTGCCGATGGGCACGTCGGTCACGCCCGGCCGGCAGTGCCAGGCCGCGACGTCGATCGTGGTCTCCGTCGGGCCATAGGCGTTGAACATCGTCCGGTCGGCCGCCCACCGCCCGATCAGTTCCGGTGTGCTGGCCTCGCCGCCGACCTCGAGGACGACGTCGGTGCCGATCGAGCCGGGGTCGAGGCCGGCCAGCACAGCGGGCGGCAGCGACGTATGGGTCACGCGCTGCTCCGCGAGGAAGGCCGCCAGTTCGGCGCCCATCCGCCGGTCGGGCGGCACGACGACGAGCGTCGCCCCGTTGGTCAGAGCCAGCGTCCACTCGAGCACGAACAGATCGAAGCTCATCGACGAGAACTGCGTCGTCCGTGACCCCGGTCCGGCACCGAGCCGGGCCGCCGCCGAGGCCACCGTGTTGGCGAGCGCCCCGTGCGTGACGGCGACGCCCTTGGGGCGGCCCGTGGAGCCGGAGGTGTAGATGACGTAGGCCAGGCGCCCTGGCGGTACGTCCGACCGGCCGGTGACGGCCTGCTCCTCCAGGGCCCTGACGGTCCGCGGGTCGTCCAGGATCAGCACCGGGGCCGTGGTCTCGGGTACCACGCCGACCGTGGCGCGAGCGGCCAGCACCGCCACCGGAGCGGCATCGGCCAGCAGATACGCGATGCGCTCGGCCGGGTAGTCCGGGTCGACCGGCATGTAGGCGCCACCCGCCTTCATGACGCCCAGCAGCGCCACGAGCAGATCTGCACCACGTTCCAGGACGAGGCCCACCAGGGACTCCGGTCCCACGCCCCGGCCCACGAGATACGCCGCGAGGCGGTCGGCACGCGCGTCCAGTTCGGCGTACGACACCTCCCGGCCGTCGGCGACGACGGCGATCGCGTCCGGGGTGCGTGCCGCCCGGGCCTCGAACAGTTCCACGGCGGTGGCGTCCGGCACGGCGGACGCGGTCGCGTTCCATTCGACGAGCAGCCGGTGGCGCTCGTCCCCGGACAGCAGGTCCACCTCGCTCAGACGACTGCCCGGGTCACGCGTCACGGTGTCCAGCACCCGTGCCCAGCGGGCCGCCATCCGCTCGACCGACTCCCGGTCGAACAGGTCGGTGGCGGCGATCAGCGCGCCGCGCACCCCGGCCGGGGCGCCGTCGGCGTCGAACGTCTCCGTCACGCTCAGGTCCAGGTCGAACTTCGCGTCCTGGGCCCCGGCCGACGCCACCGCGCCGGTGTCCACGCCCCGCAGGTCGAGGACGGCTCCGGCGTTGTTCTGCAGGGTGAAGATGATTTGGAACAGCGGGTGACGTGCCAGCGACCGGACCGGGGCCAGCTCCTCCACGAGCCGCTCGAACGGCACGTCCTGGTGCGCGAACGCCGCCAGGCCGGTCTCCCGGACGCGGGACAGCACCGCGCGGAACGTCGGATCGCCCGACAGGTCCGTGCGCAGCACCAGCGTGTTGACGAAGAAGCCCACCAGGTCGTCGAGCGCGGCGTCGGTGCGGCCCGCGTTGGCCGAGCCGATGGGGATGTCGGTTCCGGCGCCGAGCCGGGAGAGCAGGACCGCCAGCGCGGCCTGCAGCACCATGAACATCGTCACGCCCTCGGCCCGGGCCAGTGCCACCAGCTGGGCGTGCACCTCGGCGGGGATCTCCACGGGCACGGTGAGCCCACGGTGCGAGGCGATGGCGGGGCGTGCCCGGTCGAACGGCAGCTCCAGGGCTTCCGGCACCCCGGCCAGGGCCTCACGCCAGTAGGCGATCTGATCGGCCATCAGGCTGCCGGGGTCCGTCTCGTCGCCCAGCAGTCGCCGCTGCCACAGCGCGTAGTCGGCGTACTGCACCGGAAGCGGCTCCCACGCCGGGGCGCGCCCGGCACACCGCGCCGTGTACGCCCGGGAGAAGTCCCGGGCCAGCGGGCCGTCCGACCAGCCGTCGCTGGCGATGTGGTGGAACACCACCGCGAGGACGTGCTCGTCGGGTCCGGTCTCGAACAGCGACGCCCTGATCGGCGCCTCGGCCGACAGGTCGAAGACATACGTCCTCGCCTCGCCGATCGCGGCCTCCAGACGGTCCGGTGCGACGCTGCTCACGGACAGTTCCCAGGCCACGTCGTCAGGTTCGAGGATGCGCTGGTACGGCTCGCCGTTCCTGGTCGGGAAGACCGTGCGCAGCACCTCGTGCCGGGTGATCACGTCCCGGAACGCCAGACCCAGCGCCGCCGGGTCGAGGGGGCCGGTGAGGCGCAGGGCGACCAGCATGTTGTAGAGGGAACTCGGGCCCTCCATCTGCTCGATGAGCCAGAGCCGCTGCTGGGCGTAGGACAGTGGCACCCGCTCCGGGCGCGCACCGCTCGTCAGCGGAAGGCGGGCGGCCGACGAGTCGGCCAGGCGGGCGGCCAGGCCGGCCACCGTCGGCTCCTCGAACAGGACTCGGATGTCCAGCTCCACATCGAGAATCTGCCGGACGCGACTGGCCAGCCTGACCGCCAGCAGGGAGTGCCCGCCGAGGGCGAAGAAGTCGTCGTCGACGCCCACGCCGTTCACACCGAGTATCTCCGCGAACGCGGCGCACAGGAGTTCTTCGCGTAGATCGGCCGGGCCGCGGCCCGCACGTGCCGCGTCGACGGTTTCCGGAGCGGGCAGGGCCTTGCGGTCGATCTTCCCGTTCACGGTCAGCGGCAGCTCTTCCAGGACCACGACGGCCGACGGAACCATGTAGTCCGGCACCTGTGCGGCGAGGAAGTCCTGGAGCAGCGCGGGCTGTCCGGGCCCGGCATCGACGGGGACGACGTACGCGACCAGGCGCTTGTCGCCCGGGGCGTCCTCGCGTACGACCACCGCGGCCTGGGCCACGGACGGGTGCGTGGTGACGACGGCCTGGACCTCGCCGGGCTCGATGCGGAAGCCGCGGATCTTCACCTGGTCGTCCGCGCGTCCCGCGAACACGAGGTGGCCGTCGGCCGTCCACCGGGCCCGGTCACCGGTCCGGTACAGACGCCCCCCGCCGTGGCCGAACGGGTTGGCGACGAAGCGTTCCGCCGTCAGTCCGGGCCGGCCGGCGTAGCCGCGCGCGAGTCCGACACCCGTGACGTACAGCTCGCCCACCGCCCCCACGGGTACGGGGTTCAGTGCCTCGTCCAGGACGTGGACCCGGGTGTTGACCACCGGCCGGCCGATCGCCACCTCGTCCGCGGCGGGATCGCACCGCCACAGGGTGGCGTCCACCGTGGTCTCGGTCGGGCCGTAGGAGTTGAACATGCGGCGGCCCCGCGCCCACCGCCGCATCACCTCGACCGAGGCGGCCTCGCCGGCCACGACCAGGACCGTGTCGGAGGGGATCGCGTCCTCCTCCAGCGTGGCGAGGACGGCCGGCGGCAGCGTCACGTGGGTGACCCGCTGCCGGGTGAGGAACTCGGGCAGAGCGGTACCGAGACGCCGATCACGGGGGATCACCACGAGGGTCGAGCCCGAGGCCAGCGCCATCAGCCACTCCCAGCCGAAGGTGTCGAAGCCCGCCGAGGCGAACTGGCCCACCCGGGACCCGCGGCCGACGCCCAGGTACCGCACGTGTCCGGCCACCAGGCTGGCCACGCCCGTGTGCGGGACGAGCACGCCCTTCGGCCGTCCCGTGGAACCCGAGGTGTAGATGACGTAGGCCGCGGATCCGGGCACCAGCGGGCCTCTGCGCTCGTCGTCCCGCAGCGTCTCGGCGGGGAGTTCGGCGAGCGTCCGGACGGTGGCGGGGTCGTCCACGACGATCCGGGCGACGCCGTCCGGCAGGGTGCCGCCCCATGCGGTGGCCGTCACCGCGGCCACCGCGCCTGCATCGGCCAGCATGTAGGCGATACGCTCCGCTGGGTGGTCGGCGTCCAGCGGCAGATAGGCGCCGCCGGCCTTCGACACGCCGAGCAGGGCCACCATCAGGTCGGCGCCGCGCTCCAGGCCCACGGCGACGATCGACTCGGGGCCGACCCCCTGCCCGATGAGCAGCCGGGCGAGCCGGTTGGCCCGCGCGTCGAGTTCGGCGTACGACAGCTCCACACCGTCGGCGGCCACGGCGACCGTGTCGGGTGCGCTGCGCACCTGGGTCTCGAACAGCTCCGGCACCGTCGCGGGCACCACATCGGTGGCTGTGTCGTTCCACTCGGTCAGCAGCCGGCGGCGTTCGCCCGCGCCGAGGACGTCGACCGTCGTGATCCGCGACTCGGGGTCACCGACCAGTTGTTCGAGGACGCGCGCCAGGCGGTCCCCGAGCCGTGCGACGGTATCCGGCTCGAACAGGTCCAGCGCTCCGGTCACGGTGCCCCGGATGCCCGCCGGAACTCCGTCCGCGTCGAAGGTCTCGCCCAGGATGACTTCGAGGTCGAACTTGGATACGACCGTGCTCGCGGGGATCGTCTCGGCGTGCAGTCCGGGCAGGTCGAGGACGGCCTCCTCGATGTTCTGCAGGGTCAGCATCACCTGGAACAGCGCGTGCCTGGCCATCGAGCGGCTCGGGGCCAGCTCCTCGACCAACCGCTCGAACGGCACGTCCTGGTTCGCGAACGCCGCCAGGGCGTTCTCCCGCACCCGGGTCAGCAGTTCCCGGAACGTCGGGTCGCCGGACAGGTCCGTGCGCAGCACCAGCGTGTTGACGAACGATCCGACGAGGTCGTTCACCGCTTCGTCGGTGCGTCCGGCGTTGGGTGAGCCGATCGGGACGTCAGGGCCGGCGCCGAGTCGCGACAGCAGGACCGCCAGCGCGGCCTGCAGCACCATGAACACCGTCGCGCCCTCGGCCCGGGCCACGTCCGCGAGGCGCGCGTGCACCGTGGCGGGGATCTCCAGCGCTTCCCGGTGGCCGCGGTGGGAGGCCACCGCCGGCCGAGTGTGATCGACGGGCAGCCGCAGTTCCTCCGGCGAGGCCGCGAGCGCGTGGCGCCAGTGGTCGACCTGCCGGGAGAGCAGACTGTCCGGGTCCCGCTCGTCACCGAGCAGGGCACGCTGCCACAGCGCGAAGTCCGCGTACTGCACCGGCAGCGGCTCCCACTGGGGCGCCCGACCCGCGCACCGCGCCGCGTACGCGAGGGAGACGTCCCGGGCCAGGGGCGCCGTGGACCAGCCGTCGCCGGCGATGTGGTGCGTCACCACCACCAGCGCGCTCTCCTGCGGACCGACCTCGAACAGCCATGCCTTGATGGGCACCTCAAGGGAGAAGTCGAAGCTGTGCGACAGCGCCTCGGCGATCCTGGCGTCGAGGTCGTCCGGGCTCGTCCGCTCCACCCGCAGGTCCCAGTCCAGCTGGTCCAGCTCGACGACCTGCTGGTAGGGCTCCCCCTCGGCCACCGGGTACACGGTGCGCAGCACCTCGTGGCGGCCGAGCACGTCCCGCAGGGCCGCGCCGAGGGCTCCCTGGTCGACGGTGCCGGACAGGCGCAGGGCGATCGGGATGTTGTAGGTCGTGCTCGCCCCCTCCAACTGGCTGAGGAACCACAGGCGCCGCTGGGCGAACGACAGGGGAAGCCGCTCCGGACGCGCACCAGCGGTCAGGACCGGACGAGCCGGTTCCGAGTCGGCCAGGAGCGCCACCAGCCGCGCCACCGTGGGGGCCTCGAACAGGGCGCGCAGCGGCACCTCGACGCCCAGCAGCGACCGTACCCGGCTGATCAGCCTGATCGCCTGGAGGGAGTGGCCGCCGAGGGCGAAGAAGTCGTCGTCGACTCCGATCCGCTCCGCTCCGAGCACCTGCGCGAACGCGGCGCACAGCAGTCCCTCACGCAGGGTCGCGGGACCCCGCGCCACTCGGTCCGCTGCGGTCTGCCGCCCTGCGCCGTCGTCGAGCCGTACCAGCCGACCGTCGCGGGTCCAGCGGGCCCGTTCGCCGGTCCGGTACAGCGGGGAACCGTCCGCGGCGAACGGGTTCGCCACCAAGCGCCACGCCGGGTCCGCCGGCTGCCGCGCGTCGCCGGTGTCCACCAGGTACAGGTCACCGGCCACGCCGACCGGGGCGGGCGCCAGCCACTCGTCCAGGACATAGGCCTGTCCGCCGTGTTCGGGCGTACGCCACTCGGTCAGCAGTCGGTGCCGTTCGTCCTCGTCGAGGACGTCGAGCGCGCTCAGCCGCAGCAGGGGATCGCCGGACAGCGCTTCCAGTGCGCGTACGAGGCGGACCGCGAGGGCCTCGGCCGACTCCTCGTCGAACAGGTCCGCCGCCACGGTCAACGAGCCGCGCAGCCCCGCCGGCGAACCGTCCGCCCCGAAGGCCTCCGTGATGCCCACGTCGAGGTCGAACTTGGCTGCCGGCCGGCCGGTCGGCATTCCGTCGGCACGCACGCCGGGAAGTTCCAGCGCCGCCCCGGCGGTGTTCTGCACGGAGAGCACCACCTGGAAGAGCGGGTGGCGGGCCAGCGAGCGGACCGGGGCCAGTTCCTCCACCAGCCGCTCGAACGGCACGTCCTGGTGCTCGAACGCCGACAGGCCGGTCTCGCGTACCCGCCCCAGCACGTCACGGAACGTGGGATCACCGGACAGGTCGGTCCGCAGCACCAGCGTGTTGACGAAGAAGCCGACCAGGTCGTCCAGCGCGGCGTCCGTACGACCGGCCGTGTCCGTGCCGATCGGGATGTCCCGGCCCCCGCCGAGCCGCGAGAGCAGCATGGCCAGCGCCGCCTGCAGCGCCATGAACAGCGTCACGCCCTCGGCCCGCGCGGTCTGCGCGAGCCGTGCGTGCACCTGCGCGGGAACGGCGAGCGGCACGGTGTGCCCACGGTAGGAGGCCGCGTCCGGACGCGGCCGGTCGGCGGGCAGTGCGAGCTCGTCCGGCAGTCCCCGCAGCGTGTTGCGCCAGTAGTCCACCTGACGCGCCGTCATGCTGTCCGGGTCGGTCTCGTCGCCGAGCAGCTCGCGCTGCCACAGGGCGTAGTCGGCGTACTGCACGGGCAGCGGCTCCCACTCGGGCGCCCGGCCCGCGCACCGCGCCGCGTACGCGGTCGACAGGTCCCGGGAGAGCGGGCCCGTCGACCAGCCGTCGCTCGCGATGTGGTGCAGCACCACGACGAGGACCTGGTCGTCCGGGGCGACCTCGAACAGCCACGCCCGGACCGGCACCTCCGACGCGAGATCGAAGGTGTGGCCGGCGGCGTCGGCCACCGCACGATCCAGGTCCGTCGGGGACACCGAGGTCACCGACAGCTCCCACACCAGCTCGTCCGGGTCCAGGATCCGCTGGCTCGGCGCGCTGTCGACCGTCGGGAAGACCGTACGCAGCACCTCGTGCCGGACGATCACATCCCGGAACGCGGCATGCAGCGCCGCCCGGTCCACCCGGCCCGACAGCCGTAACGCCACGGGGATGTTGTACGTCGCACCGGGCCCTTCGAGCTGCTCGATGAACCACAGCCGCTGCTGGGCGAAGGACAGCGGCGGACGCTCGGGACGCGACCCCGCCGTCGGCGCCGGACGCGCCGCACCCGTGCCGGAGAGGCGGGACGCGAGCCCGGCGGGCGTAGGTGACTCGAACAGCACCCGCAGCGGCAGCTCCGCGCCCAGCGCCGCCCGCACGCGCCCGAGCAGCCGCATCGCCAGCAGCGAGTGGCCGCCGAGGGCGAAGAAGTCGTCGTCGACTCCGATCGCGGGGAGCCCGAGCACGTCCGCGAACACCGCGCACAGGATGTGCTCCTGCGGCGACACCGGCCCCCGGCCGGAACCGGATACGTGCTCCGGAGCGGGCAGCGCGCGGCGGTCCAGCTTCCCGCTGGCCGCCAGCGGCAGCGCGTCGAGAACCACCACCGCCGAGGGCACCATGTAATCCGGCAGCCGCCGACGGGCGGCCTCCAGCAGCTCGCCCGGCAGCGTGCCGCCGACACCCGGCGAACGGTCCTGGGATTCGGCCGCCACGACGTAGGCGACCAGCCGCTTGTCGCCCGGGGTGTCCTCACGTACGACGACCGCCGCCCGGGCCACGTCCGGGTGGGCCGTGAACAGGGTCCGTACCTCACCGGGCTCGATCCGGAAGCCACGGATCTTCACCTGCTCGTCGGCCCGGCCCAGGTACTCCAGCTGACCGTCACCGTTCCAGCGCGCCAGGTCTCCGGACCGGTACATCCGCTCGCCCGGCGCGAAAGGCGTGGCCACGAACCGCTCCGCGGTGACGCCCGGCCGCCGCACATAGCCACGTGCCATCTGCGCACCGGCGATGTACAGCTCGCCGGCCACCCCGAGCGGTACGGGGCACAGCCGCTCGTCCAGCACATAGAGCCGGGTGTTCGCCACCGGCCGGCCGATCGGCACCGCGTCCCCGATCTCCCGGCCGGGACGGGCCTCGAAGACGCTGCACCCGACCACGGTCTCGGTCGGCCCGTACTCGTTCACCAGCACCGACCCCGGCGACCGCGCCAGCCAGTCCCGCGCGACCGCTCCCGGCAGCTCCTCGCCGCCGACCACCCAGGTCCGGGCCGCCATCGCCGCCTGCTGGTCGGTCAACTGCTCGGACAGCAGCGAAAGATGCGCGGGAACCACCTTGGCCAGAGCGAAGTCACCGCGCTCACGGACCAGTTCGGCCACGGCGTCGGCACCGCCGGACGGGCTGACCACGACCGTCGCACCCGACACCAGCGGGACCAGCACACTGGTCACCGTCAGGTCGAAGGCGAGCGAGGAGTGCAACGGCACGGCGCCGCCCGCCGCCACGGCGTACATCTCGGCGGCCCACACCAGGTAGTTCGTCAGCCCCGCGTGCGGGATCATCACTCCCTTGGGCCGGCCCGTCGAGCCCGACGTGTAGATGATGTAGGCCGGGTGATCCGGGAGCAGGTCACCCGCGAGTTCGTCCGCGGCCGGGGCAGCACCGTCGACAGCGGCCAGGCCCCGCACGGTGTGCGGATCGTCCAGCACGACCCGTGCCACGTTCCGCGGCACCACGCCGCTCAGCTCCGCCGTCGTCACCACGACCGACGGCACCGCGTCATCGACCATGAACGTGACGCGTTCCGCGGGCAGCTCCGGATCGATCGGCAGATACGCGCCCCCCGCCTTCAGCACGGCGAGGATCGCTACCAGCAGCTCCGGGGAACGCCGCAACGCCACACCGACGACCGACTCCGGACCGACCCCCTGGGCCAGCAGCAGCCGGGCGAGCCGGTTCGCCCGCTCGTCCAGTTCGGCGTACGACAGCTCGACCCCCTCGCACGCCACCGCCACCGCGTCCGGCCGCCGAGCCACCTGCCCGGCGAACAGTTCCCGCACCGTGGCCGACGGTACGGGTTCCGCCGTGTCGTTCCACTCGGTCAGCAGCCGGTGACGCTCGCCCTCGTCGAACACGTCCACCGCACTCAGCGGGGTCTCCGGGGCGGACGCCAGGACCGACAGCACTCGCACCAGCCGGTCGCCGAGCCGCCGGACGGTGTCCGGGTCGAAGAGGTCCGCGGCCGCGAGCAGAACGCCGCGCAGCCCCGCGGGTGCTCCCGCCTCGAACGCCTCCTCGACGCTGACCTCCATGTCGAACTTCGCCGCCGTCAGCCCCGTCGGCAGGGCCTGGATCCGCAGGCCCGCCAGGTCCAGCACCGCTTCGGTGTTGTTCTGCAGGGTCAGCATCACCTGGAACAGGGGGTGGCGGGCCGGTGTGCGGCTCGGGGCCAGCTTCTCGACCAGCTTCTCGAACGGGACATCCTGGTGCTCGAGCGCCGACAGACTGGTTTCCTGTACCCGGCGCAGCACTTCGCGCAACGTCGGATCGCCCGACAGGTCGGTCCGTACCACGAGCGGGTTCACGAAGCAGCCGACCAGGTCGTCCAGCGCCTCGTCGGTGCGTCCGGCGTTGGCCGCACCGATCGGGATGTCCTCTCCCGCGCCCAGCCGGGAGAGCAGGACCGCCATGGCCGCCTGGAGCACCATGAACATGGTCGAGTCTTCCGCGTGCGCGATCTCGGCCAGTCGCGAGTGGACGGCGGCGGGGACCTCCAGCGTGCACCGGTGCCCCGCGTGGCCCGGCCGGGCAGGCCGCGGGCGGTCCCAGGGCAGCCGCAGCTCCTCGGGGACGCCCGCCAGCTTCTCGCTCCAGTAAGCGGTCTGGCGCGAGATCAGGCTTTCCGGGTCCTGCTCGTCTCCGAGGAGGTCCTGCTGCCACAGGGTGTAGTCGGCGTACTGCACGGGCAGCGGCGCCCAGTCGGGGGCCCGGCCCGCGCACCGTGCGCCGTACGCCAGGGAGATGTCCCGGGCCAGCGGGGCTGTCGACCAGCCGTCACCGGCGATGTGGTGCATCACGAGGACGAGCACGTGCTCCTCCTCGGCCGTCGTGAACAGCCACGCCCGGATCGGCAGCTCCGAGGACAGGTCGAAGGTGTGCCCCTTGGCCTCGGCGACGGCTTCGTCCAGCTTGTCGGACGACAGTCGGGTGGTCGCCAGTTCGCACACCAGGTCCTCGGGCCTCAGGATGCGCTGGTGCGGTTCGCCGTCCACCTCGGGGAACACGGTGCGCAGCACTTCGTGACGCTCGACCACGTCCCGCAGCGCGGCGTTCAGCGCCTGGGCGTCCACGCGGCCCGAAAGCCGCAGGACGACAGGGATGTTGTAGGTGGTACCCGGGCCCTCCAACTGGGCGGTGACCCACAGCCGACGCTGCGCGAATGACAACGGGATCATCAGAACTCCTCCTGGCGGCGCCTCGGCCGCAACACCGGCCGCGCCGGCTGTTGATGTTCGAGCTGTTCCGCCAGTTGGGCCACCGTGGGCAACCGGAACAGCACCCGCAGCGGAACCTCCACGTCCAGCACGGTCCGGAGGCGGCTGATCAACCGGACAGCGAGCAGGGAGTGACCGCCCAGCTCGAAGAAGTCGTCGTCGACACCGACACTCTCCAGACCGAGGACTTCCGCGAACGCGGCGCACAGAAGTTCTTCACGTTCGTTGGCCGGTCCTCTGCCCGCTCCCGCCGTGGCGGCGTGGTCCGGTGCGGGCAGGGCCTTGCGGTCGAGCTTTCCGTTGCCGGTCAGCGGCAGAGCCTCCAGGACTACTACGGCTGAGGGAACCATGTGCTCGGGCAGGCGACGTGCGGCGAACGCCCGTATGTCTGCGACGAGTTCGGTGATGTCGTCGGGCTCGTCGGCGACGACGTAGGCGACCAGGCGCCGGTCCCCCGGCACATCCTCGCGGGCGATGACGGCTGCCTGC
>NZ_JBHUTX010000090.1:0-11761 GCF_042671245.1 Streptomyces sp. NPDC057099
ACCACGACAAACAGCAAGCGGCAGGTCTTCTCTGAAGGGCCCGTACCCCCCGGGGTGGGGGGCCCGAGGGGGGTGCGAAGGGGCCCCCCGGCCCCGGGGGCCGGGGGGGGGGCGGCCCCCCCCCAACGCCCCCTGGTCTTTCACCTGAGGGGTACTCAGGAGCTGGTTCTGGTTACGAGTTGACCTGCGTCGTGACCAGGTTGGAGAAGGTGGTCAGCCGGGTGTACACACCCGGGTAACCGGCCTGGGCGCAGCCTTCGCCCCAGGAAGTGATGCCTGCCAGGACGCCCCCGATGAGCAGGGGACCGCCGCTGTCGCCCTGGCAGGTGTCCACGCCGCCGGAGGTGTATCCGGCGCACACCATGTCGCTCTGCACGAAGTCGGAGCCGTAGGAGCTGCCGCAGCTGGAGTCGGACACGGTCGGAACCGTCGCGGTGCGCAGCTGGTTGGAGGAGCTGCCGCCCGCGGAGGTGGTGCCCCAGCCGAGGATGCGCGCGGTGGCGCCGGCCGCGTACACCGAGGTCTGGGACGAGGTGACGTACTTCGCCGTGGTGTACGGCATCGACGTCGACAGCGTCAGCACGGCCACGTCGTCGCCGTTGGTGGCGTCGGTGTAGCTCGGGTGGATCCATATCTTGCTGACTCTGCTGACGGTGCCGTTGGTGCCGTTGAGGTAGGTGCGGCCACCGACCACCCGCACGCTGCTGGTGGTCTCACCGACCATGCAGTGCGCGGCGGTGACGACCTTGGTGGGCGAGACCAGCGTGCCGCCGCAGAACTGGTTCTGCGAGGCGTCCGTGATCTGCATGACGAACGGGTACGCGGTCGTCGTGGTCGTGCTGCCGCCGACGATCGGCTGGGGGGCGGCGACGGCGGAGGGAGCGGTGAACAGCGCGGTCGCGGCGGCGGCAGCGGTCACCGCGGCGACGGCGGCGGCCTTCTTGGCACGGTTGAACCCGAACATGGGTCTCCTTGGGGAGTTGCCGGTGGGGGGTCGCGCGGGTGGTCGTGATGCACGGGGACCCTGACGCCGTTGTTCGGATCTCCGTGTGCCCGGCGAGCGGCACGCCCCCAAGCTAGAGCCCGGCACAGGGGGCTCCCAATGAGGGAACCCCCTAAGGGAGTTGGGAAGGGAAAACCCTCGGTCGCGCCCCGCGAAACCGGGTGAGGGTCAGGTCGTACGGCGGCCGGCGGCGAGGCGGACGATGTCCACCCGCGAACGGATCCCCAGCTTCCGGTAGACCCGGGTCAGCGTCGCCTCGACGGTCTTGACACTGATGAACAGACGGGCCGCGATCTCCCGGTTGGTCGCACCCTCCATCACCAGCGAGGCGACCTGACGCTCCATCGAGGCGAGGCCCTCCAGCGCGTCGAGCGCGACGGGCGGCGCGACGGAGGCCGGCTCCACCGGCGTGGAACCCGCCGCGACGGCCGCGTCGACCTGCCGCAGCCAGGGCAGCGCCCGGCAGCGCCGGAACAGCCGGGCGGCCTCGTCGTACGACGCCGGCCCCGGCAGGGGAGTGCCGCCGGTGCGGGGCAGGGCGGCGACCTGGGCACGCAGCCGGGCCAGCGCGAACGCGGCCCGCGCCTCCTCCAGGCCGTAGCCCAGCCTCCCGAGCCGGTCCCGCACGGACGCCAACCGCACGAGGGCGGCCTCGTGTTCGCCGCGAGCCGCCCGCACCAGCGCCTCGGCCCGGTCCAGCACGGCCAGCACGCTCTCCCGGCCCAGCCGCAGCGCGTGCGCCCGGGTCGTGTCGATGACGTCCTGCGCCTCGCCCGGTTCACCGATGCGGACCAGGGCCTCGGCGAGATCGCCGTGCCAGCGGCCGCGCGCCGGGTCGTTGATGCCGAGGCCGTGCTCCAGCTCCCGCACCCGGCGCAGCGAACGGACCGCGGCCCCAGGGTCCCCGGCCACCAACTGGGCGTAGCCCAGGGCCGCCAGAGCCCGGGACAGATACATCTGGTCGCCGTCGACCTCGGCGTGGTCGGCCGCCTCGCGCGCGAGCGCCAGCGCCCGGTCCACGTCCCCGGCGGAGGCCTCCGCGAGGGAGGCGAGCATCGCCGAGGCACCCTCGCCGATCCCGGCGTCCCGGGCCAGCCGCAGACTCTCGCGGGCCAGGTCGAGCGCCCGGCCGCAGTGCCCGGTGCGCAGTTCCGTGTCGGCGAGGAAACGCAGGAAGTGCACCTCGCTCTCGACCATGCCGCGCCGCCGCACCTCGCGCAGCAGAGCGGTGATCACCGCCCGCGCCTCCGGCAGCCGGTCGCTCATGATCAGCCAGCGGAACCGGGCCGAGCCGGCGCCGTTGTGATGGCAGGCCACATACGGGTCCTGGGGTTCCCGCAGCGCCCGTTTGACGGTCGCGGGCGCGCCCGGATGGCCCATCAGGGTCTCGGTGGAGGCCTGGAAGGACAGCGCCATCAGCTCGGTGCGCCGGTCCCCGCCCCGGGCGGCCAGCTCCGCCGCGTGCTCCGCCTCCTGCCGGGCCTCGGCGAAGTCGCCCTCCACGACCAGACCGCGCCAGGCCAGCTGGTAGTGGACCAGGGCGAGCAGCCCCGGGTCGTCGCCCGCGTCGGCCAGCACCTGCGGGAAGACCGCGTCGACCTCGCCGAGCGCCTGCCCGGCCGCCTCGATGACCACCATCCAGGCCCGCACCCGCTCGGCGGGCACGGTGGCACGCGTCAGTACGTCGCGGGCGATGTCCCGGGCGAGATCGGCCTCGCCGGCGGTGATCGCGTCCTCCGCGGCCTGCAGACGCCGTTCGTCCGGGCCCGGGGTGCTGTCCGCCGGGGTGTGCCGGGCCGCGAGCAGCCCGAGCGAGGCCGCCACGGACGGCGCCCCGCGGTCCAGGGCCAGCGCTCCGGCCTCGGCGAGCCGGGCCGCCACCTCCGGGTCGGTGCCGGTCGTCGCCAGGGCCAGGTGCCGGGCTCGCTCGATCGGGTCGGAGGCCGCCGTGGACAGCGCGGCGTGCACGGCCCGCCGCTCCTGCGCCGGGGCCTCCGCGTACAGCGCGGCCGAGATCAGCGGATGCGCGAACCGTACGGCGGGCCCCTCCGCGTCGGTCGCCAGCAGCCCGAGCGCCGCCGCCTGGGCCGTCTCGGCCTCGGCCTGCTCCCGGCCGGCCGCGTGCAGCAGGGCCAGCGTGGGGCGGGCACCGGCACTGGCCACCAGGAGGGTGCGGCGCGCCTCGTCCGACAGCATCTCCAGCCGGCTCAGCACCAGGGCCCGCAGCGAGGTGGGCACGGGCAGCGGCTCGCCGGGCCGGGGCCGGGTGGGGCTCTCGGCCAGGGCGCGGCCCAGTTCCAGCGCGAAGAGCGGGTTGCCGCCGCTGGTGCGGTGGATGTCGCGGATCGTGGAGCGGGACAAGGGGGTGTAGCCGCGGTGGTCGAGCAGCGCCGAGACCTGCGTACGGGTCAGCGGGCCCAGCCGGACGGCGAGCGTGTCGGGCGGGGACGCGCGTAGATGACGGTCGTACTCCTGGCCCTCGGTCCGCACCGCGCACAGCATCTGCACGGGCGTGTCGCCCAGCCGGCGGGCGGCGAAGCCGAGCAGTTCGGCACTGGCGGCATCCAGCCACTGCAGGTCGTCGGCGACGACGAGAACCGGCCCCTCGGCGGCGAGGGCGCGCAGCGCCGACAGCACGGCGAGGCGCAGCGCGAGCCCGTCACGCTGGAGGGTGGACTCGCCGCGGCCGGTGAGCGCCGACTCCAGGGCGGTGCGCTGGGCGGAGGGCAGCTGTTCCGAGACCTCGTCCAGGACCAGGCCGAACAGGTCGGCCAGCGCCAGGAACGGCAGGTGGGATTCGGACTCGGTGGCCGAGCAGCGCAACACGGTCCGCGCCGAGCCGCCGTAATCCGCGGCCAGCGCCCGCAGGATCGTCGACTTTCCTATTCCCGCGGGGCCGTGGAGCAGCACACTTCCGCCTCGGCCCAGCTGTTCACGCGCCGACGTGAACAGATCCTCCCTGCCGATGACCAGGTCGGGGCGGCACCTGGGAGGCTCCTGGAAGTCCCGTCGCACGGTCACGGCTCCCCTCCCTGTGTCGTGTCCTGGCCAATATTAGGCAACCGCCCTTTGAATTTCGGACGGACGGCGTGGTGAGGGAAATAACAACCTACGCCGCCGGGCGAATTCATTGGGCCCCCGAATGCGGCGGCGGACGCCGTAGGCGCCCCGTCGGGAAGCTTTCGGTATATCGAACGAACCTGCATATCCGAAAACATCACAAACCTACGGCAACCATCCCGCCCGACGCGCGGCGACCACGGCCTCGCCCCGGGTCCGAGCCCGCAGCTTCCGCATGGCCGACCGCAGATACCCCTTGACGGTCTCGGGCGTCACGCCCAGCCGCTCGGCGGCGACCGCGTTCGTGGCCCCCGCGGCGACACACGCCAGCACATCCACCTCCCGAGGCGCCGGCCGGACCCGGGCCGGCGAGGCGGATCCGGCCGTCAGCAGCGCACACGCCTCCAGCAGCTCGTCCCGCAGCTCCGGGTCCGCGATCTTCGGGGCCAGCGCCCGCAGCGCCGCGTGCGCCTCCCGCACCTGCTCCCAGCCCGCGCCCGCCCCGCCCCCGGCGGCGAGGGTCCGTGCCTCGTCCCGTACGACCAGGGCCCGCTCCACGTCCCGCGCCGCCTCGACCGCTGCTTCCAGCATGCGCCCGCCCAGCGGCAGGGCCGTCCGCAGCGCCCCGTACAGCACCCCGCGCACCCCGTGCCGTACGACCACGGGCACGGCCAGCACCGAGCGCAGCCCCTCCACGGCCACCGGGGCGTCGTACTCGTGGCTGATCTGCCGCGACACCGAGTAGTCCGTCACCACGCACGGCCGGGCGAGGACCACCGTCTTGCCGCCCAGCCCGTTCCCGGACGTCACCGCGAGGGAACGCAGGGCGTCCGTCGCCGTGCCGCTCAGCTCGCTGATGCGCATCTGCCGCCCGGCCTCCAGCAGGCCGCCGAAGGCGACCGGGAGGCCGGTGGCGCGCCGCAGACGCAGCAGCGCGTTGCGTATCTCGACGGCGTCGGACGCGTCTGCTGTCACCTGTTCGCCCCTTCACTACGGCTCCTGTGCGGGCGCACCCCCCGTTCGGGGGTAGTGAGACTCGCATCACGGATTACACGATGGTTGGGAGCCGCCCGGCAATGGTCCGGTACTCAGGAGGACAGATGACATCGGCGACGGAGATGTTCCGCGAGGCGCGGGACTTCCTGCTGGAACACCGCGAGGACTACGCCACGGCCTACGACGGCTTCCGCTGGCCCCGTCCCGAGTGCTTCAACTGGGCGCTCGACTGGTTCGACGAGATCGCGGACGGCAACGCCCGCACCGCCCTGCACATCGTCGAGGAGGACGGCCGCGAGACCCGGCTGTCCTTCGGGGAGATGTCCGTGCGCTCGGCCCAGTTCGCCAACTGGCTGCGCGCCCGGGGCGTGCGCGCCGAGGACCGGATCCTCGTCATGCTCGGCAACCAGGCCGAACTGTGGATCATCGCGCTCGCGGCGATGAAGCTGCGCGCGGTCGTCATCCCGGCCACCCCGCTGCTCGGCCCGGCCGACCTGCGCGACCGTGTCGACCGCGGCCGGGTCCGGCATGTCATCGCGCGCTCCGAGGACACCGGGAAGTTCGTCGAGGTCCCCGGCAGCTACACGCGCATCGCGGCAGGTACGGCCCCCGAGGGCTGGCTGCCGCTGGACGACGCGTACGGCGCCCCGGCCGACTTCGCCCCCGATGCCCCGACCCGGGCCGACGACCCGCTGATGCTCTACTTCACCTCGGGCACCACCGCCCGGCCCAAACTCGTCGAGCACACCCACACCTCGTACCCGATCGGGCACCTGTCGACGATGTACTGGATCGGCCTCAAGCCCGGCGACGTGCATCTGAACATCTCCTCCCCGGGCTGGGCCAAGCACGCCTGGTCCAACCTCTTCGCCCCCTGGAACGCCGAGGCGACCGTCTTCCTGTACAACTACACGCGCTTCGACGCGGCCCGTCTCATGGCGGAGATGGACCGGGCCGGCGTCACCACCTTCTGCGCCCCGCCGACCGTGTGGCGCATGCTCATCCAGGCCGACCTGACCCAGCTGCGCACCCGGCCGCGCGAGGTCGTCGCCGCCGGTGAGCCGCTCAACCCGGAGGTCATCGAGCAGGTCCGCCGGTCCTGGGGCGTCACCATCCGGGACGGCTTCGGCCAGACCGAGACGGCCGTACAGGTCGCCAACAGCCCCGGCCAGCCCCTCAAGACCGGCTCGATGGGCCGGCCGAGCCCCGGATACCGCGTCGAACTGCTGGACCCCGTCTCGGGCGCGCCGGGCGCGAGCGAGGGGGAGATCGCCCTCGACCTGTCGGGCCGCCCCGTCGGCCTGATGACCGGCTACCACGGCGACGCGGACCGGACGGCGGAGTCGATGGCCGGCGGCTACTACCGCACCGGCGACATCGGCGCGCGCGACGAGGACGGCTACATCACCTACGTCGGCCGCGCGGACGACGTCTTCAAGGCCAGCGACTACAAGATCTCGCCCTTCGAGCTGGAGAGCGCGCTGCTGGAGCACGAGGCGGTGGCGGAGGCGGCGGTCGTACCCGCGCCGGACGAGCTGCGCCTCGCCGTGCCGAAGGCGTATGTCGTCCTGGCCGAGGGCTGGGAGCCCGGCCCCGACACCGCGAAGGTGCTGTTCGAGCACTCCAGGGAGGCCCTGGCCCCCTACAAGCGCATCCGCCGTCTGGAGTTCGGCGCCCTGCCCAAGACCGTCTCCGGCAAGATCCGCCGCATCGAGCTGCGCGAGGCCACGGCGGCCGGGTCGGACGCCGAGTACCGCGAGGAGGACTTCCGGTGACTTCGTACAGCCATGGAACCGGCGGGACGGCCCTGCTCGGCGACACGATCGGGGCCAACCTGGACCGGGCGGTGGCCGCCTGGCCGGAGCGCGAGGCGCTGGTCGACGTCCCGTCCGGGAGGCGCTGGACGTACGCGCAGTTCGGCTCCGCCGTCGACGAGTTGGCGTCCGCGCTGCATGCCTCCGGTGTCGCCAAGGGCGACCGGGTGGGCATCTGGGCGGTGAACTGCCCCGAGTGGGTGCTCGTCCAGTACGCCACCGCCCGCATCGGCGCGATCATGGTGAACATCAACCCGGCCTACCGCACCCACGAGGTCGAGTACGTCCTCAACCAGGCCGGTGTGTCCCTGCTGTTCGCCTCCGTCAGCCACAAGGCGAGCGACTACCGGGCGATGGTCGAGCAGGTACGGGACAGGTGCGCCGAGTTGCGCGAGGTCGTGTACGTCGGCGACCCGAGCTGGGAGGCGCTGCTGGGGCGGGCCACCCCGGACGCCCGGTCCCGGTACCCGGAGCTGTCCTGCGACGACCCGATCAACATCCAGTACACGTCGGGTACGACGGGCTTCCCCAAGGGCGCGACCCTCTCGCACCACAACATCCTCAACAACGGTTACTTCGTGGGCGAGTCGATCGCCTACAGCGAGCAGGACCGGGTGTGCGTCCCCGTCCCCTTCTACCACTGCTTCGGCATGGTGATGGGCAATCTGGCCGCCACCTCGCACGGCGCCTGCATCGTCATCCCCGCCCCGTCCTTCGACCCGAAGGCCACCCTTGACGCGGTCCAGCAGGAGCGCTGCACCTCGCTCTACGGCGTCCCGACCATGTTCATCGCGGAGCTGAACCTCCCCGGCTTCGCGGCGTACGACCTCTCCTCCCTGCGCACCGGCATCATGGCGGGCTCGCCCTGCCCGGTCGAGGTGATGAAGCGGGTGGTCGCCGAGATGCACATGGCGGAGGTCTCCATCTGCTACGGCATGACCGAGACCTCCCCGGTGTCCCTCCAGACCCGGCGGGACGACGACCTGGAGCACCGCACGGGCACCGTGGGCCGGGTCCTGCCGCACATCGAGGTCAAGGTCGTCGATCCCGCGACGGGCGTGACACAACCTCGGGGAGCGGCGGGCGAGTTGTGCACCCGCGGCTACAGCGTGATGCTCGGCTACTGGAACGAGCCGGAGAAGACCGCCGAGGCCATCGACGCCGGCCGCTGGATGCACACCGGCGACCTCGCCGTGATGCGCGAGGACGGCTATGTCGAGATCGTCGGCCGCATCAAGGACATGATCATCCGGGGCGGGGAGAACATCTACCCCCGCGAGATCGAGGAGTTCCTCTACGGTCACCCGGGCATCCAGGACGTCCAGGTCGTGGGCATCCCGCACGACCACTACGGCGAGGAGGTCCTGGCCTGCATCATCGCCCGCGACCCGGCCGCCCCGCCGACCCTGCACGACGTACGGTCCTTCTGCGAGGGCCGGTTGGCCCACTACAAGATCCCGAGCAGGCTTCAGATCCTCGACTCCTTCCCGATGACGGTGTCCGGGAAGGTACGCAAGGTGGAGCTGCGGGAGAGGTTCTCGGACGGGCAGGGGTAGCTCACAGCGGTGCGCGCATACATACCCGTGGCCAGCGGTCCAGGCCGTGTTCGGTCTCCGTCGTGCGGATCGCGCGCAGGCCGGGGGTGAGGTCGGGCTCGGTCAGGGTGTGGAAGCCGAGGCGGGCGTAGTAGGGGGCGTTCCACGGGACGTCCGTGAAGGTGGTCAGCGTCAGGGCGGTCAGGCCCTCCTCGCGGGCCCGGTCGGCGGCGTGGGCCAGGAGGTCTCGGCCCACGCCCCGGCGCGCGGCACGCGGGTGGACCGAGACCTGCTCGATGTGCAGCGCGCCGTCCACGGGTTCGGCCAGGAGGTACGCGACCGGGTGGTCCCGCTCGTCCACCGCGACCCAGCAGCGGCCGGCCCGGCGGTAGCGCTCCAGTACGTCGAGCCCCGGCGGCTCGTCGTCGGCGATCTCCGGCATGCCGAGGTCGCGGAAGGGGGTACCGGCTGCGCGTTCGATGTCCTGGAGGGCGGGGAGTTCGGCGGATGTCGCCGGGCGGATGCGGGTGGGCATGCCGTGAGTATGGGGCGCGGTGATGCGCTCAGGGGGCCGATTTTCCGGTGCCGGCGGTGGACAGGGCCTCGGCCGGGGCGTTCACCGGGCGCGGTGTGCCCGTGAGGTCGAGGACGAACAGGGGGATGGCCAGGGCGTCGGCGCGGGCCCGGGCGTCGTCCGCGTACCCGGCGAGGGAGAAGTAGAGGCAGTCCACGGACTCCGTCATGGCCGTCAGCCACAGGCACTCCACGTCCCGCAGTGTCGCGGGGCGCACCGCCGGGTCGACCTGCGCGAGGACGCCGCGGGCGGCGAGGCCGATGCCGGACGGGGGACGCTGGTCCGCCCGGCGTACGTCCCGGTAGCCGAGCCAGCGCAGATACAGCGCGGTGGCCGTGACGGCGTCGCGCGCGGTGCGGATGGTGACGGACCGGAAGGGAGGCCTGGCGGCAGCATCAGCATCAGCGGCAGCGGCGCCTGTGATGGCGGTGGCGGCCGCCGCGTCCCGTGCGTCCGGCGTGGACTGCCGGGAGGCGGCGGCGTCCCGGTCCGTCGCGCCGTCCCGGTCCGTCGCTCCCCGCCCCTCCGCCACCGGCACCCGCAGCACCGTCCCGCACGCGCACCCCAGTTCCGGGCGCGGCCACTCCCCGCTCCGGCCGCAGGACGCGCAGCGTACCGTCACCCAGTCCTCCTGCCAGACGCGATGCGAGACGGGCGTCGCCGGACGGCGGTGGTCCAGGGGCGGGGCGACCGGCGCCCCGCACGCACAGGGGTACACCGGAGCCGTGTAGCGGTGCTCGCGCCGGCAGGCCGGGCAGCGCACCGGGACGGTCTCGGCCATGTCTCTCCAGAACCGCGTCGCGTCGGGACAGCGGATCCATCGTGCTCCTTGACGGCCTTCGGCAGCCCCACTTACATTAATTCCAGATCGTAGAAAAAGTTTTCCACAATACGGAAGAGCTCACCGCGGGGCGCGACGGGAGTGCGAATCCGACAGCCGAAGCAGGAGTACTCGATGGCTCGAATGACCGCTGCCCGCGCGGCAGTTGAGATCCTCAAGCGCGAGGGCGTGACCGACGCGTTCGGTGTCCCGGGCGCGGCGATCAACCCCTTCTACGCGGCCCTCAAGGCCTCCGGCGGCATCGCCCACACCCTCGCCCGGCACGTCGAGGGCGCCTCGCACATGGCCGAGGGCTACACCCGCACCCACCCGGGCAACATCGGTGTCTGCATCGGCACCTCCGGCCCGGCCGGCACCGACATGATCACGGGCCTGTACTCCGCGACCGGCGACTCCATCCCGATCCTGTGCGTCACCGGCCAGGCCCCGACCGCCGTGATCCACAAGGAGGACTTCCAGGCCGTCGACATCGCCTCGATCGCCAAGCCGGTCACGAAGATGGCCGTGACCGTCCTGGAGGCCGCGCAGGTCCCCGGCGTCTTCCAGCAGGCCTTCCACCTGATGCGCTCCGCCCGGCCCGGGCCGGTCCTCATCGACCTGCCGATCGACGTCCAGCTCACGGAGATCGAGTTCGACCCGGAGACGTACGAGCCGCTCCCGGTCTACAAGCCGGCCGCGACCCGCGCCCAGATCGAGAAGGCGATCACGCTCCTCAACGAGTCGGAGCGGCCGCTGATCGTCGCCGGCGGCGGGATCATCAACGCCGACGCCGCGGAACTGCTCGTCGAATTCGCCGAGTTGACCGGCACCCCGGTGGTCCCCACCCTCATGGGCTGGGGCGTCCTCCCCGACGACCACGAGCTGAACGCCGGCATGGTCGGCCTCCAGACCTCGCACCGCTACGGCAACGCGACCTTCCTGGAGTCCGACTTCGTCCTCGGCATCGGCAACCGCTGGGCCAACCGCCACACCGGCAAGCTCGACGTCTACACGGCCGGCCGCAAATTCGTCCACGTCGACATCGAGCCCACCCAGATCGGCAAGATCTTCGCCCCGGACTACGGCATCGCCTCCGACGCCAAGGCCGCGCTGGAGCTGTTCGTCGAGGTGGCGAAGGAGTTGAAGGCGGCGGGCAGGCTGCCCGACCGCACCGAGTGGGCCGCCTCCGCCCAGGAGAGGAAGGCGACGCTCCAGCGCCGTACGCACTTCGACGACATCCCGATCAAGCCGCAGCGCGTCTACGAGGAGATGAACAAGGCTTTCGGCCCGGAGACCCGCTACGTCTCCACCATCGGCCTCTCGCAGATCGCCGGTGCGCAGATGCTGCACGTCTACCGGCCCCGCCACTGGATCAACTGCGGCCAGGCCGGCCCGCTCGGCTGGACCGTCCCGGCCGCGCTCGGCGTCGCCAAGGCCGACCCGGAGGCGTCCGTCGTGGCGCTCTCCGGCGACTACGACTTCCAGTTCATGCTGGAGGAACTGGCCGTCGGCGCGCAGCACAAGATCCCCTACGTCCATGTCCTCGTCAACAACTCCTATCTGGGCCTGATCCGTCAGGCGCAGCGGGCGTTCGACATCGACTTCCAGGTCAACCTGGAGTTTGAGAACATCAACGCCCCGGAGCTCGGCGTCTACGGCGTCGACCACGTCAGGGTCGCCGAGGGCCTCGGCTGCAAGGCGATCCGCGTCACCGACCCCGCCGAGCTGGGCGCCGCCTTCGAGCAGGCCAAGAAGCTCGCCGCGGAGCACCGGGTCCCGGTCGTCGTCGAGGCGATCCTTGAGCGGGTCACCAACATCTCCATGTCGACGACCAACGACATCGGCAACGTCGTGGAGTTCGAGGAGATCGCGACCGAGCCCGGGCATGCGCCGACCTCGATCAAGACGCTGAAGATCTGACGCGGCAGGAGCGCGTACGAGCAGCTGTCTCTTATACAC
>NZ_JBHUTX010000091.1:0-10160 GCF_042671245.1 Streptomyces sp. NPDC057099
CGGTCGGCCGCTCGCGATCCTTCTGACACCTGGCCAGCGTCACGACAGCATCTGCGCACGCCCGCTCCTGGAACGTATCCGTGTCCCGCGGGCCGGCCTGGGCCGGCCACGCTGCAGGCCCGACGAAGTCATCGCGGACAAGGCCTACAGCTCCCGCGGCTTCCGTGCCTACCTGCGCAAGCGCGGGATCGCACACACCATCCCGGAGAAGACCGACCAGCAACGACACCGGCACAACCGCGGCCGCCGCGGAGGAAGACCACCAAGATTCGACCGGGAGACCTACCGACAACGCAACATCGTTGAGCGCTGCTTCAACCGGCTCAAGGGCTTCCGCGGCATCGCCACCAGATACGACAAGACAGCCACCTCCTACGAAGCAGCGGTCAATCTCGCGTCGTTCCTGCTCTGGGCAAGATCCGTTTGAAGACGGACCCTAGTGCACACTCGGCCGGGAACTGCTGGGCAATCCCGGGAAGTGGAGGGAACTACTCCAAACTCTCCAACGCAATTGCCCAGGTCAGCAGGCATGCAGGTCACGCCCAGGAGGTCACTGGCACGAACGAACTGTCCTGCCGGTACTGGTCCACGGAGATCCGGTCGACTCCGGGGCGCATCCGGTCGGTGTAGAGGGTCCCCTCAAGGTGGTCGATCTCGTGCTGACCGTGCGGCCAACCCGTGATCCACGATCAGCTGTCCGCACTGTTCCGAGACACCCGACCACACCCCCGATTCCACACGCCCACAGTCTCTTTCGACATGTCTCAGCGCGACCTGCGCGACGGGGTCACCCTCGCCCCGGCCGGAGAAGCCGCAGCCACGGCACAACCGGCCGGTCTCACCTGGCGACCACTGCGAGGCGCGCCCAGCCTGACGATCCACCTGGTCCTCCCACGCGAGCAGTCGCCACTACACCGCCGCATCCGTGCCGTCGCCAAAACCCTGGCGCACGAGCTGCACCGGCTGCCGGACTGACGCGCAAGAGGTCAAGCGAGACGGACGACGTCTGCGGTGGCGAGGCCGAAGACCCTGCGGCCGGCGGACTTCGCGGTGATGACGACGATGGTGGTCTTGCTGCATGTCCGACACGACCTCGCCACGCCGGCGGATCAGCATCCGATGATGGCCCCGGGTCCGGTCCGAGTCGTACACCGCGGCGAAGTCCTTGCCCAGCCCGAGATCTCGGCGGATACCGCGCCTTCGCCGACGCCGAACCGGACAAGCACGGGTAACCGGCGGGAACGCCCGCCGTCAACAACGTCCATGACGTCGGTCAATGCCTACGCCAATCAAGGCTCGACCTCTCCCCGGCCATGGTCGACCACGCTCGGCGGGCCCAGCCGGCGCTGCGGTTCGACGAAGCGCGAATGCAGGCCCTGCGGGTCGAGGACGGTGCGCTCGGCGGAGTGCTGGCCCCACTACTCGATGATCCATATCCCACCTGGAGAACTGCCCGCGCTGCTCGCTGAGCAGATGCGTGTTCTGGCACAAGAGGGTCTGCTCCTGCTGACCTTCTTCGGGACCGAGGGGGCCGGAGCCGGTCCGCTTCGAAGGTGACGCCCGCCTAGAGCTGGCCAGCGGAGCAGTTTGCCGAGTTGCAGGCCGGGGCCCCGAAGCCTGGCCACCCCCGGCCACGGCCGGGCTCAGGCCCTCACGCAACAGGAGGCGCACCCCACGCACCGGCAAGCCCCGGATGCACCTCCCTCATTCCGCCCTGACGGGCGGGAACGGAGATTCCAGCATGCCTGCAACCGCCGTCTTACGGCAGCCCTCACGCAGCCTGGTCATCACCGCGACCGCCGTGCCCTAGCCCTGGCCGTCCTCGCCGACGACGTCCGAGTCCGCCGCCAGCTGCACGCCGCCCGCCGCGATTCGCTCTCCGGCCTGCCCGGCCGCGCTGACCTCCTCGCCTACAGCGACCGGCTGCTACGCACCGGCCGCCGCGACCGCGTGTGCAGCCGCAGGCGGGCGAGGACGGTGGTGGCACATGATCCGGAGCGGGGGTCTACCACCAGGGGGTACATGCGATGTTGCTCGTGGTGCCGAGGCTGGTCAGCTGTGCGCAGACACGGAAGGCTCGGCTCACCGAGCTGCTGGTGGGGTAGGCCGCGGTCGTTAGCCTGGCGCCGGCCGAGAACGTTGCGAACGGACCGCACTGGATCCAAGACTGCTTGTTGTCGTTGGTGACATCCATCCAGACGTGTCCCTTGGCCGTGGGACCCCGATCGCTGGCTCCGCCGGTGGTCAAGACGCCCCACCCCATCTTTCGGGCAGCCCGGCCAGCCCTCTCCCCCCGCTACCGTTTTCGAGGCTCCGCAATGGGGCCTCCGGCCTTCGGGTCCGGCATGACTTCCCCCCTCCCGTTGTTGATGATCCGGGGGGTGGTGTCAGAACCGGAGCCCGCATCCTGATCGAGGTCGGCAACGGCAGCACGTTCCCGACCGCCGGCCACCTCGCCGCCTGCGCGGGTCTCGCCCCGGCGACCCGGAGCTCGGGTTTCCTCGATCCGAGGCGAACAGCCCTCCAAGCGGGGAAACAAACAGCTCAAACGGGCTTTCCTCCTCTCCGCGTTCGCTGCACTGGGCGACTCGGAATCGCGGGCCTACTACAACAAGAAGATCGCGCAGGGCAAGCACCACACCCAAGCCCTGCTCTGCCTCGCACGACGACGGGCCGACGTCCTCTTCGCCGTGCTCCTCGACGGAACCTTCTACGAACCCCAACCCGCTGCTGCCAGGTGAGGAGTTCAGACCAATCAGTTCAGCCCTCCGGCCGAAGTCGCTGACGAGCGGCCTCAAGCCTCTGGTCATAGTCAGGCGCGAACAGCTCGGGAAGCGCTTTGTCCAGCGTTCCGGCAATCCGATGGATCGGTGCCCAGACCGCCGGATCGTCGACAACTCGACTGAGGTCCGTCATCTGCAGCTTCTCCAGCCAGTGCGACAGCACCAGTGCCTCGTCACTCGTCAGCTTGATCGTGACCTGGCTATCGCCCACGAACGCCCCCTACGACTCGGTCCTCACCCCGGGCACATGAACCTACTGGTCCTCGACCTTGACCAAACACATAGGGCACCCCCCAACCGCGCCATGTACGGCGCGCCCTCGTCAGGACCTCTTAAGGGGTCTGCGGCCGGCGCTTCAGTGCTCGAAGACCGCCGTCGCCACCGGCACTGCAAGCAGCAGGCTGAGTCCGACCAGGGGGAGGCGGTCCAGCCACAGGATGGCGGCGAATTCGCGCAGTGTCGCGGCCAGCCAGTAGGCGGGGGAGGTCGGCGCGCCCACGACGTGCACGGGCACGCCGACGCGGCGGGCCAGCAGGGTCGTGCGGTAGACGTGGAAGCCGCTGGTGACCACCGTGGCACGGTGGCCGGGAGCGGTGCCCTCCACGAGGGCCGCGCTGAAGCGGAGGTTCTGCCCGGTGTTGACGGAGCGGTCTTCCCGCACGATCCGGTCGTCGGGCACTCCGCGTCCACGCAGATAGTCGGCCATCGCGTCCGCCTCGGAGCGGACCTCGTCGTCGCCCTGGCCGCCCGAGACGATGAACACCAAACGAGGCGTGTCCGGTGCGCGGGCGGCGTCGAGCGCGAGGGCGCGCTCCAGCCTGCGGGTCAGCAGCGGGCCGGGCCGGTCGCCGTTGAGCCCGGCGCCCAGGACGACGACATGGGTGGTTTCCGGCAAGGGGGTGCTACGGCCCCGGACGAACACGTAGCCGGCGAACACGAGGAAGAGCAGAGTGAGGTATCCCGCGGCCGCGTTCACCGCGACCACGAGGGCACCGAACGCCTCGCCGCCGACCGCGTGGAAGACCGCGTCGAGGCCGAGCACCGCCAGCACCGCGCAGCCGGCGGCCCCGGTCGCCAGCAGGGCTGCCTGCGGTCCGTAGCGCCGGACCAGGAGGACGCCGTCGGCCAGCAGTAGCAGGCCCAGCGCGAGCGCCAGGAGCAGGGCGGCAACGGCGAGGACGGTGGCGATGGTCGGGTGGGCTGCCGCACTGCGATCGGCCACGCCGAGTCCGGCAGAGGTCACCGCGAGGCAGAACAGGACGGCGGTGGAGAACCGGTGCGGTGCCAGCAGGACGTTGACGACGCCGCCCGCGGCGAACACGACCGCAGCAAGGTACTCCGGGTACTCCGGCATGTGCCGCACCGCTCCGCTCTCCCGCCCGCCTCTCGCCGCCCGCGGGTTCCCGGACCCGGCACGGACGGCTGCCGGCCATCCTCCCAGACCTGCTGTGGTGCGCCAAACGCGGGCGGGCGGTGGAGCGTTCGGCGGGACCGGCATGTCGCGGCCGCGCAGGACGCACAGATGGACGGTGTGGCCTATAGCCCGGTGCAGATCCACCAGGTACGGAAGCGCGTGCTCCAGCTGGCCAGTTGAGTGTTCGGTCCGCGAGCCCGTTTGTCACCCCACGTCCCGCCGGATGAGCGCGTGTGCGATCGGCTCGCCGCTGCGCTGCGCGTACGTCATCCGCTCGCGTACCTCACGCAGGGTCCGGGGGCGATATCCAGGCCCGCCGCAGCAACTCTTGTGGAATCTCACACCCGCGTTCAGCAACACCGTCAGTGTTCGCCACGCCGCGACATCCCGCCGCCGGGGCACGGCGAACGCCGAACCTGCATGGATCAGCGGCTCCGCACAGCGGGGACAGATCCGCTCTCTCGCCTGGTCGTAGGGCTGCTTGAAGGAGGCCCGGCAACCAAGACAGACGTACGAGGTCTTCGCATGAGCCATGTTCTCAACCATAGAGATCATCTTGCGGGGCGACCAACGAATTGAATGCTGCCGGCTCCGGCGGGTATGCGCGCCCGAGGGCGAGTACGTGGGGAGCGTCGGCATTTGCGCGGTCGGACAGGCCCATCTGCTGGGCGGCGATACCGGTGAGGGCTGACAGACCGGAAGTCCCCTCGACTTCGGATGTACCGGCCGACGGCCAACGCGCTCCCCCGGCGAGGCCGAGCACAGCACCGGCATAGATATCCTCGCCGGGTCTGTGTGGGCACTTCCGCACAGACCGGAGAACTCCTCGACCGGCTGGTGACCACAGGCGCCCTGGGGCTTGGCATCACAACCGGGAGACCGATAAAGGCTCCTGGCATCTCCCTCGGCCGCAGGCACGAACCCGTACCTGCGCACTGCCCCGTTGGCACCGAACCCTGCAGCCCAGAAGCCCACGCTGAGCAAAGAACATCACTCGGCGGGAACAATCGGCTCTGCCTGTCCGTACCATCTCTACACCAAGGCATCTCGCGGCACATGCGGTGTCCGCTGCCGAAGCCGCCCAGACTTCACTCAAGTCGGACTTCACCCCGCAGCACGCTCACACGCCGAGGAAAGGTTCAGCAGCATGCCCGAGACAACAACTCCCTCCACCGAACTGACATCCCAGTACATCGCCCAGGTGACCGGCGACCTTGAGGCGAACGTCAAGGAGCGGGAACGGATCAGTGCGGAAATCGCCTCCCTGCAGGAACAGTTGGCCGCCCTGCAGCGTGATCACACCGTGCTGGTGAACATGCAGCAGGCACTCGGCGTCCCACAAGCTCCGCCCGAGCCTGCCGCCGAGCCCCAGAGCGCCACAGTGCCCTCTCCACGCCAGAAGAAGGCCGGCGCCACGCCCGGCGGGAAGCGGAAGGCGCCCAAGTCCACCGCCGCGCCACGGAAACGTGCAGCAAAGAAGCCCGCAGCCGAGGCGGCGGGCACCGCGAAGACTGCCCAGCCCACCCTGGTCGAGCTGATTCGCCGCCACCTCGCCGAGCACAAGGAACCACGCTCCGCTGCGGAGATTTCCACAGCACTCGGCCAGGCCCACCCCGATCGCGACATCGCAGCCAAGGTCGTTCGCGTCACGCTCGAGGGACTCGTAGCCAAGAGCCAGGCCGAGCGCACCAAGCAGGGCAGGTCCGTCTTCTACACCGCCCCCGCAGCGGAGTCGGCGGCTGCGCCCGAGGCCGAGACACAGCACGAAGCCACTGAACGCTGACGGTGCATGGCCATGTCCAGGTGCCGATGACCTCACCCGCGACCGCTCCCCCGCCAGTCTCAAGCGCATCGTCACGACCAGCCTCATAGGCACCACCATCGCGTGGTACGACTTCCAGGGCCACGCCACACCCGACAGGACGGCACTTCTCGGCCCGGGGACCCGGACCCCCGGCACTGCGCCGTACGTCAACTGTGCCCCACATCGCAAACCCGTTCGTGCACTCACAGGGCAGGGCCGACTACCCGACCCAGTGCACAACCAGTGCACACTCGGCCGGGAACTGCTGGGCAATCCCGGGAAGTGGAGGGAACTACTCCGAACTCTCCAACGCAATTGCCCAGGTCAGCAGGCATGCAGGTCACGCCCAGGAGGTCACTGGCACGAACGAACTGTCCTGCCGGTCCGGATCACCCCAGGCGCCACGCCCACAAGACAGCAGCAGGCCGCTGAACGAGACAAGTGACTGATCAATGTGGAGGCAGAGGGATCTCGCTGCGCACACCTTGCACACCCAATTCCTCCGCCTTGCCAGATCTGCTCTCAACCCTGGAGTCGAGGACGCGGCACGAGCGATCACCATGCTCTGGTAGGCGGAGCACTGTCACCGGCAACGCACCCGGCACGTAGTCAACTCTGGCTAGTTCATTGGATTCGGCCTGTTCACCTGTGCGTGACGGCGCCCCGGGGCCCCTCTCCGGATCCTGTAGTAGCGACGCACAGTTACGCGTTGATGATGGAGTGCGATACGGGTACTTAAGACCTTGGCAGAGCTCTTGGCCTAGCTAAGGGATTCCGCGAATTCCAGCGAGATGTCTGAAGAGTTCAGGAACTGGGCCTCGCAGGGTGTCCAGCGCAGCACGAGCTTGATGCAGATGCTGGTTCAGCGCAGTGCAACCCTGGACATGGCAGAAAGGTTCTTCGCGGAAATGACCTCGGAGCTCGCGAGTGAGCAGGTCTGCACGGAGAATCAGAGGCGATACATGGAACTTGTCGCCCTCCTCCGGGCATCCCATCACGCAGTCACCTACCTGTTTGAAGAGTCAGACGACAACGAACTGGTGCTCGCGTGAATCGGCACCACGTTCGCGATCTGCCCGCCTGAAGCCGGCCGACTGCCCGGAGACATCGACACAGACGCCTTCCACAGACCCGGCCTCGAGTACCGCCAACAGGAGGTGCTTCATCTCACCGCTTCGCTGCCTGGGCCATCAATGATATCGGCCAGAGGTGTGTCACCGGAGTACAACGGAGTGGCGGCCTCCGTCGAACGTCCATGGTCAGTGAGCTCGCCGACCAGCCAACGACACACGCGTCTTGTCTTCTCCTTACAACGTCGCAAGAAGAAGGCCCCGGCCGCCGGGCTTGGGCGGGGTCAGCCCAGCCCTGAGCCAGCTTCCATCCGGCACCACCGAACCTGCGACAACCAGTGCACTCGACGCAGCTGCGAACAGAACACCCCCACCACAGCTGCCCACAGGCGGCCCCGCCGTGGAGTCGCCCATCGCCCGGGGCTGTCCCCGAAACTTCACATGCTCGCCTCCCGCCAGGATCGAACATGAAGAGGGCAGCATCCGAGTGAACAAATATCGTCAGCCCTCTAGCTCCAGGAATTCCTGCAGGTCAGCGCACCCTTCCTCGCGGCTTCAGCGCCACCGCCGGCAATTCAGGGGCCGCCAGCGGAGCCCCGTCGTACCCCTTCACCTCCCCGAATCGCGAGCCTTCCATCCAGTCCTGACGGGCCTGGACGATCTCCTCCTGCGACCGGCCGATCCAGTTCCAGAACATGATCAACTCCTCCTCGAACGGCTCGCCGCCCAGGAGCATCAGGGATGCGTCCGACTCCGCCCGCAGGGGCAGTTCGCGGCGGCCGCAGCCGAGGTAGAGCATCGAGCCGGGCAGGACCGGGACGCCGTCGACGTGGGTTTCGCCGGACATGGACAGGACGGCGTACTCGAAGTCCGGTTCCAGGGGGAGGCGTACGTCCGCGCCTCGGGTCAGGGACAGGTCGGCGCCCACGATCGGGGTGTACGCCGTGCCGGGCGAGGTCGCGCCGTCGAGGTCTCCGAGGATCAGCGTGGCCTTGACGCCGGGTGCCGTGACGACCGGCAGGTCGGCGTGGTGTTCGAAGCGCGGGTCGGTGTGGCGGTGGCCGTCCGGGAGGGCGACCCACAGTTGCGCGCCGTGCAGGAAACGGGCGTGCGAGCGAGGGCTCTCCTCGGAGTGGCTGATCGCCCGGCCGGAGGTCATCAGGCCCAGTTCGCGCGGGCGGATCGTCTGGAGGCTGCCGGTGGAGTCGCGGTGCAGCACCTCCCCCTCGTGCAGCCAGCTCACCGTCTGCAGCCCCATGTGGGGATGCGGAGGCACCTGCATACCGGGTTCGTCGGCGATGTCGTCGGGACCGTAGTGGTCGACGAAGCACCAGGCCCCGACCATCCGGCGCCCGAGGTTGGGCAGCAGCCGGCGGACCTCGCTGGACTCGCCCAGCTTGACGTGCCGGGGACTGAGGAGTTCACGCACCGGCTCCGCCACCACGAAGCCCCGGCCACCGCACAGAGCGGGGGCCGCCTCGCGCTCAAGATTGCTCATGGCCACAACCTAGTCCGGCGGGAGGCCCGGCGTCAGTGCGTCACTGCGCCACTGCGTCATACGGGCGGGGTATCCGGGCGGGGTGTTCGGGCGGCCGATCCCGGGGCACCGGCTGGAATATAGTAGCCATGTACATAATCGCCATGTACCGTATCGGCCATGAGTAGAGGTTCCGACGGCGCGACGCCCGGCTTCCTGGTGTGGCGGCTGTCGATGAAGTGGCGGGTGGCCGTCGACCGGGCCGTCGCCCCGCTGGGGCTGACCCATGCGCAGTACTCGCTCATGGCCTCGCTGTACGGCATGCGGCGTTCGGGCGAACGGCCCAGTCAGCGCCGTCTCGCCGACCACACCGGCCTCGAGCCGCTCTATGTGTCGAAGCTCGCCCGCGCGCTGGAGGCCTCCGGCCTCCTGGAGCGCACCCGGGACCCGCGCGACCCGCGCGCGGTGCAGCTCGCGCTCACCGAGCAGGGGCGTGAGGTCACCGCGCGGGCGATCACCGTCGTACAGGGGCTGCTTCAGCAGCTCCTGGAGCCGCTCGGCGGTCTCGACAGCGCGCGTGCGAGGGAGTTCACGCGCGACCTGACGGCCTTGCTCGACGCACCTCTTGATCCCTTCGGCGAGAACGAGACGGAGCAGTCATGACCACCACCACACCCCCGGTCGGCCCCCGCGTCATCGCCCTGGCCCACTACGCCGGCCGGGCGATCCTCGAGAACGTACTGGCCCGGCACGGCCTCACCTTCCAGCAGTCCGTCACCCTCCGCCTCGTTGCCATCGCGGAGGGCCCGGTCGGGCGCGAGCGGCTCGTCGACGGGGTCACCGGCGCGCTGAAGATCGACGCGACGGAGGTGCACGGCGTGATCGACGAGCTGATCGCCGCGCGGCTGCTGGCCCCGGACGAGGGTTCGGGCGTGCGGATCACGGATGCCGGGCGGGAGCTCTACGACAGGACCTCCGGCGAGACGGCACCCTTCACCGCCCGGATCTACGACGGCATTCCGGCGGAGGACCTGGCCGTCGCCGGCCGGGTGCTGAGCCTGATCACCGAGCGGGCGGATGCCGAGCTGGCGGCTCTGTCCGAGTAGCGGCCCGCCCAAGCCCGCAAGGCTCGCCCCGGGTAGTGGAATATTGAACCAACCGGCCTGGTTGTCGGCCTCGAAGGAGGCCCCGAGTGAACACGACCTACGACGCCACGTACTACGCCCATGGAACACCGGCGGAGCGCTGGGAGCGCGCGCAGTTGTTCTTCGACGCCAAGGACTACGCCGCCGCCGCGCGGGTCCTGGTCGGGCTGGTCGAGGAGGTGCCCGAGCAGACCGGGCCGCGGCTGCTGCTGGCGCGCTCCTACTACCACTCGGCCCAACTGTGGCGTGCGGAGACGGAGTTGCGGACGATCGTCGAGCGCGACCCCGTCGAGCACTATGCCCGGCTGATGCTCGGCCGCACGCTCCAGCGGCAGGGGCGGTACGAGGAGGCGGAGTCGCATCTGCGGATCGCCTCGGCGCTCGCGGGCGACTTCGAGCAGCCCTGAGTGTCTTCCAGCAGCGCTGACTGTCGGTGATACGAGCGGTGCCCGGCTCCCTGGGGACTG
>NZ_JBHUTX010000092.1:0-9018 GCF_042671245.1 Streptomyces sp. NPDC057099
CGATGGTCGACCAGCTGTCGGCGTTCGCCGGCGAGGTCACCCGGGTCTCCCGCGAGGTCGGCACGGAGGGCCGGCTGGGCGGTCGGGCTCAGGTCCGCGGGGTGTCGGGGGTGTGGAAGGACCTCACCGAGAACGTCAACTTCATGGCGGACAATCTCACCTCGCAGGTCCGCAACATCGCCCAGGTGGCGACGGCGGTCGCCCAGGGCGATCTGGGCAAGACGATCACGGTGGAGGCCAAGGGCGAGATCCTGGAGCTGAAGTCGACGATCAACACGATGGTCGACCAGCTGTCGGCGTTCGCGGGCGAGGTCACCCGGGTCGCCCGCGAGGTCGGCACCGAGGGCAATCTGGGCGGGCAGGCGCAGGTCCGCGGGGTGTCGGGGGTGTGGAAGGAGCTGACGGACAACGTCAACTTCATGGCGTCGAACCTGACCTCGCAGGTCCGCAACATCGCGCAGGTGACGACATCGGTCGCCAACGGCGACCTGTCGAAGAAGATCACCGTCGATGCCCGCGGCGAGATCCTGCAGCTGAAGGAGACCGTCAACACGATGGTCGACCAGCTGCGGGCGTTCGCCGACGAGGTCACCCGGGTCGCCCGCGAGGTCGGCACCGAGGGCCGGCTGGGCGGCCGGGCTCAGGTCCGCGGGGCGTCGGGGGTGTGGAAGGACCTCACGGACAACGTCAACTTCATGGCCTACAACCTGACCTCGCAGGTCCGCAACATCGCCCAGGTGGCCACGGCCGTCGCCCAGGGCGATCTGTCGAAGAAGATCGACGTGGACGCGCGCGGCGAGATCCTGGAGCTGAAGACCACCATCAACACGATGGTCGACACGCTCTCCTCGTTCTCCTCCGAGGTCACCCGCGTCGCCCGGGAGGTCGGCAGCGAAGGGCAGCTGGGCGGCCAGGCGCGTGTCGAGGGCGTCTACGGCACGTGGAAACGGCTCACCACCAACGTCAACGAACTGGCGCTGAATCTCACCACCCAGGTCCGGGCGATCGCGGAGGTCGCCAGCGCGGTCACCCAGGGCGACATGTCCCGCGCCATCACGGTCGAGGCGCAGGGCGAGGTCGCCGAGCTGAAGGACAACATCAACCTCATGGTCTCCAACCTCCGCGAGACCACCCGCGCCAAGGACTGGCTGGAGTCGAACCTGACCCGCATGGCCGGACTCATGCAGGGCCACCGCGACCTCGTGGAGGTCGCCGACCTGATCCTGCGCGAACTGACCCCGCTGCTGAACGCACAGTTCGGCGCGTTCTTCCTGGCCGAAGCGGGGGCGCCGCCCGGCGAGGGACTGCAGTTCATCGCCGGATACGGCACGGACCAGGCCGGCGGGGGCAGCCCGCTGCCGGGCACCGGCACCCCGGGCCGCGGGCTGATCGCACAGGCCGCGCAGGAGAAGAAACGCATCCTCATCACGGACGTCCCACCCGACTACATCACCATCAACTCCGGACTCGGCACCGCCCGCCCGGCCAGCATCGTCATCCTGCCCATCATCTTCGAGGACGAGGTGCTCGGAGTGATCGAGCTGGCCTCGCTCAGCAAGTTCAACGATGTGCACCTGGCCTTCATCGACCAGTTCGTCAACACGATCGGCGTCTCGACCAACACGATCATCGCCAACTCCCGTACGGAGTCGCTGCTGTCGGAGTCCCAGCGGCTCACCTCCGAGCTGCGCGAGCGGTCCGACGAACTGCAGCGCTCCAACGCCGAACTCGAGGAGAAGGCCGCACTGCTCGCGACCGCCTCGCAGTACAAGTCGGAGTTCCTGGCGAACATGTCGCACGAACTGCGCACCCCGCTGAACTCCCTGCTGATCCTGGCCCGGCTGCTCGCCGACAACCCCGACGGACACCTGGCCGAACAGGAGGTGCAGTTCGCGACCACCATCCACCGCTCCGGCTCGGACCTGCTCCAGCTGATCAGCGACATCCTCGACCTGTCGAAGATCGAGGCCGGGCGGATGGACGTGCGCCCCAAGACCCTTCCGCTGATCAAGCTGCTCGACTACGTCCACGCCACCTTCCGGCCACTGACCATCGACCGCGGCCTGGGCTTCGAGATCGCCGTCGAGAAGGACGTACCGGCCGAGCTCTACTCCGACGAGCAGCGCCTGCAGCAGGTACTGCGCAACCTGCTGTCCAACGCCGTGAAGTTCACCCACGACGGCCATGTGGAGCTGCGCGTCAGCCGTGTGCTGGGCATGCACTTCACCGAGGAGACGCTCAAGAACGCCGAGGCCGTGATCGCGTTCTCCGTGAAGGACACCGGGATCGGCATCGCCCCCGACAAGCTTCCGATGATCTTCGAAGCGTTCCAGCAGTCCGAGGGCACCACCAACCGCAAGTACGGCGGCACCGGCCTCGGCCTGTCCATCAGCCGGGAGATCGCCGGAATGCTCGGCGGCAAGATCGTCGCCGAGAGCGAGCCGGGCGTGGGCTCCCGCTTCACCCTCTACATCCCCGCCCTCCACCCGGGCCCCACCGCCGTACAGGGCCCCGCGGACCTGCGCACCGTCGGCACCGCGCCCGCCCTTCCCCCGGAGCCCGCGCCGCCTGCGGCCACAGTCGCGGGCACCTCACCCGGGCACATGCTCGACAGCACGGAAGCCCTCCAGCCCGACACCCGGGCCCCGCATCTGCCGGAGGACCTGACGGGCGGACAGACCACTGCGGAGGACCTGACGGGCGGACAGACCACTGCGGAGGACCTGACGGGCGGACAGGCCACCGAACCCGCCAACGGCCGCGAGGACACCTGGCCGGAGACCACCCGGCTCAAGGAATGGCTCAGCGGCCGCCCCGGCCGTGTCCTGGCGGGCCGCCGCATCCTCATCGTCGACGACGACATCCGCAACGTCTTCGCCCTCACCCACGCACTGGGCCGGGTCGGCATCACCGTGCGGTATGCGGAGAACGGCCGTGAGGGCCTGGAGGTCCTGGAACGTGCCGCTGACGTCTCCCTGGTCCTGATGGACATCATGATGCCGGAAATGGACGGTTACGAGACCATCCGCCATATCCGGGACACCCCTCGTCTCGCGCACCTGCCGATCATCGCGCTCACGGCCAAGGCCATGCCCCAGGACCGCGACAAGGCGATCGAGAGCGGTGCCAACGACTACGTGCCCAAGCCGGTGAACATCGACCGCCTGCTCTCGGCCATCTGCGACCTGCTCGACCCGCCGGACGACCCTCCGGCCCCCGCACAGGCCCCGGACACCACCGCCGACGATCCGCCCGAGGACGCACGATGAACACCAACCTGGCCAATCCCAGCAGCATCCTCATCGTCGACGACATGGAGGAGAACCTCATCGCCTTCGAGGCCGTACTGGGCCCGCTGCACCAGCACCTGGTCCGCGCGCGCTCAGGCGAACAGGCCCTGAAGGCCATGCTGAGACAGGAGTTCGCCGTCGTCCTCCTCGATGTCCGCATGCCCGGCATGGACGGTTTCGAGACCGCCGCCAACATCAAGCGCCTCGACCAGACCAAGGACGTCCCCATCATCCTGGTGACCGGAACCGAAGGCGGCGCCGACTACGCCTACCGGGGATACGCCATCGGCGCCGCCGATTTCATCGCCAAGCCGGTCGACCCCTGGGTGCTGCGCACCAAGGTCACCGTTTTCCTCGATCTGCACCGCAAGAACCGCCAGTTGGCGATGCGCGCGACGGGCACGGACACGGACCGGCTCACAGAGATCGCCCAACAGCTCACCGAGATCAAGATACTCCTGCGCAACAGACCGGAAGCGGAAGCCGACACGGCAGCACTCGCCGACCGCATCGCAGAGGTGGAGCGCGCGGTGGGAACCCTCCTGCCGGAACGCACCGGCACTGAGTAAGGACATTCGGCTTCCGCTCCGCACCCGCACCTGCACCTGCACTGAAACAAGGCCTGATTGGGTTAAAGGAATAGGTTAAATCACGAGGTAAGGATTGCTAGGGTGGCCGTGCGAAGGGAGATCCGCATGGCCACCGAGGAAGAGCTGTTCGCGTCCGTCGACGCCCTGTTGGAAGAGGAGCCGCAGCTCCCGCCTCCGGCGGAACGCGCCCGGCTGCGTGAGGCCGCCGGTATCACCCAGGCCCGTCTCGCTCTCGCGCTGAAGACGTCGACGCAGACGGTGAAGAACTACGAGAACGGCAGGAGCGAGCCGAAGTCGCCGCGCCTGGAGGCGTACCAGCGCCTGCTCAACGGCTGGGCGGCGAAGTACCCCGCGCACGGCGCTCCCCCCACCACGCCCGCCCCGGTCCCGGATCCGAAGCCGGATGAGCCGGCCACGCTCACCGGCCAGCCCGTCCCCGAACCGGAGAGCGCCGTGCCGGTGGAGACTCCCGCAGTCCCGACCACCCCCCAGCGCCCCGCCCGCCCGGCGATGTCGTCGCAGCGCCCGGCCGCACCGAGGGCCGCGAAGTCCACCGTCGACTCCGGCTTCCCGCACGGTCCGCTCGCCGTCCTGGACGGTGACGGCTCCGCATTCGGCGTCGACGGGATCGTGCTGGACTGCCCCGCCTCCACGGTCCCGGAGCTGGTGGAATGGACGCTGCGCGAGTCAGGGCTCGGCGCGTCCAGGCTGCACCGCAACGGCCGCGATGCCGACCCGCTGATCGTGCTCACCGCGGCCGCCGCCGTGAAGCTCGGACTGCCCGAGCGGTTGGAGGACCGCAGGGGCCTGCGGCTGGCGGAGGATCACCCCGTCGTCAAGCAGGTCACGAGAGCGAAGTGGAAGCTGACCAAACGCGGATTCGGCCCGTGGGCCCGCGTGTACCGCCCGGCCCAGGGCAATCAACGGCAGTGCGTGCAGCTCGCGATCCTGCCCTGGGACGCCCTCGACGAGCGGTCCTGGCCCGGCGTGACGGACTTGGAGCCGGCCGACATCGCCCGCGTCCTGGGCGTCTACGCACAGCGGGTCCTCACCCCGCGCGGGTCGACGGCCGTCTCCGGCCTGGAACTGATGACAGCACTGCGCCCGCCCACACGCGCGGTGCAGGATCGTACGACCGGCCAGTGGAGTTCGGGGCACAACCCCGGCTCGCTCGGAACGGAACCGATCGACCCGGCCCCACCGGAATGCGTCCCTGAGCACCCCCTGGTCGTGCACCACGACTGGAAGGGCGGCTTCCTCGACGAGGAGGCCTACCAGTGGGTGCGCGACGTCAACCTCCTCACCGGGGACGAGGTCTCCCTGCCCTGGGCCCTCGGGCTCGACCTGAACACCGCCTTCCTCGCCTCCGCCGCCCGCCTGGTGGTCGGCCTGTCCGCCCCGGACCACTTCCGTGCCCCGGTGTTCAACCCGAAGATTCCCGGCTCCTGGCTGGTGGACCTCTCGCACGTCGAGCTGGACCCGCGTCTGCCCAGCCCGTTCACACCGTCCGGCACCCCTCCCACCGGACCGGCCTGGTATCAGACCCACACCGTCGCCTACGCGCAGGAACTGGGCTACAACGTCCAGCCGCTGGAGGCGTACCTGCGCCGAGAGACCGGCGCCTACCTGGACCCCTGGCACGAACGGCTGCGGACCGCGTACGTCGACACCATGGCCGACCTCGGCGTCACCCGGGACCTGGACGACGGCGCGTTCCTCGCGGCGATGGAGCGGCACAAGGAGACCGACCCGGCCCTGGCCGCCGTGCTCGCCGCCATCAAGGCCACCGTGAAGGGCGGAGTCGGCAAGCTCCGTGAGCGCCCCCAGGGCAAGGACTACCGGGAGGGCGATGCGTGGCCGGCCATGGAGCGCCCGACCTGGCGCCCGGACATCCGTGCCGCGGTCATCTCCAAGGCCCGGGTCAACATGCACCGCAAGCTGCACAACATGGCCAGGATGACGGGCCTGTACCCACTCGCCGTGCTGTCCGACTGCGTCGTCTACCCCTCGCCGTCCCGCTCGCCGATCGACATCCTCCCCTACAGCACGTCCGGCAAGCCCATCCCCGGCACCTTCCGCCTCGGCCCCACCCCGGGCCTGGCGAAGTTCGAAGGCGTCCAGGAGATGTCCTGGGCGGTCGACCTGATGGAGGCGGGCTACAACCCCGCCCGCCACATCAAGGGCGGCGACGCCGTCCTGGAAGAGGGGGAGTGACCGGTGACGGAGATCGAGGACGCGATCGAACGTGCGGACCGGGAGTCCTTCACCCGGGAACCACCCAAGACGCTGAAGGGCCAGATCGGCTATCTGATCCGGCAGTTGGGCAGCGCGAAGGCCGTCGCCCAGGAGATCGGTGTCACCGCCGACTCCGTCAACCGCTACCGGCGCGGCGCCCGCAAGCACCCCCGCGTCGACGTCGCCGCGAAGATCGACGAAGCGGTACGGGCCCGCTGGCAGCCGCAGGTACGCAAGCGCCGACAGCGGCAGGCCGCCACCACCGGCGGGATCACGGTGGAGACGAGGGCCCGCTTCGGCTACACCGCGCCGATCGGCACAACCGACGACGGTCGCTTCCGCCGCCTCACGGTGCACCTCCCACCGGAGTACGCCGGCCGCCTGTTCGACGCACGCGAGGCCGGCGCCACCGACCAGCAGATGCGGCAGATCATCGCCGACGGATTCAAGGACGTGTACTTCCAGGACGGCGGCGCCCGCGCGATGGGACTGTCGGACGTCGCCATCAACGACATCGACTACCTGGATCTCGACTACTGACACAACCCCCCGGAAGACACGGCAGCTCGACGGACCCACGGACGTCTTGCAGAGCGGCTGCATAAGATCGTCGGCATGCCACTGCGACCTGTCAACGTGAACATGAAGGCTCTTGACGACTCGGCGGTCGGCCGATTCTGGGCGGAGGCGCTCGGCTGGGGCGTTTCCAGCGAGGGACCCGGTGTGACCAACGTTGAACCCGTCGGTGGCTACGTGTGGCCGGACCCGATCGCCATCTGCGTCGACGTCGTCACCGTCCCCGAACCCAAGACAACGACAAAGAACCGCGCGCACCTCGACCTCGCCACCACCTCCGTGGCCCATCAGACCGAGTTGATCGCGCGCCTCCAGACTCTCGGCGCGACGCCCGCCGACGTGGGCCAGGGCGACGTGCCGTGGACGGTCCTCGCCGATCCGGAGGGCAACGAGTTCTGTGTGCTGGAGCCGCGGGAGATCTACCGTGACACCGGTCCGATCGCCGCGGTGGTGGTCGACTGCGTGGATCCCCGGGCCATGGCCCGGTTCTGGGGCGAGGCGACGGACTGGACCCTGCACGAGGTGACGGACGATCAAGCGGTATTGCGCTCCGCCAAGGGCGTCGGCCCGTATCTGGAGTTCCTCCGCACACCCGGCGTGAAGACTGTGCCGGACCGCGTTCACATCGACCTGCTGCCGTACCCCGGTGACGACAAGGCAGCAGAGGTGGCCCGCCTGCGAACCCTCGGCGCCACCGACCTCGACCTCGGCCAGGGCGACGTCCCCTGGACCTGCCTGACCGACCCGGAGGGCCACGAGTTCTGCGTCCTCGGCCGGCCCTGACACGCAGCCTTGGCGACACCCCGAAACGTGGGCCCTGTCTGCTCATGTGCCATGCCCCTGGCTGTGTTGGGCAGCGGCTTCTCGGCCGATTCGGGCGGCGAGAGCTGACTGCAGTGGGCGAGACCAGCTCACTGCCCGACTGCGATTCGACGTCGACCGTAGGCGGGAGAGTGCGGGGCGGGGAGAAGCGGGTGGCTGTGTCGGTGTCTACGGGCTCTGGTCCACTTCTTGTGGTCCCGTACGCAGTGTGACGGTCGATCTTCCTGTGGCGGGGGTGAGCTCGCCGGAGAGCCGTGCGACTGGAAACGCCCCTCCTACGGCCAAGGAGTTGAGCGGCCACGCTGTTGGTGGGGTTCCGCGCTGTTGTGTGGTGGGTGTGGGGGTGGTTTTCCAGTGCTGTGTTGTTCCTGTTGTTTCTGTCTGTGTAGGTACCGGGTGGGGTGGTGTGTGGCTGGATTCCGGTGGTCGGTGGGGGGAGGTTTGGTTGTTTCGCTGGGTCCTGGCTGTGGGGCCGTGCTGGTGTGGGTGGTGCTGGCTGTCGTATGGGCGGCGGGGGGTCGTCGTGGCGGGTTCGTGGCGTTGCGGCAGGTGAGTGGGCGGTGGGTCGGCCCCACGGCGGGACCAGCCGTCATGGCTGGCGGGGTTGGGGGCTGGTGAGGATCGGGTGTGTACTGACGCGGTGGATGTGCACCGGCGGGTGGCCGGCCTGATCAGTGGGTGTTGCGGTCAGTTGACGGGCTGCTGGGGTATCCGGTAGATGCTCGCGGTGTCCTGGTCGCGGGCGTGGGGTTGCTTGCGCCGGCGGCCGGGCGGTGGGCTTTTCCGGTGTCGTGGTGCGGTCATCGAAGCCGTCACCGAGTCGTTCCGTCTCGTCCGGGCCAGGCCGCGGTAACAGCTCAGGATTTCGTATCGAGGCCGTGTCCGTCCAGGTCACCCGCTGATGTATCCGTAGACGCCTGCGTCCGGGTGCCGCAGCATGGCCTGGCGCCCGTTCGGCGTGGCCTGCGCGGCGGCGATCCTTTTGGCTCCTGCGGATGCGCAGGATGCGACGGCGGTGTCCAGGTCTGGGACGGCCAAGGTGGCCGCCGCCCGGGCGAATCGCTTCGCAATCTCATCGGGCCCGCTGAATGGGAGGAATGCACCGAAGCCGGCAAGCTGCAGGTCGGCGAACTGGAACCGGGCTGCGGATTTGCCGGTCAGCCGTTCGTAGAAGCCATGGCCGCGTCGAGGTCGTTCACGTGCCGCCGAAGAACAGCAGAGGTGTTTGCCACGACCACGTCATGGCGGTTGGTGGGATCGCTCATCTGTCGGATCCCGGAAGCCGCGACTGGACAGATCCCTCCCGGTGTTGCTGTCTGTCCGCCACGTTCGCTGACGGGGGCGGCATCGCGTTGAATCCTGGTCGGCCGGTTGGCGGGCCGGGCCGCGTCGACGGCCTCCGCGACCTGACGCATCGCACGCGGGCAGCATTCCTCCGCCATGCCTGCGATGGTGGCGCGCAGGCACAGTGCGGCCGGTCAGGTCTGGTCTGCGGTGCGCAGGGC
>NZ_JBHUTX010000093.1:0-8504 GCF_042671245.1 Streptomyces sp. NPDC057099
CCCTCCAGCCGGTCCCGCCACAGCTCCATCGCGGCGGCGCTGCGCGTGGTGCCGAGCTTCGCCGCCAGCTCCGGCACGGACGGGTCGGAGAGCGTGCACAGCACGTCGTTGTCGGCGGGCAGCCGCTTGCGCGTCACGCCGCTGGCCACCATCTGCACGTCGGTGAAGATGGGCGCGCCGGCGCGCAGGGCCTCGCGGGCGCGGGCGACGACGGCCGGGGAGTAGGCCAGGTCCCGTACGAGGTCGACCATCCCGCAGGCGTGGATCATCCGGACCGTGACCTGGCTGACGTCGGCGGGCAGGGCCGCGAGGTCCGCCTCCGCGCGGATCGTGGCGAAGGACTGGCGGTAGATGGCCGGACCGTCCTTCTCGTAGTCGTACGTGGTCACGGTGTTCTTCTCGCTGCCTTCGGTCGTCATGGTCGTCATAGGGGTCATGAGGTGATCGCCGTCAGGGCGGCGGCGAGTCGGGCGGGGGCGTCGATCGAGGCGGTCCGGGGTTCCTGACCGCTCACGGCGGTGGAGAGCAGATAGCCGCCTCCCGGGGCGGCGACCAGGTCGACGTGGTCGCCCCGGGGGTGTCCGCAGCGGCGTTCGCACCCGGACCAGTACAAGGGGAGGCCGCCCGGCTCGATCGCGCCGAGGGCCTCGGCCGCGTCGGTCCGTACGTCCGCCCGTGACTTGGCGCATCCGGGGCTGCCGATACAGGCCCCGACGCGGAGCCAGGGGTCGCCGGGGTCGGTGACCAGGCCGGTGGCGGCGAGGCGGGCGAGGGACACGTCCGGGTCCGTTCCTGGTGTGGGAAGAACCACACCGCGCCACGGGGTGAGACGCAGCTCACCGGCGGCGACGTGGGCCAGTTCCCGCCACTGGTGTGCCGAGAGCCGTCCCAGAGGTACGTGCACGGAGAGCCCGGCACCGAGGGCGCCCGGGGGCGGGCCGGCCGTGCGGCCGGTCGCCCGGTTTCGCCGCTCGTGACGGATGTCCTCGGCCCGCAGCCGCCTGCCGACCGCATCGAGCAACTCGTCGCCGGAAAGGGACAGTTCGTCCACGCGCCAGACGCGGTCCCCGCTCGTCCGAGCCGCCTCCAGGAAGACCTCCGCGGCCGCCAGCGCGGCCCGGGCCGCTTCCTCGACACCGACGTGCAGCGCTTGGCCGGCCGCTCCGAGCGCGAGTTCCGCGCCGCCGTCCGCCGTCGCCCGTACCGTCACATCGGCATCGAGTCCGGCCACGTCGCCGCGTCCGTCGTCGAGCGCGAACAGGAAACGTCCTGACAGGGCCCGCGCCGCCTCGCTCGCGCACAGTGCCGCGTCGAGGGCCGTCAGCCAGGGCCGTACGTCCAGTACGCCCCGCCCGTCGAGACCGGACAGCGGCGAGGCCACGATGTTGCGCACCCGCTCGTGCCCGCGCGAGGGCAGCAGCCCGGCCGCGTCCAGCAATTCGGCCAGCTCCCCGGCGCATCCGTCGGGCAGACCCCGCAGTTGCGCGTTGCCGCGCGAGGTCAGATGCAGGTCTCCGTCGCCCAGCCGTTCGGCCACCTCCACGAGCGTCTCCGCCTGCGGAACGGTCAGCACACCACCGGGAATCCGGACGCGAGCGAGCGCTCCGTCGTCCGCCGCGTGCAGCCGCAGCGTCCCCGGACAGGCGTCACCGCGGTCGCGTGGGACCGCTGTGGCCTGGGTCGATGAGCGGGGGACAGCCGTGGACATGGCGGCGAGCATACCTACCATCACACCTGGTGTATGCCGTGCCCTCTTCCCCTGGCACTTACTATGATCGCGGCGGATCATCCGGTCCGCCATCGCCACGACGGCGACAGGGGAGGAAGCCGGTGCGAGTCCGGCGCGGTCCCGCCACTGTGAGTCCGGCCCATGCGGCCGGGCGAGTCAGGAACTCCCTTCCCCGAACGCTCGGCATCGCCCGAGCAGGGGAGACCCCATTTCGACACCACCCGGGGCGCGGACACCCCGAGGAAGGCCCGACGCCGCATGATCCTGCTCCTGTCGACGTCCGACACTGACCTGCTGAGCGCCCGCGCGGCCGCCGGCCCGGTGTCCTACCGTTTCGCGAACCCCTCCCGTCTCGCCCTCGACGACCTCCCCGGCCTCCTCGACGGGGTCGACCTGGTCGTCGTACGTCTCCTCGGCGGCATCCGGGCCTGGCAGGACGGCCTCGACCTGCTCCTGGCCGACGGCCGCCCGGTGGTCGTCCTCACCGGCGAGCAGGCCCCGGACGCCCAGCTGATGGAAGCCTCCACCGTCCCGGTCGGCATCGCCGCCGAGGCGCACGCCTACCTCGCCCACGGCGGCCCGGCCAACCTGGAGCAGCTGGCCCGCTTCCTCTCCGACACGGTCCTGCTGACCGGCCACGGCTTCGAGTCGCCGGCGGCGGCACCCACCTGGGGCCCGCTGGAGCGCACGCCCCGCGACGGCGCCGACGGTCCGACCGTCGCCGTGCTCTATTACCGCGCCCACCACATGAGCGGCAACACCGCCTTCGTCGCCGCCCTGTGCGACGCGATCGAGGACGGTGGCGGCCGGGCCCTGCCCCTGTACGTCGCCTCCCTGCGCGCCCCCGAGCCCGAGCTGATCGAGGAACTCCGCGCCGCCGACGTGATCGTCACCACGGTCCTCGCTGCGGGCGGCACCAAGCCCGCCGAGGCATCGGCCGGCGGTGACGACGAGTCCTGGGACGCCGGCGCGCTCACCGAGCTGGACGTGCCGATCCTCCAGGCCCTGTGCCTCACGGGCTCGCGTGCCGCCTGGGAGGAGAACGACGAGGGCGTCTCCCCGCTCGACGCGGCCAGCCAGATCGCCGTCCCCGAGTTCGACGGCCGCCTCATCACCGTCCCGTTCTCCTTCAAGGAGATCGACGAGGACGGCCTGCCGGCCTACATCGCCGACCCCGAGCGCGCGGCCCGCGTCGCCGGAATCGCCGTACGCCACGCCCGGCTCCGCCACATCCGGCCGGCCGACAAGCGCCTCGCGCTGGTCCTCTCCGCCTACCCGACCAAGCACTCCCGCATCGGCAACGCGGTCGGCCTCGACACCCCCGCCAGCGCGGTGGCCCTGCTGCGCCGCCTGCGCGAGGAGGGCTACGACTTCGGCACGGACGCCGAGGTGCCGGGCCTGGCCTCCGGCGACGGCGACGAGCTGATCCGGGCGCTGATCGAGGCGGGCGGCCACGACCAGGAGTGGCTCACCGAGGAGCAGCTGGCCCGCAACCCGGTGCGCATCCCGGCGGCCGACTACCGCCGCTGGTATGCCACGCTCCCCGAGGAGCTGCGCACGTCGGTGGAGGAGCACTGGGGTCCGGCGCCGGGCGAGATGTTCGTCGACCGCAGCCGCAACCCGGAGGGCGACATCGTCCTCGCGGCCCTCCGCTTCGGGAACCTGCTGATCCTCATCCAGCCCCCGCGCGGCTTCGGCGAGAACCCCATCGCCATCTACCACGACCCGGACCTCCCGCCGTCCCACCACTACCTGGCCGCCTACCGCTGGATCGCCGCCCGTGCCGAGGACGGCGGCTTCGGCGCCGACGCGATGATCCACCTCGGCAAGCACGGCAACCTGGAGTGGCTGCCCGGCAAGAACGCCGGACTGTCCGCCGCCTGCGGCCCCGACGCCGCCCTCGGCGACCTGCCCCTGGTCTACCCGTTCCTGGTCAACGACCCGGGCGAGGGCACCCAGGCCAAGCGCCGTGTCCACGCCACCCTCGTCGACCACCTCGTGCCGCCCATGGCCCGCGCCGACTCCTACGGCGACATCGCGCGCCTGGAGCAACTGCTCGACGAGTACGCCCAGATCTCCTCCATGGACCCCGCCAAGCTCCCGGCGATCCGCGCCCAGATCTGGACCCTCATCCAGGCCGCGAAGCTCGACCACGACCTCGGCATGGACGACCGGCCCGACGACGACGGCTTCGACGACTTCCTGCTGCACGTCGACGGCTGGCTCTGCGAGGTCAAGGACGCCCAGATCCGCGACGGTCTGCACGTCCTGGGCAACCCGCCCACCGGCGCCGACCACGTCAACCTGGTCCTCGCCGTCCTGCGCGCCCGCCAGATCTGGGGCGGCACCACGGCCCTGCCCGGCCTGCGCGAGGCCCTCGGTCTCGACGAGTCCGCCGCCACCCGTACCACCGCCGACGCGGCGGAGGAGAAGGCCCGCGCCCTGGTCCAGGCGATGGAGGACGCGGGCTGGGACCCGGCCGCCGTCCCCAGCGAGCACGGCGAACAGGTCGCCGCCATCCTGGAGTTCGCGGCCCGCGAGGTCGTGCCGCGCCTCGCCGCGACCACGGCCGAGATCGACCACACGGTGCACGCCCTGAACGGCGGCTTCGTCCCGGCGGGCCCCTCCGGTTCCCCGCTGCGCGGACTGGTCAACGTCCTGCCGACCGGCCGCAACTTCTACTCCGTCGACCCCAAGGCCGTCCCCTCCCGCCTCGCCTGGGAGACCGGCCAGGCCCTCGCGGACTCCCTGCTGGAGCGCTACCGCACCGACAACGGCGAATGGCCCACCTCCGTCGGGCTGTCGCTGTGGGGCACGAGCGCCATGCGCACGGCGGGCGACGACGTGGCCGAGGCCCTCGCCCTGCTCGGCATCCGCCCCGTCTGGGACGACGCCTCCCGCCGCGTGACCGGGCTGGAGCCCGTCCCCGCCGAGGAGCTGGGCCGCCCCCGCATCGACGTCACCCTGCGCATCTCGGGCTTCTTCCGGGACGCCTTCCCGCACACCATCGGACTGCTGGACGACGCCGTACGCCTGGCGGCGTCGCTGGACGAGCCGGCCTCGGCGAACCACGTCCGGGCCCATGTCCAGGCGGACGTCGCCGAACACGGCGACGAACGCCGCGCCACCACCCGCATCTTCGGCTCCCGCCCCGGCACCTACGGCGCCGGTCTGCTCCAGCTCATCGACTCCCGCGACTGGCGCACCGACGCCGACCTGGCCGAGGTGTACACGGTCTGGGGCGGCTACGCCTACGGCCGTGAACTCGACGGCCGCCCGGCCCGCGAGGAGATGGAGACGGCGTACAAGCGCATCGAGGTGGCCGCGAAGAACACGGACACGCGCGAGCACGACATCGCCGACTCCGACGACTACTTCCAGTACCACGGCGGCATGGTCGCCACGGTCCGCGCCCTGCGGGGCACGGCGCCCGAGGCGTACATCGGCGACTCGACCCGCCCCGAGACGGTCCGCACCCGCACCCTCGTCGAGGAGACCTCGCGCGTCTTCCGCGCTCGCGTGGTCAACCCCAAGTGGATCGAGGCGATGCGCCGCCACGGCTACAAGGGAGCCTTCGAACTGGCCGCCACGGTGGACTACTTGTTCGGCTACGACGCCACGACCGGCGTGATCGCCGACTGGATGTACGACAAGCTCACCGAGACCTACGTCCTGGACGAGACCAACCGCGAGTTCCTCCAGCAGGCCAACCCCTGGGCCCTGCACGGCATCGCCGAGCGGCTGCTGGAGGCCGAGTCGCGGGGGATGTGGGAGAAGCCCGACCCGGCGGTGCTGGAGGGGCTGCGGCAGGTGTACCTGGAGACGGAAGGAAACCTCGAGGGCGACGACTGACCGTAGGCGCCTACACCTCGACCTGAGAGCCCATGATCACCGTCCGGTCGCGGGGCAGGCCGAAGTACTCGGCGGCGTCGGCCGTGATGTAGGAGGTGGCGATGAACAGCCTCTTGCGCCACGGCGCCATCGTCGGGGCCTTCCCGCGCCGGAGCTCGATCTTCGACAGGAAGTAGGACGCCTGGTCGAGCCGCAGCGGCCCCTCGGTGTCGGCCGGGTCGAGGAGGGCCAGGGTGCCGGGCACGTCCGGTGTCTCCATGTAGCCGAACCGGGCGGTGACGTGGATGATCCCGTCGTCGGCGTACCCGAGGCCGTCGACGGCGATCCGCTGGTCGTCCCGGACGCGGGGCACGGGCTCGGTCCTGATCGCCAGGATCACGACATGGTCGTGCCGCACGTGGTTGTGCTGGACGTTGGCCACCATCGCCAGGGGCGCGGTCTCCTTCCCCCGGTTCAGGAAGACGGCCGTGCCGGGTGCCCGGACCGTCGGCTCCCGCCCCTCGCGGAGGTGTTCGATGAACTCGGGCAGCGGGCCTTCCTGGCGCGCCCGTTCCGCGGTGACGATCTCCCGGCCGCGTTGCCAGGTCGTCATGACGGTGAACGCGGTGAGGCCGATCAGCAGCGGCAGCCACGCGCCGTGGACGAGCTTGGTCATGTTGGCCGCCACGAACAGCAGATCCACGAAGAGGAGCACCCCCGCGCCGATGCCGAGCAGCCAGCGGGGTGTGCCCCACTTGGCGCTGGCGACGTAGAAGAACAGCAGCGTGGTGATGGTGATGGTGCCGGTGACCGCCATGCCGAACGCGTAGGCCAGTGCCTCGGAGGCGCGGAAGGCGAAGACCAGGGTGAGGACCGAGACCATCAGGAGCCAGTTGATCCAGGGGACGTAGATCTGGCCGATGGTGGATTCGGAGGTGTGCGCGATGCGCAGCCTCGGCAGATAACCCAGCTGGGCCGCCTGGGAGGCGACCGAGTACGCCCCGGTGATCACCGCCTGGGAGGCGATCACGGTGGCGGCCGTGGCGAGCAGGACCATCGGCCAGCGTCCCCAGTCGGGCACCAGCAGGAAGAACGGGCTGCTGATGTTGTCCGGGTCGTCGAGGATCAGGGCGCCCTGACCCATGTAGCTGAGGACACAGGCGGGCAGCACGAGGAACAGCCAGCCCCGGGTGATCGCCCGGCGGCCGAAGTGCCCCATGTCCGCGTACAGCGCCTCGGCGCCGGTGACCGCGAGGACGATCGCGGCCAGGGCGAAGAAGGCGGTACCCCAATGGCCGAACAGGAAGCCCAGCGCGTACGTCGGCGACAGCGCCTTGAGGATGTCCGGGTGGTCGGAGATGCCGACGACCCCGCACGCGCCGATGGCCAGGAACCAGGCGATCATGACCGGGCCGAACACCCGCCCCACCGCCGCCGTTCCCCTGCGCTGCACCAGGAACAGCAGCACGATGATCACCGCGGTGATGGGCACGACCGCGTCCTCCAATGACGGCTGGACGACCTTGAGGCCCTCGACCGCGGACAGCACCGAGATCGCCGGTGTGATCATGCTGTCGCCGAAGAACAGCGACGCGCCGAAGATGCCGAGCGCGGCCAGTGCGGCGGCGGCCCGACGCCCACGCTGTGAACTCAGCCGCCGCAGCAGGGTGATGAGCGCCATGATGCCGCCCTCGCCGTCGTTGTCGGCGCGCGTCGCCAGCAGCACATAGGTGACCGTGACGATGATCATCACCGACCAGAACACCAGGGACACCACCCCGTACACGTTGTCCGTGCTGACCGGGACCGGGTGCGGGTCGTTCGGATTGAACACCGTCTGGAGGGTGTAGATCGGGCTGGTCCCGATGTCGCCGAAGACCACGCCGAGAGCACCGATGACCACCGCGAGCCGCACCGTGTCGTGCGTGCCTGCCCGGCGGGCCTCGAGTGCCGGCGACGCGGACTCGTCATCCGATGCGTTTCCCTGCCGACGATCGGACATGGTGCTCCTCCTCGTACGGGCGGTTGAGCCGCGGACCCGGGGCATCGGGGCGGACGATACCGATCCCCTGGAGCAACCGCCGGTAGGGGCGCCGCGTCGTTTCGCGCGGCGTCCGGCGGCGGTGCCGGCCGGAGACCCGGTCGGTTACCGGAAGGCTTGTCAGTCGACCTTCGGCCGTTGTCGAGTGACAATACTTGCCGGAATCAAACCGGCGGCCGGCCGGGCCATACGATGAGACCGTTCGCAGCGGCCGGTGGGGGCGAGAATTCCGACAGTTGACGGCAGGTCTGCGTGTCGGAGCGAATGCCGCGGGGCGTTCGGGGAGAGGGAGAGCATGGACAAGGCGGGTACCGCAATCCAGGATCCGAGCGTAGTGCCGGGGGAACCGGAGCTACGGCGGTTGCTGGCCGGGCTGACGGCGGTACGCGACGGCGACTTCGGCACCCGGCTGCCGGAAGAGGCCGGCGGCCTGCTCGGCGAGATCGCGTCCGTGTTCAACGGCATGGTCGACCAGCTGTCGCTGTTCACCTCCGAGGTGACCCGTGTGGCACGCGAGGTCGGTACCGAGGGCACGCTGGGCGGCCAGGCGCAGGTACCCGGGGTCTCCGGAACCTGGGCCGACCTGACCGACTCCGTCAACGCCATGGCCGGCAACCTGACCACCCAGGTGCGTGACATCGCCCAGGTGGCCACCGCCGTGGCCAAGGGCGACCTGTCCCAGAAGATCGACGTCGATGCCCGGGGCGAGATCCTGGAGTTGAAGAACACCATCAACACGATGGTGGATCAGCTCTCGGCGTTCGCGGACGAGGTCACGCGTGTGGCGCGGGAGGTGGGTACCGAGGGGCGGCTCGGCGGTCAGGCGGACGTCAAGGGCGTGCGGGGCACCTGGCGTGACCTGACCGACTCGGTGAACTTCATGGCGGACAACCTGACCGCCCA
>NZ_JBHUTX010000094.1:0-7070 GCF_042671245.1 Streptomyces sp. NPDC057099
CCCCTGTGAGGGGCGCCCAGCGCCGTAGGCGAAGCATCAGAAGAAGACCGACCGCCGCTGCACCAGCAGCTTGTACAGCGTGTGCTGGATCTGCTCCCTGACCTGATCGGTCAGGTTGAACATCAGCATCGGATCCTCGGCCGCCTCCGGCGGATAGCCGTCCGTGCGGATCGGCTCGCCGAACTGGATCGTCCACTTGGTCGGCAGCGGAATCGCGCCGAGCGGTCCGAGCCAGGGGAACGTGGGCGTGACCGGGAAGTACGGAAAGCCCAGCAGGCGCGCGACCGTCTTGGCGTTGCCGATCATCGGGTAGATCTCCTCGGCCCCGACGATCGAGCAGGGGACGATCGGCGTCCCGGCGCGCAGGGCCGTCGAGACGAAACCCCCGCGGCCGAAGCGCTGGAGCTTGTACCGGTCCGCGAAGGGCTTGCCGAGGCCCTTGAAGCCCTCCGGCATCACCCCGACCAGTTCGCCCTGCTCCAGCAGCCGCGCCGCGTCCTCGGCACAGGCCAGGGTGTGGCCGAGCTTGCGGGCCAGTTCGTTGACCACCGGCAGCATGAACACCAGATCGGCGGCGAGCAGGCGCAGGTGCCGTCCCGCCGGATGGTTGTCGTGCACGGCGACCTGCATCATCAGGCCGTCCATCGGCAGCGTGCCGGAGTGGTTGGCGACGATCAGGGCGCCGCCCTCGGACGGGATGTTCTCTATGCCCTTCACCTCGACCCGGAAGTACTTGTCGTACAACGGGCGCAGCAGGGACATCAGGACCTGGTCGGTGAGCTCCTCGTCGTAGCCGAAGTCGTCGACCTCGTAGTCCCCGGTGAGGCGCCGGCGCAGGAACGCGAGCCCGCCCGCGATCCGCCGTTCCAGACCGCCGTCGCCGTCCTGGGACCGCTCCGGCGGCTGCTCCTCAGAAGTCACAGGAACATCATCCTGCGGAACAGCCCTGGTGGGCAGGGGCTGCACCTCACGGACCGGCGCCGACTCCGTGCCCGAGCGGCGGTTCCCCGCGCTCCGGCGCCGCTGGGGGCGCTGCACGGCGCTTCCGCGGGACCGGTCGTCGTCGAACGGAATGACCTTGGCATCCGCCATCGTTGATGCGCTCCTCAGTTGGCGCTCTGCGTCGGGGGGTGGCCGTCGCCCGCGAGGGGCAGTGCGGCGATCCGGTCGACGGCCCCCGCAAGGGCCTCCGGCGGAAGAAGTCCGGGTCCCTGGCTGCGGGCGAAGTCCGCGAACGTTTCCGCGGTCGTGTATTTGGGCTGGAATCCCAGCGTTTCGCGCATCTGGCCCGTGGCCACGACCCGGCCGTGGGTCAGCAGCCGGATCTGCTCGGGCGAGAAGTCCGTCATCCCCAGCGTACGCACCAGCGAGCCCGCCCAGGTGACGGCCGGGAGCGGCAGCGGCACGGTGGGCCGCCCGAGGCGCCGGGAGCACTGGGAGAGCAGCAGGACGCCGTCGCCGGCGATGTTGAAGGTGCCGCTGTTGAGCGTGCCCCGCCGTGGCTCGTGGGAGGCGATCCGCAGCACCTCGATCACATCGTCCTCGTGCACGAACTGCAGCCTGGGGTCGTAGCCGAACACGGTCGGCAGGACCGGCAGCGCGAAGTACGAGGCGAGCGGGGTGTCCGCGGTCGGGCCGAGGATGTTGGCGAACCGCGGCACGCACACGGCCACGTCGGGCCGGCGGCGCGCGAAGCCGCGGACGTAGCCCTCGACCTCCACCGTGTCCTTGGCGAAGCCGCCGCTGGGCAGGGACTTGGGCGGGGTCGTCTCGGTGAAGACGGCCGGGTCACGGGGCGCGGAGCCGTAGACGTTGGTGCTGGACTTCACGACCAGCCGCTGCACGGCAGGGGACTTCTGGCAGGCACCGAGCAGCTGCATGGTGCCGATGACGTTGGTCTCCTTCAGGGAGGCCCGGTTGCCGCTGCCCAGCGGTGTGCCCGTCACGTCCAGGTGGACGATCGTGTCGGCGGCCGTCTCGGCGAGCACCCGGGCGATCGTGGGCTGCCGGATGTCGGCCTGGATGAAGTCCGCGCCGCCCAGATGGTGCTCGGGCGGCACCGCGTCCACGGCGATCACCCGGTCCACCTCGGGGTCCCGCTGGATCCGCCTCACGAACCGGCCCCCCAGCTGGCGGGCCACTCCGGTCACGAGCACGACCTTGCCCAAGATCAGCGCCTTCCTTCCACAACCTCTTGTCCCCGCCGCGTTCCCCCGTGGGGCCAACTTAGCGGTTCGGTGTTGCGCTGTGATGACCGCCCGATGCGCGAAGTGACGGGAACACGACGGGAGGCAGCCGGACCCGCGTGGCGATACACGTGTGGCCCCCCACCCGTGGGTGGAGGGCCACAACGACGCTCTCGCGGCGTCGGCGTCGCGAACTTACTTCTTGTTGCGACGCTGAACGCGCGTGCGCTTGAGCAGCTTGCGGTGCTTCTTCTTGGCCATCCGCTTGCGCCGCTTCTTGATAACAGAGCCCACGACTACCCTCGCTCACTTCTCATCACTCGGTGCTGGGCGCCATGGGCCCATACGACCTACGAGGGGCTAGCCTACCCGCCCGAGCGCTGAGGTCGTAATCGAGGGGGCCAGGGTGATCCCGAGTGCCCTGTGAGGGATCACCCCGCCCCAGCCGTCAGGCGGTTTCCACCCCCACATAGCTCTCGCGGAGGTACTCGTGAACCGCTTGCTCCGGGACGCGGAAAGACCGCCCCACACGGATCGCGGGCAGATGACCGCTGTGCACCAGCCGGTACACGGTCATCTTCGACACTCGCATCACCGAGGCGACTTCCGCCACGGTAAGGAACTGAACCTCGTTCAGAGGCCTCTCGCCAGCTGCAGCCATGACACACCTGAACCTTCCGCACTCGACGGCCACCGGCTTCCCCTTCCGGTGACTCTTCGTCGCTGCGTGCTCACTCCCCAATGTAGGGGCCAGTGATGCGAGTGGGGAAGAGGTGCACCCATCAACGGCCTACTGTGACAGACACGCCCGATTGAGTACGTAGCGGGTAAGCGGCAGGTAGTAATCAGATCGCACACCGTCATCAAGTGGAACGACGACGGACACGGACCCCTCCGCCTGCCCGACGAACGGCGCGGGGTCGTCCGTATCGGCCGGCCCGATGGCCTCGAACCCCAGCTGACCTGCCCCGCAGACCCACCCGTGATCCCCGATCACCAGCTCGGGCAGGGGCCCGCCGGCCTCCGCCGCCGCGGCCAGCGCGGTACGAACCGGGAGCGGCGAGTGCGTATGTGCGCCGGGCTCACAACCGGGGCGTTCCACCCCGGACGCCCGCACCAACGCGACTCCTCGTACGTAGTCGAGGTTGTACGTGCGTAGGCCGAACCGGGTCGTTATGTCGACACAGCGACCCTGCGCGGGGGTGAGAACCGCACACCCTGCCGCCGACAGCGCGTCTGCCAGAGCGGCGTAGAAGCCGAGCAGCCGGTGCGGGTGCCCGGTACCGAGAAGCACCGGAGCACCCCGCCGGGCGACATCGGCGAGACGGTCCGCGAAGGTGTCCAGCGCGGCCACCGTCCGCTGCGGGTCGATCACGTCCTGGCCGGAAGTACACCGAGAATCGGCCGAAACCCCGCACCTGTCGGCCATCAGCTCGATCAATTCCCGCTGCTGCCAAGCCCCTTCGGGATCGATGCCGAGCAGCACACGGGGGTCCCGGGCGGCGAAGAGCCGGTAGCTGCGCAGGCTCTCCTCACGCGCTGTGGCCACGGTACCGGCGAGGCGTGCACCCACCAGGTGCGTACGAAGAACTTCGGGGGTCAGCACGAAATGATCGTCCGCGACCAGGACCTCACCTGTCCCGGGAACCGGCGAACACCGCTCGGTCGGCCTACCAGGCCCACCCCGCCCACCAGGGGCGCCTCACCCCGGCAGCAGACCCCGCAGCGGGAACACCGCCCGCCGGGCCGCCAGCACCGCCTGGTCCAGCCGGTCGGCCGGGTCGTACCCCGCCTCCCAGCCGGTCCACTCCACGGGCCAGCGCCCGTCCGTCATCCGCGCCGGGGCCAACTGCCGTGTCCGCGCGAACACTTCCTGCCGCCATCCCTCGGGGATCACCGCCTCGGGCTCCACCTCCCGATGCGCCGCGATCGCGACCAGATGCGTCCACGACCTCGGTACGACGTCCACCACCGCGTAGCCGCCCCCGCCCAGGGCCACCCACCGGCCGTCGGCGTACTCGTGCGCCAGGTCGTGACAGGCCACCTGCACCGCCCGCTGCGCGTCCAGCGACACGGCCAGATGCGCGAGCGGATCCTCGAAGTGCGTATCGGCCCCGTGCTGGGTCACCAGCACCTGCGGCCGGAAATCGGCGATCAGCTCCGGCACCACGGAGTGGAACGCCCGCAGCCACCCGGCGTCCCCGGTACCGGCCGGCAGCGCCACGTTCACCGCCGAGCCCTCCGCGGAGTCCGCCCCGGTCTCCTCCGGCCACCCGGTCTGCGGGAACAGCGTCCGGGGATGCTCGTGCAGCGAGATCGTCAGCACCCGCGGGTCGTCCCAGAACGCCGCCTGCACCCCGTCCCCGTGATGCACGTCGACGTCGATGTAGGCGACCCGCTCGGCCCCGAGCTCCAGCAGCCGGGCGATCGCCAGCGACGCGTCGTTGTAGATACAGAACCCGGACGCACCACCGGGCATCGCGTGATGCAGCCCGCCCGCGAAGTTCACCGCGTGCGGCGTCTCCCCGCGCCACACGGCCTCCGCCGCCCCCACCGACTGCCCGGCGATCAGCGACGACACCTCGTGCATCCCCGCGAAGGCCGGATCGTCCATCGTCCCCAGCCCGTACGACTGGTCCGCCGCGCCCGGATCGGCCGACGCGGCCTTCACCGCCTCGATGTAGTCCTCCCGGTGGACGAGCCGCAACGTCGACTCCCCGGCCGCCTTCGCGGCGACCACCTCCACCTCACGGTCCAGCCCGAAGGCGTCGACCAGTCTCCGGGTCAGCGCGAGCCGGACCGGGTCCATCGGATGCCCGGGACCGAAGTCATAGCCCGTTACTGCCTCGTCCCACATCAGCTGTGCGCGGCCGCTCATGACCGCCACCGTATCGGTCCGGTTGAGCGGCGAACGAACGGGCGTACACCAGCGTCACCAGCACCAACACCATCGGCACGAGCATGGCCCCGCGGTAGCTCCACAGATCCCCGAGCGCGCCCACCAACGGCGAACCGATCAAGAACCCCACATAGTTGAAGACATTCAGCCGCGCCACGGCCGCGTCCGATGCCCCTGGGAACAACCTGCCGGCCGCCGCGAACGTCTGCGGCACCAGCACACACAACCCCAGCCCCAGCAGCGTGAACCCCAGCATCCCGACCCACGCCCCGGGCGCCCCCGCCACCACGGCGAACCCACCCGCAGCGACCAGCGCCCCGGCCCGCACCACAGCCACGGCCCCGAACCGCCGCACGCCGAAGTCCCCCAACGTCCGCCCCAGCAGCGTGGTGACCATGTACACGTTGTACGGCACCGTCGCCATCTGCTCCGAGCTGCCGAGCACGTCCTGCAGATACTTCGCGCTCCAGTTGGAGACCGTCGAGTCCCCGATGTACGCGACGGTCATCACCAGGCACAGCGGCAACAGCAACTTGAACGCGAGGCCCTGCCCCTCGCCCGCCTTCCCCTCCACCCCGGACTCCGCCACGGGGCCCGCATCACCGCCGTCGACATACCACCGGCTCCCCACCAGCACAGCCGGCAACAGCACCAGCACGACCGGCAGATACGACACCCACAACGCCAGATCCCAGTGCGCCCCCACCCACGCCAGCGAGGCCCCGACGATCCCGCCCAGGCTGTAGACCGCGTGAAAACTGAGCATGATGCTGCGCCCGTACGCCCGCTGCAGGCTCACCCCGAGCATGTTCATCGACGCGTCCAGCACCCCGACGGCGAGCCCGAACGCCGCGAGCGCGACCCCCAGCTCCACCATCCGCTCCCCGGCCCCGACCCCGAGCAGCGCCAGCAGCACCACGGGCTGGGACCACCGCAGCAGCCGACTCGGCGGCACCCGCTTCACCAGCCGCTCGGTGCTGACGCTCCCGACCCCGGCGAGGATCGGCACGGCGGCCAGAAAAGCCGGCAGCAGCGCGTCGGAAACCCCGTACCGGTCCTGGATGGCCGGAATCCGCGTCACGAGCAGAGCGAAGGCGACCCCCTGCACGAAAAAGCTGAACGCCAACGAACCTCTGCCGCGCCGCAGCACATCAGTCATGGCGGCGAGCGTAGGGCCCCGGCTTACCCGTGGGTAGATCCAGCCAAAGATGAATTTGCCTCATCTTCCACGGGCTCACACCAGCAGATCGGCCAGCTCCCCCATGTCGGAGAAGAGCCGGGTGGCGCCGGCGAGCTTCTCCGCCGGAGTCATGGCGGTGAACCCGTACACGTCCATCCCGGCCGCGACCGCGGCCCGCACCCCCAGCGGACTGTCCTCGACGACGACACACCGCTCCGGCGCGACCCCCATCCGCTCGGCGGCGTACAGGAACAGATCGGGAGCCGGCTTGCCCCGCCCGACGTCCTGCGAGCTGAAGATCCGCCCCTCGTCGAACCACCGGTCGAGCCCGGTCGTCCGATGCCCCACCCGAATCCGCTCATGGCTCCCGGACGAGGCCACGCAGTACGGCACCCCGTCCGCGGCGAGCTTCTCCAGGACGCCGGAGGCCCCGGCCACAGCCACGAGCTCCTTCTCGAACGCCGCGAACACCCGGGCGTGAAAAACGTCGTCGAAGCTCTCAGGCAACCGCTGTCCCGTCCGCTCGAGAACCAGCTCATGAATCCGGTGCATGGCCGACCCCATGTAGTCCCGAATGGACTCCTCGTACGAGGTCGGGTGCCCGAGTTCGGTGAGGTACGCGGCCAGCAGCCGGTTGGAGATGGGCTCACTGTCGACCAGAACACCGTCGTTGTCGAAGATGACGAGATCGTAGTTCATATCCACGACCCTAAACGCAGAAAACCCCCGTATCCGAAGATACGGGGGTTTCCTTTGAATGATTGTTCGGCGGCGTCCTACTCTCCCACAGGGTCCCCCCTGCAGT
>NZ_JBHUTX010000095.1:0-6711 GCF_042671245.1 Streptomyces sp. NPDC057099
CGAGCCGACCACCATCGGCCCCACCCCGGCCAGATCCCCCAACTCCAGAACACCCAGCAACGACGGCACCACACTCGCCGCCCCCACACCCGCCGCCCCCACCAACTCCCGCAACAGAGCAGGCTCCGAACGCTCCACAGCCGACGCCACCACCAGACCGCCCCCGCAGCCCAGCGTCACCGCCACATCCAGCACCGACGCATCAAAGCTGAACGACGCGAACTGCAACACCCGCGCACCCGGCCCGACCTCCAGCAACGGCCCGAACACCGCCACCAGATTCGCCAACGACCCGTGCGAAACCCCAACCCCCTTCGGCACCCCCGTCGAACCCGACGTATAAATCACATACGCCAACGAACCAGACAACACCACCACACCACCCGGAGCCGTCACCGGCAGACCGGCCAACTCCCCCAACACACACGGATCATCCAGCCGTACCGTCCCCGGCGCGGGGACATCCGTGTGGGCCAGGACGAGTTGAGCGCCACTGTCCGCGAGGATGAACTCGGTGCGCTGCGCGGGGTGGTCCGGGTCGAGGGGTACGTAGGCGGCGCCGGCCTTCCACACGGCCAGGATCGCCACGATCATCTCGATGCCACGCGGCAGGCACAGACCCACCACCGACTCCGCACCCACCCCCTGGCCGATCAGATGGTGCGCCAGCCGGTTCGCCCGCGCCTCCAGCTCCCCGTACGACACCTCCACCCCGTCGAACACCACCGCGACCGCACCCGGAGACCGCACCGCATGCCCCGCGAACAACTCCGGCACCAGCACATCCGGCACCACCAGAGCCGTGTCGTTCCACTCACCCAGCACCCGGCGCCGCTCCGCGGCGCCCAGCACCTCCACCTCACCCAGCCTCAGGCCTGGATCATCCGCGACCGCCTCCAGCACCCGCACCAGACGCTCCGCAAACCCCTCCACCGACCCCGCCTCGAACAGGTCCGCCGCGGCGGTGAACGCGCCGCGCAGTCCCCCGGGCGCACCTTGGGCGTCGTAGGTCTCCGTGACCTCCACTTCGAGGTCGAACTTGGCGATGGCCTCGCCCGGCTGTCCGGTCGGGATCCCGGCGATGTCCGCGCCCAGCAGGCCCGTGGCCTCCTGTTCGGTGAGGTTCTGCAGCGACAGCATCACCTGGAACAGCGGTTGCCGCGCCAGGGTGCGGGTCGGGGCGAGTTCCTCGACGAGCTTCTCGAACGGCACGTCCTGATGGGCGAACGCCGACAGGTTCGTCTCGCGCACGCGGGACAGCAGCTCGCGGAACGTCGGATCGCCCGAGAGGTCGGTCCGCAGGACCAGGGTGTTCACGAAGAAGCCGACCAGATCGCGCAGTTCGGCGTCCGGGCGCCCGGCGACGACCGTGCCGATCGGGAGGTCGTTGCCCGCGCCGAGCTTGGACAGCAGTACGGCCAGCGCGGCCTGCAGCACCATGAAGGCGGTCACACCTTCGGCGTGCGCCACCTCCGCCAGCCGCGCGTGCGTGGGGGCCGGGACGATGAACGGTACGTGGTGTCCGCGGTGGGAGGCTACGGCCGGCCGCGGGTGGTCGAGGGGCAGTTCCAGCTCTTCCGGCGCACCGGCCAGTGCCTCTCGCCAGTAGGCGACCTGCCGGGAGATCACGCTGGCGGGATCGGCGTCGTCGCCGAGCAGTTCACGCTGCCAGAGCGCGTAGTCGGCGTACTGCACGGGCAGCGGCTCCCACGCGGGCGCACGGCCCGCGCAGCGCGCCGCATAGGCCGCCGACAGGTCCCGGGCGAGCGGTCCCATGGACCAGCCGTCGCCGGCGATGTGGTGCACCACCACGGCCAGGGCGTGCTCGTCCGGGCCGGCGGAGAAGAGGGACGCCCTGATCGGGGGTTCGGCGGCGAGGTCGAAGCGGTGGCCGACGGCCTTCCGGGCAGCGGCGGACAGGTCCGCGGTGGTGGCGGAGGCGGGCAGGTCGACGACCTGGAGTTCCCAGTCCAGGTCGGCGGTGTCGAGGATGCGCTGGTACGGCTCGCCGTCGACGGCGGTGAACGTGGTGCGCAGGATCTCGTGCCGGTCCAGGACGTCTCGCAGCGCGGCGTCCAGGGCTTCGCGGTCGACGGCGCCGGACAGGCGCAACGTCACGGGCATGTTGTAGACGGCACTCGGGCCGTCGAGTTGCGCGAGGAACCACAAACGACGCTGCGCGAATGACAAAGGAATCATCAGGCTCCTCCTGGTTTCGCCCCCGACGCGACGTCGAGCGAGGCTGGCGGTCGAACACCTGCCGCCGGTCCCCCTCGCCCAGGAGGCTGGCGCGGTCGAAGAAGACAACTGGGCGCGGTCATGACGGCCGTCGCTGGGTCCGTATCGGTCGGCCCGCGAATTCCCGACCGTCGAGGTATCGGCCACCGCGCCACTGCGTCACCGCGGCTCACTATGGCTCAGGGGCGCAGGGATGATCAATGCTGTGCATTCCGCAGCCGGGCGAGGTGTTCAACTGCGCTGAAGCAGCACTTGAACACCCGGTGATGCGGTTGGTCACGTGCCCGGACGGGTGGCAGAGTCGGCGAATATACCCACACACCTGGGGGGCGTGACGTCATGCTCCGACCTGACTCCATCATCAATGTGGTACGTGCGCACGCGCGGGACCGGCCGGATGATCTGGCGTACTCCTTTCTCTCCACCGGGGCGTCCGGTTTGGCCATTTCCCGGCAGCTTCGTTACGGCGAACTCGATTCCTCCGCCGTGGCCGTCGCCTCGGCGATGCTGGATTCCTGCGAGGCGGGCGACCGGGTCCTTCTCGCCTGTCCGCCCGGCCCTGAATTCCTTGCTTCTTTTCTGGGGTGCCTGTATGCGGGGCTCGTCCCCGTGCCCGCTCCGTCGCCCTCCGACGGCAGGGGGCAGCAGGAGAGGCTGGACGGCATGCTGGCCTCGTCCGGCGCGGTCGCGGTGCTCACCGACGAACGGAGCCTCGACGCCGTGCGCGCCTGGGCCGCCGGTTCGTCTCGGGGCGTGCGCTGCCTGTCGGCCGAGAGTGCGGTCCGCCAGGGCGGCGGCTGGACCGCGCCGGTGGTCGAGCCGGACGGGACGGCATTCCTCCAGTACACCTCCGGGTCGACGAGCGATCCGCGCGGGGTCGTGGTCACGCACGCGAACCTCATGGAGAACCTGGGGTTGATCCGGCGTTCCTACGGAGTCCCCGAGGGCGCGCGGATCGGTGGCTGGCTGCCGCCGTACCACGACATGGGTCTCATGGGGACGCTGTTGCTGCCCCTGGCCGTCGGCGGTCAGGGGTTCGTGATGGCACCGGCGGCATTTCTGCGCAGGCCTCGGCTGTGGCTGGAGATGATCGACCGGCATGACATCGTGCTGAGTCCGGCGCCGAACTTCGCCTACGACCTGTGTGTGCGGCGGGTGTCCGCACAGCAGGTGGCGTCGCTGGACCTGTCCCGCTGGCGGTGGGCGGTCAACGGTGCCGAACCGGTGCAGGAGTCGACGGTGCGCAGGTTCGTCGAGCACTTCGCGCCGGCCGGGCTGCGGCCGGAGACGGTCTGCCCGAGCTACGGCATGGCGGAGACCACGCTGTTCGTCTCCGGCAGCCCGGGCGCCTCGGCCGCGGTGGTGACCAGGGTGCACGCGGGGGAGTTCGAGCAGCGCAGGTTCACGCCGGCCGCCGGGTCGGCGGACGCTCGGCTCGTCGTGAGCAGCGGGCCTGTCTCCGACGGGTACGACCTGCGGATCGTCGACCCGCAGTCCCTGCGGGAGCTGGGCGCGGGTGAGATCGGCGAGATCTGGCTGAGCGGGCCGAGTGTCGCGCACGGGTACTGGGGGCTTGCGGAGGAGACGGAGCGGACCTTCCGGGCGTACACCGCCGACGGCGCCGGTCCGTTTCTGCGTACCGGTGACCTGGGTGTGTCCCACGAAGGCGAGTTGTACGTCACCGGTCGCCTCAAGGAAGTCATGATCATCAACGGCCGCAACATGTATCCGCAGGATGTCGAGCGCGCCGCGAGGGAGCAGCATCCGGCGTGCGCGGACGGGGTGGGCGCGGCGTTCACGGTGACGGTGGAGGGCGGCGCCGAGAGCATCGTGCTGGTACAGGAGCTGCGTTCGCGTGATGCGGGCGAGGCCTCTGCCCGGGAGCTGGCACACGAGGTCCTGTCGGGTCTCTCGGCCCGTCTCGGTGTGTCGGTGGGCAGTGTGGTGTTCGTGAAGCCGGGTGGGGTGCTGCGCAGCACCAGCGGCAAGGTGCGGCGGGTCGAGATGCGGCAGCTCTTCGAGGACGGGGAGTTGTCACCGGTCCTGGAACAGCTCGACGAGCGGGTGCGACGGGCGTTCCGGCCAGGTGACGGGCCCTCGGCAGCGGCCTGACGAGCCGGGGCGGGACATCGTCGCCCGATACGAGAACGTCGGCCTCAAGACCGGATCCGGTCTTGAGGCCGACGGGTGCGAGGCCCTGCGGCACGGTCAGAGGTAGGCGTTGTCCGGGTGGAACCGGTCTCCGAGGACGGGAACACACTTGTGGTCCCTGATGTCGAGGTTCGACCCGTCGAAGGTGTCGGAGCTGCTGCGCTGCGGGTAGACCCAGGTGTCGCCGAGCGTGTAGCGGGCGTTCACGGCCAGGCGCATGCGCGCGTCCGGCAGGGAGGCGCGGGAGCGGTGCATGCAGCGCTCCGTGAAGATGATGTACTCGCCGGCCTTCATCGGGGTGATCTCGGTCGCCCCGGGTGCCAGTTCGAAGGGCTCGGTGACCACCGCACGCAGGTCTGCGCAGCGCTGGGCGAGCAGGTCGAAGAGCTCGTCGAGGGTGTACTTGTCGAAGTCGACCCCGTCGAAGACGCGGCGGGTGTCGATGTCGAGGATCAGGCTGTTGTTGGCCGCCCGCTGCTGCAACTCCTCCTTGGTCTTGACCCGGTTGCGCGGGTCGACGTAGGCACCGGACTCGGTGAGGGTGACCATGCGCTTGGGGTACACGGTCTGCTGTGATCCCTTGACGAACTCCATGACGCCGTCGTCCTCGGAGACGTCCGTCAGCGAGAGCCAGAGGGTCCAGTCCCAGGAGCTCGACGGGTGCAGCGGGAAGAGCGCGGGGCGGTGGCCGCCGACCTCCTCGCCGTCGAAGTAGCCGTACTCCTGGTGCCAGTCGATGGCGCCGTCTCCGGGGTACTTCTCGAAGAGCTTGCTGCGCCAGAGAATGAGCGACTCGGCGCCGGTGGCCTCCTGGAGGGAAGCGATCAGCTCGGGAGCGGTGAGGAGTTCACGGACCTTTTCGTTGACGAGATGCCAGTCACGGACCGAGTACCGCTTGTAGAGCGGGTGTTCCGGCTGGTGGTCGAGCATGTCCTGGAAGAACTCGCGGAGCTCTCCTATGGTGTCGTCGGAGGCGAACCGCGGAAATGGACCGGCAAATCCATTGACTGCCAGCGCCTCGCGGGAATTACCTTCCTTCATTTCAAACCTTCCATTTAGCGGACCGGTCTGCAATTGATGCTAGCGCACCAATTCCCTGACGCACACGGGGAATCAAACAGAAGACGGAGGAGCGAGAGAATCCTCTTCCGATTCCGTCGCCGATTTCTGTCGCCGCTGTTGCCAGGATTCGATGAGGCTGAGCCCGGGACTCGTCATCAGCGTCGTCAGGACCGCCACGACGACCAGTTGCGCGAAGACGGCTTGGGTGAGCAGGCCCGTTTCCATCCCGATGTTGAGGGCGATCAGCTGTACCAGCCCTCGGGTGTTCATCAGGACGCCCACCTGGGTTGCCTGGATCCAGTCCCGGTCGTGCCGGCGGGCGGCGAGCGCGCAGGCCCCGAGCTTGCCCAGGACGGACGCGGCGAACAGCAGCGCCATCGCGCCGAGGGCGCCGCCGGACCCGAGCAGTTGGATGTCGGTGCGCAGGCCGGTGTAGACGAAGTAGAAGGGCAGCAGCACGCCGACGGCGAAGGGGCGGACGGTGGCCAGCCAGCGGGACAGCGCCTCGCCCTTGGGGAACGCCAGGCCCAGCACGAACGCCCCGATCACCACATGGAGTCCGAGGAACTCGGTCACCGCGCACGCTGTGAAGAGCAGGGCGCACACCAGCGTCATGAACCCGTTGCCGGACAGGCCGTTGCGGGACTCGAACCGCTTCACCGCGGGCCGTACCAGGCCGAACAGGGCGGCCATGAGGGCGGTGAACCCGAGTGCGGTCTGCCACGGGCCGATTCCCGTCCCGGCCGTGAAGGTCAGCATCAGCCCGATGGCGAGCCAGGCGACGATGTCGTCGATGGCGCCCGCGCCGAGCGCGAGGGTGGCCGACTTGGAGCCGAGCAGCCCGCGTTCCTCGATGATGCGGGCGAGCATGGGCAGGGCCGTGATGGACAGGACGACACCGATGTACAGGGTGCCGTAGCGGCTGCCGGCCTCGGGGACCATCTCGGGCATGACGGTGAAGAGCCAGGCCGTGACACCGAGTCCGAGCGCCAGTGGGACGAGGATGCCCGCGGCGGAGACGGACAGGCAGCGTTTGATCAGTCCGCTGCCGCGGGACAGGGAACTGCTGAACTCGACGCCGATGAGGAACATGTAGAAGGCGATGCCGAGTTGGCCCAGAGCGTAGATCACGGGGCGTAGTTCGTCGGGGAACATCCAGTGCTGGGCATCCGGGAAGAGGAGACCGAAGAGTGACGGTCCGAGGGCCAGGCCGGCGAGCATCTCGGCGACCACCGGTGGTTGGTTGACTCGTGCCATGGC
>NZ_JBHUTX010000096.1:0-5909 GCF_042671245.1 Streptomyces sp. NPDC057099
GCGCTCAAAGCCTCACCGGCCAGCACCACCGCCCGAGGCCGCACCCGCAACCCCCCACCCGCCAGCACCTGCGCGAACGCCGACGGCACACCCGAAACCAGACTCACCTCACCAAGCCCTTGATCACCCTCGACAAGCGCCAGCAGGTCCGCCACGACCTCCACACAACCACCCGACACCAACGGACCGAACAACTCGAACACCGACACATCGAAGGTGAACGACGTCGACACCAGCACCCGCGCGAAATCCGCACCACCGAACTCCGACACCGCCCACGCCAACAGCCCCACCACCGAACGATGCTCAACCACCACACCCTTCGGCCGACCCGTCGACCCCGACGTATAGATCACATACGCCGGACACTCCGACCGCACCAACCCACCAACCGGCCCCGCATCCAAAGCGGTCAGTTCCGCCACCGTCGCCGGAGCATCCACGACAACCCGCGCCACACCCGCAGGCACCAGCCCTTCAAGGGCAGCAGAGGTCACCACGGCCACCGGCCCCGCGTCCTGAAGCATGAAGCCGATCCGCTCCACCGGATACCCCGGGTCGACCGGCAGATACGCCCCACCGGCCTTCATCACCGCGAGCAGCGCCACCACCAAGTCGACGCCCCGCTCCAGACACACACCCACCACCGACTCCGGACCCACACCCCGACCCACGAGGCAATGAGCCAGCCGATTCGCCCGCGCATCCAGCTCCGCATACGACACCTCGACGCCCCCGGCCACGACCGCCACCGCATCCGGCGTCCGCACCACCTGCGCCTCGAACAACCCCGGCACCGTCCCCGGCACAACCTCAACCGCCGTGTCGTTCCACTCCACCAACACCCGACGCAGACCCGACTCGTCCAGGACACCCACCGCGCTCAAGGCCGCTTCCGGACCACCGTCGAGTGCGTCCTCCAGCGCCGACACCAGGCCCTCGGCGGCCGTGCGTACCAGCACACCCACCGCCTGCGGGTCGACCGGAGCCACCGCATCCACGGCCAGGGAGATCGCGTCACCGTCGTCGTCGACCGAGACCATCAGGGGGTAGTTGGTGCGTTCACGGGCGTAGACCCGCCGGATACCCTCCATCGCTGTGTCCGAGCCCTCGGCCGAGGGCTCGTTGCCGGATCGGCCTGTGTTGTGCCGGTAGTTCAGCAGCGCACTGAACAGCGGCGTTTCACCCGTCACACCGCTCTCCCGCTGGGCCACCGCCAAGGGCGCATGCTCATGCTCCAGGAGCCCGGCGAGTTGGCCACGCATGCCGGAGACGGCCTCCACCACACCGACCGCGTCCACGCGCGCACGTACTGGGAGGGTGTTCATGAACGGGCCCGGTACACGATCGGAGCCGGCACCGGCGTTCATACGGCCGAACAGGACCGTCCCGAAGACCACGTCGTCACGGCCGCTGACGGCCGCCACTACCCGAGCCCATGCCACATGCATGACCGTCGCCGCGCTCGTCCCCAGCCGCCGCGACACCTCACGCAGACGGGTGGTGCTCTCCGACGCCATGGAGAGCGTGGCCCGCTCGACGCCGTCGCCGTCGCCCCGCACGTCGACGAGCCCGAACGGTGCCGTCGGCTCCGACACGTCACCCAGCAAGTCAGCGAAGTACCGCTCGTGCTCGGCGCGGTCGATGCCGCCGCGCGCCTGCGCGACGAAGTCCCGGAACGGCAGAGCCTCCGGCAGCGACTCACCACGACCTGAGAGGAACGCCCGCACCTCCGCCAGCAGAACCTCCACGGCGGTGTGGTCTCGCACCATGTGGTGGATGCGTACCAACGCCAACAACGTGCCGTTCTTCCCGGCCGACACGTGCAGGTCGATCAACGGGGCCCGGCCCAAAACCATCGACAGCCCACCGACGGCCAGCAGCTCCGCCACCGGGTCGGTGCTCTGCGGGTCCAGGGTGACCTCGGTCACCGGGAGTTCGGCCCGGCGCCACACCACCTGAACCGGCTCCCGCAACCCCTCCCACACGATCGACGTGCGGTAGATGTCGTGCCGGTCCACCACTCGCTGCAAGGCATCCGTGAAGGCGTCCAACCGGGACCGATCATCGAACTCGATCACCATCGGCATCACATAGGCGTCCTCACCACCCTCGGCGAGCATGTGGTGGAACAGCAGACCCTCCTGCAACGGCGCCAGCGGATACACGTCCGCGACATTCGCCGCGCCACCCGCCACCGACGCCACGACCCGTTCGACCTCGTCCGCCGACAGGTCCACCAACGGCAGCATCTCCGGCGTGATGACGGTCGCGTCCGCCGGAATCAGGTTCCCCGGCACCACCACCCGCTCCGCACCCGCCGAAAGCGCCAGCCCCGCGGGGGTAGGAGCCAGGAACAACGCCCGCACCGAGACCGAGACACCCCGCTCACGCAGGACCTCCACCAAGCGGATCGCAAGCAGAGAGTGCCCGCCGAGTGCGAAGAAGTCGTCGTGGACTCCGACCCGCTCCACGCCCAGGACCTCGGCGAACGCGGCGCACAGGACCTCCTCCCGCGCATTCGCCGGTCCCCTGCCCGCACCGGTCGCGTACTCGGGTGCGGGCAGGGCCTTGCGGTCCAGCTTGCCGTTCCTGGTGAGCGGCAGCCCATCCAGTACCACGACGGCGGACGGAACCATGTGGTCCGGCAGCCGTCCGCCCACGAAGTTCCTTATGACCTGGGCCAGTTCGGTATCGGAGTCGTCGGCCGGCACGATGTAGGCCACGAGGCGTCTGTACCCCGGGGTGTCCTCGCGTGCGATCACCACGGCGTCTGTCACCGACGGGTGCGCCACCACGACAGCTCGCACCTCGCCCGGTTCGATCCGGAAGCCACGGATCTTGACCTGCTCATCCACACGCCCCAGGAAGACCACCTGGCCGTCCGGGGTCCACTTCACCCGGTCACCCGTGCGATACATCCGCTCACCCGCAGAAGGTGAGTAGGGGTTCGCGAGGAACCGCTCGGCCGTCAGGGCGGCGCGTCCCACATAGCCCCGGGCCACCTGCGCACCCGCCACATACAACTCGCCCGCCACACCCACCGGCACCGGCCGCAGATAGTCGTCCAGCACATAGAAACGCGTGTTGGCGACGGGAGTACCAACCGGCACGAACTCACGCTCCGCCGTCAGACGTGTCGTCGCCACACCGATCGTCGTCTCGGTCGGACCATAGTGATTGAACACCCCACACTCGCCTGCCGCACCCACCAGCTCCCGCACCCACTGCGGTGAAGCAGCCTCACCACCCAGCACCAAAGACTTCGCCGGGAGAACCTTCTCGATACCACCCGCAGCACCAAGCGCCGCCAGATGCGACGGCACCGCCTTCACACAGTCAATAGCGTGCTCGGACAGATACGCCGCCACCACCACCGGGTCGGTGACCGCCGCCTCATCCAGGATGTGCAGCTCACCACCGGACACCAGACTCGCAAACACCACCGTGTTGCCCAGATCCGTCGCCTGCGCCTGCAACAACGCATACCGACCACCGGGCTCACCGAACCCCACCCGACCCGGCACCGACGCCACATAGTTCGCCACACCACCATGAGTCACCGCCACACCCTTGGGCCGACCCGTCGAACCCGACGTATAAATCACATACGCCAGAGCGTCAGCAGCGACCGACACCTCCGGAGCCGTGGACGGAACCTCCTCATAGGTCCTGGGCTCATCGAGAATCAGCGTCTTCCCGGGCAGCTCCGCCGACGTGTCGCGGGTGGCCACCAGGAGCTGTGCCCCGCTGTCGGCGACGACGAACGCGCGACGGTCCGCCGGCTGCTGCGGGTCGAGCGGGAGGTACGCCGCTCCTGCCTTCCACACCGCCAGAATGCCGGTGATCATCTCCACCCCGCGGGCCAGGCAGAGGCCCACGACGGCTTCGGGGCCGGCCCCGCGGCCGATCAGCAGCCAGGCGAGCCGGTTCGCCCGCGCGTCCAGCTCCGCGTACGACACCCCGACCCCGTCGGCGACGACCGCCACCGCATCCGGGGTACGCGCGACCTGCGCTTCGAACAGCTCACGTACCAGCGGCGCTTCAGTGCCACTGGCCGTCTCGTTCCACTCGGTGAGCACCCGGTCCCGCTCGGCCTCGTCCATTACCTGGACGCCGCTGAGCCGTGTCCGCGGTTCGGTGACGAGCTGCTCCAAGGCGCGTGCCCACCGGTCGGCGATCCGCTCGGCCGTCTCCACGTCGAGCAGGTCGGACGCCACGGTCAGCGAGCCGCCGAGTCCCGCCGGGCACCCCTTGGTGTCGAAGGCCTCGCGGACGGAGAAGTCCAGGTCGAACTTGGCCGCCCGGGTGCCGTCCGACGCGGGCGGCGGCGCCGGCATCCGTCCCGAGTCCGCGCTCAGCGCGCCGAGTTCGGCCCGCTCGGTGTTCTGCACGGTCAGCATCACCTGGAACAACGGATGCCGGGACAAGGAGCGGGTCGGGGCGAGCTCCTCGACGAGCTTCTCGAACGGTACGTCCTGGTGCTTGAAGGCCGCGAGACCGGTCTTGCGAACTCTGGCCAGGACGTCGCGGAATGTGGGGTCGCCCGACAGGTCGGTGCGCAGCACCAGCGTGTTCACGAAGAAGCCGACCAGGTCGTCCAGGGCCTCGTCGGTGCGTCCGGCCGTGGCCGTCCCGACGGGGATGTCCGTGCCGGCGCCGAGGCGGGACAAGAACATCGCGAGCGCGGCCTGGAGCAGCATGAACGTGGTCACGCCCTCGGCCCGTGCGACCTCGACCAGGCGGGCGTGCACGTCCGCAGGCACGTCGAGGGGCACCCGGTACCCACGGTGGGACGCCACCGCCGGACGCGGTCGGTCGAAGGGGAGTTCCAGTTCCTCCGGCGCGCCTGCCAACGCCTCATGCCAGTAACCGATCTGATGGGACATGAGGCTCTGTGGGTCGGCCTCCTCGCCCAGCAGCTTGCGCTGCCACAGGGCGTAGTCCGCGTACTGCACCGGCAGCGGCTGCCACTCGGGCGTACGCCCCGCGCATCGCGCCGCGTACGCCGTCGAGACGTCCCGCGCCAAGGGCCCGGTGGACCAGCCGTCGCTGGCGATGTGATGCAACACGAGCACCAGCACCTGCTCTTCCGGGCCTGCCTCGAACAACCATGCCCGGACAGGAGCCTCCGAGGCGAGGTCGAAGGCGTACGCGGTCGCCTCGGCCACGGCGTCGGACAGATCGGCCGGGTCGACCCGCTGCACCGTGAGTTCCCACGCCAGCTCGTCGAGCTTCAGGATGCGCTGGTACGGCTCCCCGTCGACCACTTCGAAGACCGTGCGCAGCACCTCGTGCCGCCCGATCACATCCCTCAGGGCCGCTCCCAGTGCGGCACCGTCGGTGCCGCTCGGCAGGGGCAGGACGACGGGGGTGTTGTAGGTGGCGCTCGGGCCCTCGAGCTGCCAGATGAACCACAGGCGGCGCTGCGCGAATGACAACGGGATCATCAGGAGTCCTCCTGGTCACGCATCGGCTGCAAGGCCGGCCTGGTCGTCTTCTGGGTCCCGAGCCGTTGGGCGAGTCCCGCCACCGTCGGCGCGTCGAAGAGTTCGACGATCTCCACCTCGACGTTCAGTGCGGTCCGGATCCGGTTGATGAGCCGGACGGCGAGCAGGGAGTGCCCGCCGAGGGCGAAGAAGTCGTCGTCCACCCCGACGCTCTTCACACCGAGGATCTCGGCGAACGCCTCGCACAGGACCTCTTCGTGGCGGTTGGCCGGGGCTCGCCCAGCGCCCGCTTCGGAGGTCTCCGGTGCGGGGAGCGCGTTGCGGTCGAGTTTGCCGTTGTTGGTCAGCGGCAGGGCATCGAGTACGACCACGGCGGACGGGACCATGTGCTCCGGCAGACGACTCGCGGCGAACTCCCGCACCACCACCGACAGATCCCCACCCACCTCACCAGCCACC
>NZ_JBHUTX010000097.1:0-5787 GCF_042671245.1 Streptomyces sp. NPDC057099
CACATAATTGGCCAGACCCCCATGCGTCACCGCCACACCCTTGGGCCGCCCCGTCGAACCCGACGTATAGATCACATACGCCAACTGCTCGCGAAGCATGTGGCGTTCGGGCGACGACACCGGCGCATGCCCCAGCCGCTCCACCATGACCGGATCATCCACCGCCACCAGCCGGCCCCGACCGGCCGGCAGATCCTCCAGGACCTCCTCCGTGGTCAGCGTCAACACCGCGCCACTGTCCCGCAGCACATACGCGATCCGCTCCGCCGGATACTCCGGATCCACCGGCAAGAACCCGGCCCCCGCCTTCCACACCCCCAAAACCCCGACAACCAACTCCACCCCACGCGGCAGACACAGACCCACCACCGACTCCGCACCCACCCCCTGACCCACCAGGAAACGCGCCAACCGATTCGCCCGCACATCCAACTCCGCGAACGACACCGACACACCATCCGCCACCACCGCCACCGCATCCGGCGTCCGCGCGACCTGCGCCTCGAACAACTCCGGCACCGACGAACCGGCCGCAACCACCGACCCGTTCCAGTCGTCCAGCACCAACCGCCGCTCTTCATCGGTCAGCACCTCGAGTGCGCTCAGCGAAGTGTCCGGTTCGGTGACCAGTTGTTTCAGTGCCCGGGTCAGACGCTGGGCCAGTCGTTCGGCGGAGCGCGCCTCGAACAGGTCCGCGGCCGCGATCACCGCCCCGCGCAGTCCCGCCGGTGCGCCCTCGGAGTCGAAGGCCTCGCCGAGCAGGACCTCGATGTCGAACTTCGCCGCACGGGTCGTCAGGGATGTGCTGTCGGCGGCCTCGGCGCCGGGCAGTTCGAGCACGGCTTCCGCGTTGTTGTGCAGGTCGAGCTGGACCTGGAAGAGCGGATGCCGCGTCCTCGAGCGGGTCGGGGCCAGTTCCTCGACGAGCTTCTCGAACGGCACGTCCTGGTGCGCGAACGCCGACAGGCTCGTCTCCCGCACCCGTGCCAGTACCTCGCGGAACGTCGGGTCAGCCGACAGGTCGGTGCGGATGACCAGGGAGTTCACGAAGAAGCCGACCAGGTCGTCGAGGGCTTCGTCGGTGCGGCCGGCGTTCGCGGTGCCGATCGGGATGTCGGTGCCGGCGCCCAGGCGGGACAGCAGCATCGCCAGGACGGCCTGCACGACCATGAACGTGGTCACGCCCTCTGATCGTGCGACCTCGAACAGCCGTGCGTGCGCGTCGGCCGGGATGTCCAGCGGCACACTGTGACCCCGGTGGGAGGCCACTCCGGAGCGGGGTCGGTCGGCGGGCAGTTCCAGTTCCTCCGGCAGGCCGTCCAAGGCCTCGCGCCAGTAGTCGACCTGTCGGGACAGCAGGCTCCCGGGGTCGTCCTCGTCGCCGAGCAGCTCACGCTGCCAGCGTGTGTAGTCGGCGTACTGCACCGGCAGCGGCTGCCACTCGGGCGCCCGGCCCGCGCACCGCGCCGCGTACGCGACGGAGACATCACGTGCCAGGGGTGCCCTGGACGAGGCGTCGCTGGCGATGTGGTGCAGCACGAGCACCAGAACCCGCTCGTCCGCCCCGGCCTCGAACAGCCACGCCCGGACAGGCACCTCGCACGCCAGGTCGAACACATGGCCCGTCGCCTCGGCGATGGCCGTGTCCAGGCCCTCCGGGGCCACCGCCGACACGGACAACTCCCAGTCGACGTCCTCGGCTCGGATGATCCTCTGGTACGGCTCGCCTTCCACCGCCGGGAACACGGTGCGCAGCACCTCGTGCCGCCCGATCACATCCCGCAGCGCCGCATCCAACGCGGCAGCGTCCACCCCACCCGACAGACGAAGCACGACAGGAACGTTGTAAGCAGCGCCGCCCTCCAACTGGGACAGGAACCACAACCGCTGCTGGGCGTACGACAACGGCACCCGCTCGGGACGCACCCCCGCCGCCAGCGGCAGCCGCGCCCGGTCCGCCCCCGCCACCCGCGCCGCCACCCCGGCAGGAGTGGGCGCCTCGAACAACGCCCGCAACGACACCTCCACACCCAGCACCGTCCGGACCCGGCTGACGAGCCGGACCGCGAGCAACGAATGCCCGCCCAGCGCGAAGAAGTCGTCGTCGACCCCCACCCGCTCCAGACCCAGAACCTGCGCGAACACCCCGCACAACAGCTCCTCCCGAGGTTCGGCGGGGGTCCGGCCCGCGCCCACCCGGTACTCGGGGACGGGCAGCGCCCTCTGGTCCAGCTTGCCGTTCGGCGACAGCGGCAGGGCGTCCAGGACGACCACCGCCGCGGGCACCATGTACTCGGGCAGTCGATCGGAGACGAACTTCCTTACAGTGACGCCCAGTTCACCCTCGATGCCGTCGACCGGCACGACATAGGCGACCAGGCGCCGTTCGCCCGGGCTGTCCTCGCGGGCCACGACCGCGGCCCGGACGACGTCAGGGTGTGCGGCCACCACGGCCTGGACCTCGCCCGGCTCTATCCGGAAACCGCGGATCTTGACCTGTTCGTCCGCCCGGCCCAGGAACTCCATGCGGCCGTCGGCGGTCCACCGTACGCGGTCGCCGGTGCGGTACATGCGGGCGCCAGGCTCGAACGGGGAGGCCACGAAGCGCTCCGCCGTCAGACCTGAGCGTCCGGCATAGCCACGTGCCAGGCCGGATCCGGAGACGTAGAGCTCGCCCACGACACCTGGCACCACCGGACGCAGGTGCCCGTCCAGGACGTAGGCGCGGGTGTTCGCGACGGGACGGCCGATCGCGGGAGCCTCGGTCTCCGTCACCCGGGCCACGGCCACGTCCACGGTGCACTCGGTGGGTCCGTAGAAGTTGAGGCCCTCCACGCCCTCGGCCGTACGCAGCCGCTCCCACAGGTCGCGGCCCGTGGCCTCGCCGCCGACACCGATGCGTGCCGGGCACCGCCCCCGGCCGTCGAGGAGCCCCTCGTCCAGGAGCAGTCGCAGGTACGACGGTGTCACCTCGACGAAGTCGATACGGCTCGTGTCCAGCCACCGCACCAGCAGCTCGGCGTCCCGCCAGGTCACGGAGTCGACCACGTGCAGCTCATGGCCGACGAACAGGGCGGACAGCTGGTTCCACGATGCGTCGAAGGACACGGACGTCGTCAGCGCCACCCGCAGCCGGGCACCCTCCGGGGGGACGTCGCCCGAGCGGGCGACCACCGGCGGTCCGAACACCGGGCCCGCCGCGTGCTGCTCGCACAGGCTGACGACACCCCGGTGGGGCACCAGCACGCCCTTCGGCCGACCGGTGGAACCGGATGTGTAGATCACATAGGCGGGATGGTCCGGCAGCAGCGCGCCGGTCCGCTCGGCGTCCTCCACGGGGCCGGCGCCGAACCCGGCCAGCTGGGCCGCCACCGCCGGGTCGTCCACCAGCACGGTCGGCACGGTGACCGACTCCGGCACCGACGCGCGGCAGGCCACCGAGGTCAGCACCACGGCCGGTGCCGCGTCACTGAGCATGTGAGCGATCCGCGGCGCCGGATACTCCGGGTCGACCGGGAGGTACGCACCTCCGGCCTTCAGCACGGCGAGCAGCGCGACGATCAGCTCGGCATCACGTTCCATCGCCACCGCGACCACCGACTCGGGGCCCACGCCCCGCCCGATCAGCAGCCGGGCGAGCCGGTTCGCCCGCGCGTCCAGTTCGGCGTACGACACCCCGACCCCGTCGGCGACGACCGCCACCGCATCCGGCGTGCGCGCGACCTGCCCAGCGAACAGGTCCGGAAGCGTCGCGGCGGTGACCGCGGCCGTCGTGTCGTTCCACTCGGTGAGCACCCGCCGCCGCTCGTCCTCGTCCAGGACGTCGACGGCGCTCAGCGGCAGGTCCGGAACCCCGGCCAGCTGGTCGAGGACCCGCCCCCACCGCTCCACCACACGCTCGACCGTCTCCGCGTCGAAGAGGTCCGCCGCAGCGATGACCGCGCCGTGCAGTCCCGCCGGCGCGCCCGCGTCGTCGAACGCCTCTACGACCGAGAAGTCCAGGTCGAACCGAGCCGCCGGCTCTCCCCCGGACACCCCGTGGGCCCGTGCACGACCCAGGTCGAGCACCGCCTCAGCGTTGTTCTGCACGGTGAGCATCACCTGGAACAGCGGGTGCCGGGCCAGGGAACGGGCCGGGGTCAGTTCCTCCACCAGCTTCTCGAACGGCACGTCCTGGTGGGCGAGCGCCGACACGCTCGACTCCCGCACCCTGGCCAGCACTTGACGGAACGTCGGGTCGCCCGAGAGGTCCGTCCGCACCACGAGGGTGTTCACGAAGAAGCCGACCAGATCGTCCAGCGCCGCGTCCGTACGGCCCGCGTTCGCCGAGCCGATCGGGATGTCGGTGCCCGCACCGAGCTTGGACAGCGTCATGGCCAGGGCTGCCTGCAGCACCATGAACATGGTCATGCCCTCGCTACGCGCCACCTCCGTCAGCCGCGCGTGCACCTCCGCCGGAACCTCCAGCGGCACGGCGTACCCACGGTGCGAGGCGACATCCGGCCGCGCACGGTCAACGGGCAGCTCCAACTCCTCCGGCGCCCCCTCCAGCACCTCCCGCCAATGTGCGATCTGCCGGGAGATCAGGCTGTCCGGGTCTGCCTCGTCGCCGAGAAGGTCACGCTGCCACAGGGCGTAGTCGGCGTACTCGACGGGCAGCGGCTCCCACGCCGGGGCCCGCCCCGCCCGCCGCGCCGCGTAGGCCGTGGACAGGTCCCGGGCCAGTGGCGCCCTCGACCAGCCATCGCTGGCGATGTGGTGCGTGACGACGACCAGCACGCGTTCGCCCCGACCCGCTTCGAACAGCCAGGCACGGATCGGCACGTCCACGGTCAGATCGAAGACGTACCCGGTTGCCTCGGCGATCGCCGCGTCGGGGTCCGCCTGAGCCACGACCTGCAACTCCCAGGCCAGCTCGTCAAGCCCCAGGATGTGCTGGTACGGCTCACCGTCCGCCGCCCGGAACACCGTGCGCAGCACCTCGTGCCTGCCGATCACGTCCCGCAGCGCCGCATCCAGCGCAGGGACATCCACCTCGCCGGTCAGGCGCAGCACCGTCGGCACGTTGTACGTAGCGCTCGGTCCCTCCAACTGACCCAGGAACCACAGCCGCTGCTGCGCGTACGACAGTGGGATCCGCTCAGGTCGCTCCCGTGCCGTCAGCGGGGTACGGGCCGCAGCCGCATCCGCCAGGCGAGCGGCGAGACCCGCGACCGTGGGCGCCTCGAACAGCTCCCGGATCTCGACCTCGACACCCAGCACGGACCGGACCCGGCTCACGAGCCGTACCGCGAGCAGCGAGTGACCGCCCAGCTCGAAGAAGTCGTCGTCGACACCGACAGTGTCCAGACCGAGGACTTCGGCGAAGGCCAGGCAGAGGATCTCCTCCTGCGGCGTCGCCGGCCCTCGGCCCGTCCCGGCCGTGCCCGCGTAGTCGGGTGCGGGCAGGGCCTTGCGGTCGAGCTTTCCGTTGCCGGTCAGCGGCAGTGCGTCAAGGACTACTACGGCTGAGGGAACCATGTGCTCGGGCAGGCGACGTGCGGCGAACGCCCGTATGTCTGCTGCGAGTTCGGTGATGTCGTCGGGCTCGTCGGCGACGACGTAGGCGACCAGGCGCCGGTCCCCCGGCACATCCTCGCGGGCGATGACGGCTGCCTGCGCCACATTCGGATGCGCGGTGACGACGGCTTGGACCTCGCCCGGTTCGATCCGGAAGCCACGGATCTTGACCTGCTCATCCACACGCCCCAGGAAGACCACCTGGCCGTCCGGGGTCCACTTCACCCG
>NZ_JBHUTX010000098.1:0-5373 GCF_042671245.1 Streptomyces sp. NPDC057099
GGTGATGTGGTGCGGTGGACGGTTGAGGGTCGGCTGGAGTTTCTGGGCCGGGCGGATGACCAGGCCAAGATCCGCGGCTTCCGCATCGAACCCGGCGAGGTCGAGGCCGTCCTGACGGCTGATCCGGACGTGTCCCGGGCAGCGGTGGTGGTCAGGGAGGACACGGTCGGGGACAAGCGTCTGGTCGCCTACGTCGTACCCGCGGAGCCCGTCGAGGATCTGCCGGCAGTGGTGCGCGCGCGGGCGGGGGAGCGGCTGCCGGGCTACATGGTGCCGTCGGCCGTGGTGGTTCTGGATGAGCTGCCGCTGACTCCGAACGGGAAGCTGGACCGCAAGGCGCTTCCGGTGCCGGAGTACACCACTGGTGCGGGCCGGGGTCCGGCGAACATGCGGGAGGAGATCCTGTGCGCCGCGTTCGCCGACATCCTCGGGCTGGAAAGCGTGGGTGTCGACGACGACTTCTTCGCCCTCGGCGGCCACTCCCTGCTCGCCGCCCGACTGCTGAGCCGGATCCGGACCGTGCTGGGTCTGGACGTGTCCATGCGAGCACTCTTCGACTCACCCACGGTCGCCGGAGTCGCCGCCCGCGCGGCCGATTCCATCGCCGCCCGGCCCACGCCGGCCGCAGGAGAACGCCCCGAACGGCTGCCGTTGTCCTACGCGCAGCGCCGGCTGTGGGCGATCGACCGGCTGGAGGGGCCGAGCACCGCCTACACCATCCCGGCCGCCATACGCGTGACCGGCGAGCTGGACAGGGGGGCGCTCGAAGCGGCCTTCCGTGATGTCATCGCCCGCCACGAGGCTCTGCGTTCGGTGATCGCGGTGGCTGAAGGGGAGCCGTTCCAGCGCATCCTCGCGCCGTCAGACCTGGAGTGGGAACTCCGAACGGCCGAGCTGACGCCCGAGGACCTGGACGACGCGATCGCCGAGGCGCACGCCCACACCTTCGACCTGTCGTCGGAGGTGCCGATACGGGCCTGGCTGTTCACGACCGGGCCAGGCGACCAGGTCCTCGTCCTGCTCGTCCACCACATAGCCGCCGACGGCTGGTCCACGGCACCGCTGGCGCGCGACCTCTCGGAGGCCTACAAGGCACGGTGCGCGGGGCGCGCTCCGGAGTGGCGGCCGCTGCCGGTGCAGTACGCGGACTACGCGCTGTGGCAGCGCGAGCTGCTCGGCGACGCCACCGACCCGGACAGCCCGCTGTCCCGCCAGGTCGCCTACTGGCGCCAGGCTTTGGCAGGAGCGCCGGAGGAGCTGGACCTGCCCGTCGACCGGCCGCGCCCGCCGGTGCCCTCCCACCGCGGGCACCGAGTGCCGCTCGACGTACCGGAGGACGTGCACGCCCGTCTCGCCGAGATGGCGCGGGCCGAGGGTGTGACCACCTTCATGGTGCTCCACGCCGCCCTGTCCGTGCTGCTGTCACGGCTCGGCGCGGGCACCGACATCCCGATGGGTGCCGCCGTCGCCGGGCGCACCGACGAAGCGCTGGACGACATGGTCGGCTTCTTCGTCAACAGCCTGGTGCTGCGGACCGACCTGTCGGGCGATCCGACCTTCCACGAGGTGCTGGTGAGGGCCCGGGACACCGGCCTGTCCGCACTCGCCCACCAGGACGTGCCGTTCGAGAAGCTCGTGGAGGAGCTCTCCCCGACTCGCTCGCTGGCACGCCATCCGCTGTTCCAGGTGATGCTCACCCTGCAGAACAACGCCGAGGCCGCGCTGGACCTCACGGGGACGGTGCCCGACGTCCTGTCCGCGGGATCGACGGCGGCGAGGTTCGACCTTGAGCTCAACATCAGCGAGGACTTCGCCCCCGGCCGCTCGCCGGCCGGCCTGCGAGGCTGGCTGATCGCGGCGGCCGACCTCTTCGAGGAGGAGACCGCCCGACGGCTCGCCGAACGGCTCACGCGACTGCTCGACCTGCTGTGCGGCAGACCTGAGCTGCGGCTGAGCGACATCGACCTGCTCGACGAGGAGGAACGCCGCCGGATACTCACCCAGTGGCAGGCCCCGGCGGTCGACGCCGCGCCCGCGACGCTGCCGGAGCTCTTCGAAGCGCAGGCCGCACGGACCCCCGACGCCACGGCGATCGTCGACGGCGGTGAACAGGTGTCGTACGCGGAACTGGACGCGCGGGCGAACCGGCTCGCCCGGCTGCTGATCCGGCAGGGTGTCGGCCCGGAGTCCGTGGCCGGTGTGTGCATGGAGCGTGGCGCCGATCTGGTCGTCGCGCTGCTCGCCGTGCTGAAGGCCGGAGGCGCCTATCTGCCCCTGGACCCTGCCTACCCCGCCGAGCGGATCGCGTTCCTGCTGGACGACGCGGCACCCGTGGTGATCGTCACCACTGCGGAACTGAGCACGGTCGTACCCCAGGGGGCGGCGCGGATCGCCGTGAACGCCCCCGAGACGGCGGAGGCGCTGGCAGAACTGGACGGCACCTCGCTCTCCGGAGACGAGCGGCGGGCACCGCTGCCGCACCACCCGGCCTATGTGATCCACACGTCGGGCTCGACCGGCCGGCCCAAGGGTGTGGCAGTGACCCACCACGACGTCACCACCCTCTTCGCGCAGACCCGCCCCCTCTTCGGATTCGGCCCGGAGGACGCGTGGAGCTGGTTCCACTCGTTCGCGTTCGACTTCTCGGTGTGGGAGCTGTGGGGGGCGCTGCTGCACGGCGGTCGCGTCGTGGTGGTGCCCTTCACCGTGTCCCGGTCGCCGCGGGAGTTCCTTGACCTGCTGGAGCGCGAGCGGGTCACGATGTTGAGCCAGACCCCGTCGGCGTTCTACCAGCTGATGGCGGCCGAGGAAGTGCGCCCGGAGGCGGTCTCGGGCCTGCGCGCGGTCGTCTTCGGCGGCGAGGCGCTGGACCCCGCGCGCCTGAGCGGCTGGTGGAATCGTCACGGCGCGTCCGGGCCGCGTCTGGTGAACATGTACGGCATCACCGAGACCACGGTCCACGTCACCTTCCAGGAACTGGAACCGCACAGCCGCGCGGCGGGCAGTGTGATCGGACGCGGCATCCCCGGGCTGAGCGTGTTCGTACTGGACGAGCGGCTGACGCCGGTACCCGTGGGCGTCGCCGGTGAGATGTACGTCGCCGGCGGACAACTGGCGCGCGGCTACCTGGGACGGCCGGGGCTGACCGCGGAACGGTTCGTGGCCTGCCCGTTCGCGGCGGGCGAGCGGATGTACCGGACGGGTGACCGGGCACGCTGGACCGAGGACGGGAACCTGGTCTTCGCGGGGCGGTCGGACGAGCAGGTCAAGATCCGCGGCTTCCGGATCGAACCGGGTGAGGTGCAGACGCTCCTGGCGGAGCACCCACGGGTCGCCCAGGCGGCGGTGGTCGCACGCCAGGACACTCCCGCGGACGTGCGCCTGGTCGCCTACGTCGTTCCGGCCGACGGCGAGAACGACGAACTCGCCACCACTGTCCGAGAGTTCGCCGCCGGCGCCCTCCCCGGGTACATGGTGCCGACGGCTGTCGTCGTCCTCGACGCCCTGCCGCTGACGGTGAACGGCAAGCTGGACCGCAAGGCCCTGCCCGCGCCCGACTTCGCGGACGTCGCAGGAGCGGGCCGGGGACCCGCGAACGCCAGGGAGGAGATCCTGTGCGCCGCGTTCGCGGAGGTGCTCGGCCTGGAGAGCGTCGGCGTCGACGACGACTTCTTCGCCCTGGGCGGTCACTCCCTCCTGGCGATCCAGCTGGTGGAGGTCCTGCGGGAGCAGGGCGTCGCGGTATCGGTACGGGTGCTGTTCGACTCCCCGACGGTGGCCGGCCTGGCGCTGTCGGCGGGTGCGGAGCAGGTGGTGGTCCCGGAGAACCTGATCCCGGCCGACGCGACCGCGATCACGCCGGAGATGCTGCCGCTGGCCGACCTGACGGCCGAAGAGGTCGAGCGGATCGTCGCCACGGTCGAGGGCGGCGCCGCGAACATCGCGGACGTCTATCCGCTGGCCCCCCTCCAGGAGGGCCTCCTCTTCCACCACATGCTCACCGAGGGCGGCGAGGACGCCTACGTCCTGCCGTCCGTGCTGGAGTTCGACTCGCGGACCAGGCTGGACGCCTTCCTGACGGTGTTGCAGCGCGTGGTGGACCGGCACGACATCTTCCGCACGTCCTTCGTGTGGGAGGGCCTGCGCGAGCCGGTGCAGGTGGTGTGGCGCCGGGGGCTCATACCCGTGACGGAGATCGTCCTCGACCCGCACGGCGAGACTCCGGAAGCCGCCCTCGTGAACGCCGCAGGGCTGCGGATGGACCTGGGCCGCGCACCCCTGATCGACGTCCACGTGGCCGGGCTGCCCGACGGCCGATGGCTGGCGCTCACCCGCGTGCACCACCTGGTGCAGGACCACACTGCCCTGGAAGTGGTGCTCGGCGAGGTGGAGGCATACCTCACCGGCCGGGGCGACGAACTGCCGGAGCCCCTGCCGTTCCGGACCTTCGTGGCACAGGCCCGCGGTGGGGTCTCACGGGCCGAGCACGAACGGTACTTCGCGGATCTCCTCGGCGAAGTCGAGGAACCCACCGTGCCGTTCGACGTCCTCCAGGCTCACGGCGACGGCACCGACGTGGTGCGAGCGGTGGAGCACCTGGCCCCCGGACTGGAGCAGCGCCTGCGCACGGCAGCACGCCGCTCCGGGACCAGCGTCGCCACGCTCGTACACGTGGCCTGGGCGCGTGTGCTCGCGGCTGTGAGCGGCCGTGATGACGTGGTCTTCGGAACGGTGCTCTTCGGTCGCATGAACGCGGGCGCCGGCGCGGACCGGGTCCCTGGTCCGTTCATGAACACCCTGCCGGTACGCGTCCGGACAGCCGAACTCGGTGTGGCGGACGCGGTGTCGGCCATGCGTGGGCAACTCGCCGAGCTGCTGGAACACGAACACGCCCCCCTGTCGGTGGCGCAGCAGGCCAGCGGCGTGGCCGGTGACACCCCGCTGTTCACGTCCTTCCTCAACTACCGGCACAACGTCGGCGTGAGCATGGACTGGGCCATTGAAGGCATCCGGCTGGTGCTGTCCCGCGAACGCACCAACTACCCGCTCGTGGCCCTGGTCGACGACAACGGCGACAGCATCTCGGTGGCCGTGCACTCGGTCGCCCCGATCGACTCCGGCGCGGTCGTGACGCTGATGCACACCGCCGTGGAGAACCTGGTGAGCGCGCTGGAGTCCGCGCCCGAACTGTCTCTGGGCGGGGTGGAGGTGCTTGCTGCGGCTGAGCGGCGGCGGGTGCTGTCGGAGTGGAACGACACGTCCACCGATGTCCGGGACTCGTTGGTGTGGGAGTTGTTCGAGGCGCAGGTGGCGCGGACGCCGGATGCGGTGGCGGTGGTCGCGGATGGTGTGTCGGTGTCGTATGCGGAGCTG
>NZ_JBHUTX010000099.1:0-4949 GCF_042671245.1 Streptomyces sp. NPDC057099
GGACCGCGCACGGTCCGGCCCCGCCGGCATTGTCATCAGGACGTCAGCGCGGGCCGTACTCGTCGGCCCACGCCCCCACCGCGTCGGCCGCCCGCTCGAAGGCCTCCGTCCGGCCCAGGAAGTCCGCGTTGTGCGTCGTCAGCAGCGGCGGCACACCGTCCGCGGCCTGTCCCCGCCGGACGAGCAGCAGCGCCTGCCCCTGCAGGGTCCGGGGGAGTCCCAGCCAGCGCACCGGCTGCTGCACCGTGCGCACCGAGACGACCTGCGCCCAGGGCGCCGTACGCGTCGTGAGGAAACCCACGTGCCGCAGCCCGCGCGCGCTCACCCACACGCCCACGCGCAGCAGCCGCAGCGCCCCCGCGATGACGAGCAGCGCGAGAGCGAAGACCAGCCCGGCCGAGGCCGGTTCGGCCGTCGCCGCGATGATGACCGCGGCGAACAGCACGAACGAGGCGAGCAGCAGCGCCAGCGCCGCCGCCCCCACTCGCCACGGCCCGGGGCGGTACGGCCGCCGCCAGGTGTCACGGTCCTCGTGCGGCAGCGGAACGTCGTCCGCCGCGTCGAAAACGCGGTCGGCCGTCAGGAAGGGCAGGGGCACGGCTGGTCCTCACTCGATCCATGCGTGGGCTGTGCCCGGTGAGGCTACCGATCTGTTTCCGCGGTCACCACTGCCAGGGGGCCGGACGGAGTCACCGCCGGCCCGCGGTGACTCAGTGGTTCTGGGACGCCTGCGACTGCTGCGGATGCGAGTCCGGGCGATCGACCGTCAGTGCGGGTGTCCCGATGACCAGGGAACCCACGAGCCCCGCCACGATGGTCAGGCCCATCAGCCAGCGCCCGGCCTTCTGGCTGACCGACAGCCGCTCACGCGGTGGGGGAGTGATATTGCTGCGGAACCTGTCGGCCTCGGCGACGAAGGCAAACGGTACGGGTTCACGCCGACCGAACATCAGGGGTGCTTCTCCTTCGGAGGTGGAACGGATCACTTTCATCAGTAGAGACGAAAGAACTCCCTCAGAGGTGCCCTGTTTCGCCGACTTCATTGCGGCACGCCACCGATGGCTCCGATTTCGACGGGCCGTAGAGTGACGTCGCCACACGACGAGATGGGAAGGCCCTGCCAACCGTGACCGACACCCCAGCCGACGACCCCAAGCCCAGCTACCGCAGCGACGTCACCGTCGAGCTGGTCAAGCACACCGCGTCCGACGCGGACGTCCTCTTCGCCGCCCGCGTCTCGACCCTCGGCGAGCAGTCCCTGGAGGAGCTGGGCAAGGACCCCGAGCGTTCCAAGGGCCTGATCAACTACCTCATGCGGGACCGGCACGGCAGCCCGTTCGAGCACAACTCGATGACCTTCCTCATCAGCGCCCCGATCTTCGTCTTCCGCGAGTTCATGCGGCACCGCGTCGGCTGGTCGTACAACGAGGAGTCGGGCCGGTACCGGGAGCTCCAGTCGGTCTTCTACGTCCCCGACGAGTCCCGCAAGCTCGTCCAGGAGGGCCGTCCCGGCAAGTACGTCTTCGTCGAGGGCACCCAGGCCCAGCAGGAGCTGGTCGGCCGTGTGATGGAGGACTCCTACCGGCAGGCGTACGAGGCCTACCAGGAGATGCTCGCCGCCGGCGTCGCCCGCGAGGTCGCCCGCGCGGTCCTCCCGGTCGGCCTGTACTCCTCGATGTACGCCACCTGCAACGCCCGCTCGCTGATGCACTTCCTCGGCCTGCGCACCCAGCACGAGCTGGCCAAGGTCCCGTCCTTCCCGCAGCGTGAGATCGAGATGGTGGGCGAGAAGATGGAGGCCGAGTGGGCCCGGCTCATGCCGCTCACCTACGCCGCCTTCAACGCGAACGGCCGCGTGGCGCCGTAACGCGCCCCGGTTTCCCCGATCAGGTACAGATGTACGGTTCAGCCGTGCGAAGTGTCCGTATTGCGGCATTTCGAGAAGTTCACTTAGCCTGATCGAACGGGTCCGGCACTGCTTGAACCCCCGAGCAGGCAGTGCCGGGCTCCACCTTTGTCGCGACTTGTCGCCTGCCCCTAGGGCAGACCCGGTCCTGAGCAACGAGTAGCGTGTAACCCATGGCTCCGACCTCGACTCCGCAGACCCCCTTCGGGCGGGTCCTCACCGCCATGGTCACGCCCTTCAAGGCGGACGGCGCACTCGACCTCGACGGCGCGCAGCGGCTCGCCACCCACCTGGTGGACGCAGGCAACGACGGCCTGGTCATCAATGGGACCACCGGCGAGTCCCCGACCACCAGCGACGCGGAGAAAGCGGATCTCGTACGGGCGGTCCTGGAAGCGGTCGGCGACCGCGCCCACGTGGTGGCCGGCGTCGGCACCAACGACACCCACCACAGCATCCAACTCGCCCGCGCCGCGGAGCGCACCGGCGCACACGGCCTGCTCGTCGTGACGCCGTACTACAACAAGCCCCCGCAAGAAGGCCTCTACCGGCACTTCACGGCCATCGCCGACGCCGCCGGCCTGCCGGTCATGGTCTACGACATCCCCGGCCGCAGCGGCGTCCCGATCAACACCGAGACGCTGGTCCGTCTCGCCGAGCACCCGCGCATCGTCGCCAACAAGGACGCCAAGGGCGACCTCGGCCGCGCGAGCTGGGCCATCGCCACCTCCGGCCTCGCCTGGTACTCCGGCGACGACATGCTGAACCTCCCCCTGCTCTCCGTCGGCGCGGTCGGCTTCGTCTCCGTCGTCGGCCACGTGGTCACCCCCGAGCTGCGCGCCCTGGTCGAGGCGTACACCTCGGGAGACGTCCAGAAGGCCACCGAGATCCACCAGAAGCTGCTCCCCGTCTACACGGGCATGTTCCGCACCCAGGGCGTGATGACGACCAAGGCGGCGCTCGCCCTGAAGGGCCTGCCCGCCGGGCCCCTGCGCGCCCCCATGGTCGAGTGCGCGCCCGAAGAGATCGAGCAACTCAAGATCGATCTTGCCGCCGGCGGGGTACAGCTCTGACATCAGACTTCGCGCGGGACCCCCGCGCGCGTGCTTCACAACTGAATAAGCGGGCCACCGGTGCCCGCGCACCCCACACAGACAACTGCATCTGCACGAACGTCATGCGCGCCACGTGCCCTACCGGTACGTGGCGCGTGTGGTGAGGAGAGTCTTTTGAGTCATCCGCATCCCGAACTCGGCCCGCCCCCTCCGCTCCCCGAAGGCGGACTGCGCGTCACCCCGCTCGGCGGTCTCGGTGAGATCGGCCGCAACATGACGGTCTTCGAGTACGGCGGCCGCCTGCTGATCGTCGACTGCGGAGTGCTCTTCCCCGAGGAGGAGCAGCCCGGAATCGACCTGATCCTGCCGGACTTCTCGTCCATCAGGGACCGCCTCGACGACATCGAGGGCATCGTCCTCACGCACGGTCACGAGGACCACATCGGCGCCGTTCCCTTCCTCCTGCGCGAGAAGCCGGACATCCCGCTGATCGGCTCCAAGCTGACCCTCGCCCTCATCGAGGCCAAGCTCCAGGAGCACCGCATCCGCCCGTACACCCTCGAGGTGGCGGAAGGGCACCGCGAGCGCATCGGCCCCTTCGACTGCGAGTTCGTCGCGGTCAATCACTCCATTCCGGACGCGCTGGCCGTGGCCATCCGCACCCCGGCGGGCATGGTCGTCCACACCGGTGACTTCAAGATGGACCAGCTCCCGCTGGACAACCGTCTGACGGACCTGCACGCGTTCGCACGTCTGAGCGAGGAGGGGATCGACCTCCTCCTCTCCGACTCCACGAACGCCGAGGTCCCGGGGTTCGTCCCGCCCGAGCGGGACATCTCCAACGTCCTGCACCAGGTCTTCGGGAACGCCCGCAAGCGGATCATCGTGGCGAGCTTCGCCAGCCACATCCACCGCATCCAGCAGATCCTGGACGCGGCCAACGAGTACGGCCGCAGGGTCGCCTTCGTCGGCCGCTCGATGGTCCGCAACATGGGCATCGCGAGGGACCTGGGCTATCTGAAGGTCCCGCCGGGCCTGGTGGTCGACGTCAAGACGCTCGACGACCTCCCCGACCGCGAGGTGGTCCTGGTCTGCACGGGCTCCCAGGGCGAACCGATGGCGGCCCTGTCCCGCATGGCCAACCGGGACCACCAGATCAGGATCGTCCAGGGCGACACGGTGATCCTGGCGTCCTCCCTGATCCCCGGCAACGAGAACGCGGTCTACCGCGTGATCAACGGCCTGACCCGCTGGGGCGCCAACGTGGTCCACAAGGGCAACGCCAAGGTCCATGTCTCCGGTCACGCGTCCGCGGGCGAGCTGCTGTACTTCTACAACATCTGCCGCCCGAAGAACCTCATGCCGGTGCACGGCGAATGGCGCCACCTGCGCGCCAACGCCGAACTGGGCGCCCTGACCGGCGTCCCGCACGACCGCATCGTCATCGCCGAGGACGGAGTGGTCGTCGACCTCATCGAGGGCAAGGCGAAGATCTCCGGCAAGGTCCAGGCGGGCTATGTCTACGTCGACGGCCTCTCGGTCGGCGACGTGGGGGAGCCGGCCCTCAAGGACCGCAAGATCCTCGGAGACGAGGGCATCATCTCGGTCTTCGTGGTCATCGACTCGTCCACCGGAAAGATCACCGGCGGCCCGCACATCCAGGCCCGCGGTTCCGGCATCGAGGACTCCGCCTTCGGCGATGTGGCCCCCCGGATCACGGAGGTGCTCGAGCGCTCCGCCCAGGACGGCGTGGTCGAACCCCACCAGCTCCAGCAGCTCGTTCGCCGCACGCTGGGCAAGTGGGTCTCGGACAACTACCGGCGCCGGCCGATGATCCTGCCTGTGGTCGTGGAGGTCTGACGGACCGTCGGGCCCGAGCAGGCGCCAACTGGGAGCGGGGCGCCACCAATTTGATACAGGAGCCCCCCACCAGTAGGTTTAAAACAACAACCCCCCGGGCCCCCCGCCCACAAAGCCCCCGGGATAAA
>NZ_JBHUTX010000100.1:0-4707 GCF_042671245.1 Streptomyces sp. NPDC057099
GGCAGGGGCACAACGCCCCTGCCCGCCCATCCCTCTGAGCTGCGGGCGTGCGTGCCTCCTCCAGTGCCTTAAGGGCCTGGGAGGTGCCCCCAGGGCGGCACGGGTGGGCGGTGGGGGTCCCCCCGCTCGAGCGAAGCCGAGAGTGGGGAAGGCACCCCGCTACGCCGGGCTGCGCACCCACCCGCCACCAGCGCCAACGCCGGTGCCTGACACCCCACAGCAACTGGACCGACCCGCCCGGCTTCCCTACCGCCGCCGCAGATCCGCCACCCGAGCCCGCTCAGCCCCAGCCCCCTGCTCCCCCAGCATCGCGGCGGACCGCAAACCCCCCGCCGCACCAGGAACCTGCCGCCGAGGCCCGGGCAACGGCACGTCCCGACGCTGCTGGCGAGCCGGGACGGCATCACCCCCCGGCCCGGCCGCCCCCGCCGAACCCCCTTGCCCCCCGGCCACGGCGATCTGCACGCCCTGGTCGGCAAGCGCCTGAAGCTCGGTGGCCGCACGATCGTCATGCGCGGGCGGCTCATCGGTCACAAGCCGCGTGATGAGATCCGTGGGCACGGTCTGGAACATCGTGTCCGTCCCGAGCTTCGTATGGTCGGCGAGCACCACCACCTCCGCGGCCGCCTGCACCAACGCCCGATCGACGGACGCCGACAGCATGTTGGACGTGGACAGCCCGCGCTCGGCGGTCAGACCGCTCCCGGACAGGAAGGCCCGCGACACCCGCAGCCCGTGCAGGGACTGCTCGGCACCACTGCCGACCAGGGCGTAGTTCGAGCCGCGGAGCGTACCGCCGGTCATCACGACCTCGACCCGGTTGGCGTGGGCCAACGCCTGTGCCACCAGCAGCGAGTTGGTGACGACGGTCAGTCCGGGCACCCGGGCGAGCCGGCGCGCCAGCTCCTGGGTCGTCGTACCCGCCCCGACCACGATCGCCTCGCCCTCCTCCACGAGGTTCGCGGCGAGGTCGGCGATGGCGGTCTTCTCGGCGGTCGCGAGATGGGATTTCTGCGGAAAGCCGGACTCCCGCGTGAAACCGCCCGGCAGTACCGCACCGCCGTGCCGGCGGTCGAGGAGTCCTTCTGCCTCCAGCGCGCGCACGTCCCGCCGTACGGTCACTTCGGAGGTCTGGACGACGCGGGCGAGCTCACGGAGCGACACGGCCCCGTTCGCTCGCACCATTTCGAGGATCAATTGGCGACGTTCTGCAGCGAACACGAAACTGACAGTAACGCCAGCGACCGTCTGCTTTCAGCAGTTTGCGCTGAATAGCAGAAGATGTTCGCACGGACCAGCGGGAAGTGGTATAGAGCCTAGTCGCGCCGCCTATGCCACACACATGGTCGAATACTCCCCGTGACCAGCGAGGAGCCGGTTTCGGCCTCAGCCCTCGCCGGTCTCCTTGCGTGTGTGCAACTGCCGTGCCACCTCGGCGATCGAGCCCGACAGCGAGGGGTAGACGGTGAAGGCGTTCGCGATCTGCTCGACGGTCAGATTGTTGTCGACCGCGATCGAGATCGGGTGGATCAGCTCCGAGGCCCGCGGCGCCACGACGACACCACCGACCACGATCCCGGTGCCCGGACGGCAGAAGATCTTGACGAAGCCGTCGCGGATGCCCTGCATCTTGGCGCGCGGGTTGCGCAGCAGCGGCAGCTTCACGACCCGGGCGTCGATCTTCCCGCCGTCGACGTCGGCCTGGGTGTAGCCGACGGTGGCGATCTCCGGGTCGGTGAAGACGTTCGACGACACGGTCTTCAGGTTCAGCGGGGCCACGGCGTCGCCGAGGAAGTGGTACATCGCGATCCGCCCCTGCATGGCGGCCACGGAGGCGAGAGCGAACACGCCCGTCACATCACCGGCCGCGTACACGCCGGGAGCGGTCGTACGGGACACCTTGTCGGTCCAGATGTGGCCGGACTCGCGCAGCCTGACGCCGGCCTCCTCCAGCCCCATGCCCGCGCTGTTGGGCACGGCGCCGACGGCCATCAGACAGTGCGACCCGGTGATGACACGCCCGTCGGAGAGGGTCACCTCGACCCGGTCCCCGACCCGCTTGGCGGACTGGGCCCGGGTACGTCCCATGACGTTCATGCCGCGCCGCCGGAAGACGTCCTCCAGCACGGCGGCCGCGTCCGGGTCCTCGCCCGGCAGCACGCGGTCCCGCGACGACACGAGCGTCACCCTCGAACCCAGCGCCTGGTAGGCACCCGCGAACTCGGCACCGGTCACACCCGACCCGACCACGATCAGCTCCTCGGGGAGCTCATTGAGGTCGTAGACCTGGGTCCAGTTCAGGATCCGCTCACCGTCCGGCAGGGCGTCGGGCAGCTCTCGCGGATGCCCACCGGTGGCGATGAGTACGGCGTCAGCCGTAAGAGTCTCCTCACTCCCGTCGGCGGCGCGCACCACGACCTTCCGCGACCCGTCGAGCGCCTGCATGCCCTCCAGCCGCCCGCGCCCGCGCATGACACGCGCCCCGGCACGTGTCACGGAGGCGGCGATGTCGTGCGACTGGGCGAGCGCGAGCCGCTTCACACGCCGGTTGACCTTGCCCAGGTCGACCCCGACCACCCGGGCGGACTGCTCCATGGGCGGGGTGTCGTCGGCGACGATGATCCCCAGCTCCTCGTACGACGAGTCGAAGGTGGTCATCACCTCGGCCGTCGCGATCAGAGTCTTCGACGGTACGCAGTCGGTGAGCACCGACGCCCCGCCCAGACCGTCGCAATCGACGACGGTCACCTCCGCGCCGAGTTGAGCGGCCACCAGCGCCGCTTCGTATCCGCCGGGTCCGCCACCGATGATCACGATCCGAGTCACGTACTCCATTGTCCCGCACCCCTCAACCCGACACCGCCCGGGGGCCCGCCGCGATGCGGCTCCGTTACGCGAGTGACGCGAGTCCGCCTGCCGTACCCTTCCCCCATGTCGCTCTACGCCGCGTACGCCGGCAACCTCGACGCGCGGCTGATGTCCCGCCGCGCCCCGCACTCGCCGCTGCGCGCCACCGGCTGGCTGAACGGGTGGCGGCTGACCTTCGGCGGCGAGCACATGGGCTGGGAGGGCGCCCTGCCGACGATCGTCGAGGACCCCACCTCCCAGGTCTTCGTCTCCCTGTACGACATCGCCCCCATGGACGAGGACTCGATGGACCGCTGGGAGGGCGTGGGCCTGGAGATCTACCGGCGCACGCGCGTACGGGTGCACACCCTGGAGGCCGACGAGCCGGCCTGGTCCTACGCCCTCAACGCCTACGAGGGCGGTTTGCCCTCCGCCCGCTACCTGGGCGAGATCGCCGACGCGGCCGAATCGGCGGGCGCCCCGCACGACTATGTGATGGAACTCCGCAAGCGCCCCTGCTGAGCCTCCGTCTGTCGGAAACGACAAGACAACGATCGCCACCCCGTTGGCTCCACCATCTACGCGCGTAGGCATTCACCGGCTACCCTCGTCGGCGTGAACGCATCTCTTCTTCCGGACGACATCCAGGGCGCCGCCCCGATCGACCCCAGGGCCTCCGCCGACGCCGCCGCCGCCCGCCTGCGCGAACTCACGGGCGCCGAGACCCACGACGTCGCCCTCGTGATGGGCTCCGGCTGGGCCCCGGCCGTGGACGCCCTGGGCGTCCCCGACGCCGAGTTCCAGGTCACCGAGCTGCCCGGCTTCCCGCCCCCGGCGGTCGAGGGCCACGGAGGCAAGATCCGCTCGTACAAGATCGGCGACAAGCGCGCCCTGGTCTTCCTGGGCCGCACGCACTACTACGAGGGCCGCGGCGTGGCCGCCGTCTCCCACGGCGTCCGCACCGCCGTAGCGGCCGGCTGCAAGACGATCGTCCTCACCAACGGCTGCGGCGGCCTGCGCGAGGGCATGCGCCCCGGCCAGCCGGTCCTGATCAGCGACCACATCAACCTCACGGCCACCTCCCCCATCATCGGCGCCAACTTCGTCGACCTCACCGACCTCTACTCCCCGCGCCTGCGCGCCCTGTGCAAGGAGGTCGACCCCACCCTGGAGGAGGGCGTCTACGCCCAGTTCCCCGGCCCGCACTACGAGACTCCGGCCGAGATCCGCATGGCCCGCGTCATCGGCGCGGACCTGGTGGGCATGTCGACGGTCCTCGAGGCGATCGCCGCGCGGGAGGCGGGTGCGGAGGTTCTCGGCATCTCCCTGGTGACCAACCTCGCAGCGGGCATGACGGGCGAGCCGCTGAACCACGAAGAGGTACTGCAGGCGGGCCGCGACTCGGCGACGAGGATGGGTTCCCTGCTGGCACAGGTTCTGGGACGCCTGTAGGACACCCGGCGTCGGTGCCGGAGCCGACTGGGACCGCAACCCGGCGAAACGGGGCACCGCCGCGCCCACCCGTGCCGCCCTGGGGGCACCTCCCAGGCCCTTAAGGAACTGGGGGAGGCATGCATGCCCGCAGCTGGGGCGGCCAGCGGGAGCCCGCAGCCAAGCGGGGCCGGCGCCCGCAGGCGGCAGGCGGCAGCCAAGCCGAGCCGAGCGCGCCCGCAGCCCGCAGCCCGCAGCCGAGCGGCAGGCCGGTGGCAGCTGAGCCACGACGCGCCCGCACCCGCGTACGGCGAGAAGGGCACGTGTCGGGGGGTGTCCGCCCGCAGCGGTTGGCGCGTCAACGAACAGTCAGTCGGCGTCCGACCCCATCGCGCCGTTCCGAGGACGGACACCCCCCGACGCGGCCCC
>NZ_JBHUTX010000101.1:0-4591 GCF_042671245.1 Streptomyces sp. NPDC057099
GGTTCACGCACCCCTCCGTGAACCGTCTGCGGGCGGGCCCCGTAGGTCCCGTCAGTGGCGCGAGAGCTGCCGAACACGGCTCCCGCGCCCCCGCAAACACGCTGGCTGGAGGACGTTTCGTGTCGTTGATGTTGACCGTGGTCGATGGGGAGGGTGATGCGTTCGACGTCCACCTCGACGCCGACCCCGACACGCCCGTGGGCGGCGTCGCGGAGGCGCTGGCCGGGGCCGGAGGCGTCCGGCCCCCGGAAGGTCTCGGCCTGTACGTAGGCGACCGGCTGCTGCCCGCGGACATGCGGCTGCGGGACGCACCGCTCCACCACGCGGCCGTCGTGGGCCTGGGCCGTCCGGCCGGTACCTCGTCGGCCGAACCCGACGGGCTGGCGGAGGTCCGCGCGGTCGGCGGGACCGGGGCGGGCGCGGTGCACCGGCTCGACATGGGCGAGTACCGGATCGGGCTGGCGCGCGACGGGGCCGCCCAGGTGCTGCGCACCGTACCCGAGCGGCCGTTCGCCGTCCTGACGGTGGGGCCCGGAGGACGCTGCCGCGTGGCGCCCGACGCCTCCGCGCCGGACGGCGGCACCCTCCAACTGGACCGTGAGGACCTCGCCGAGGCGACCGCCTGGCCGGCCGGAGCGCAGCTCCTCGTCGGCGGCTGCCTGCTCGAACTCGCCCTCCCGCAGAAGGCGGACGCGGCCGTGGAGCCGTCGGAGGACGGCACCGGCTGGGACTACAACCGGCCCCCGCGGCTGCGGCCGGCCGAGAACGCCACCCGCTTCACCCTGCCCTCCCCGCCCGCGTCCCCCGGCCCCCGGCCGCTCCCGTGGCTCGCCGCGGCCGCCCCGCTGGTGATGGCGGTGGCCGGGGCGCTGATTCTCGGCCGCTGGACGATGCTGCTGTTCGGGCTGCTCTCCCCGGTCGTGATCGTCGGCAACCACCTGATGAGCCGGCGCAACGGACAGCAGTCCCATTCCGAGGCGGTCGCCGCCTACGAGGAGAAGAAGGCGCGCATCGAGGGTGACGCGGAGCAGGCCCTGACGGCCGAACGCACCGCCCGGCGCCGTGGCTTCCCGGACCCGGCCGAGGTCGTCCTGACCGCCGTCGGCCCCCGGCACCGCCTGTGGGAACGCCGCACCTCGGACGCCGACTTCCTGGAACTGCGCATCGGGACCGCCGACCTGCCCTCCGACGTGGTGCTCCAGGATCCGACCAAGGACGAACACCGCCGCCAGGACCCGTGGACCGCGTACGACGTCCCGGTGACCGTGCCGCTGCGCGAGCACGACGTCCTGGGCATCGCCGGCGAGGGCCCGGCCGCGCGCGCCGTGGCACGGTGGGCGGTGGCCCAGGCCGCCGTCCTGCACAGCCCCCGTGACCTCCAGATCCACCTGCTGACGACCGGCGGCCCCGGCCGGGACGGCTGGTCCTGGCTGCGCTGGCTGCCGCACGTGCGGAAGAAGTCCGGCGACACCCCGGCCAGCATCGGCTACGGCACGGAGAGCTGCGCCCGCCGGGTCGCCGAACTGACCGCGCTGATCGCCGAGCGCGCCGGACGGGAGGACCGGCGCAGCCGGCCCGCCGGACCCGATGTGCTCGTCGTCCTCGACGGGGCCCGCAGGCTGCGTTCGCTGCCCGGCGTGGCGCAGATCCTGCGCGACGGACCGTCCGTCGGCGTCCGCGCGGTCTGCCTGGACGCCGAGGAGCGGCTGCTGCCCGAGGAGTGCCACGCCGTCGCCGTCGAGGAGCCCGGCGGAACCCTGCGGGTGGGACGCTCCGGGAGGGGCACCGTCGGGGGCATCCGGCCCGACGCGGTGTCCCAGGACTGGTGCCGCTCGCTGGCCCGCGCGATGGGCCCGCTGCGCGACCCGGGCGGCGCCGACGAGGAGGCCGCGGTGCTCCCCGGCTCCGCGCGGCTGCTCGACGTCCTCGCCCTCGACCCGCCGCGGGCCGATGGCATCCGCGCCCGCTGGAACGCCGGGGGCCGCTCGACCAGGGCGGCCGTCGGCGTCTCCCTGGACGGCCCGTTCCACCTCGACCTGCGGCGCGACGGCCCGCACGGGCTGGTCGCCGGTACCACCGGCTCCGGCAAGTCCGAACTCCTCCAGACGCTTGTCGCCTCCCTCGCGGTGGCGAACCGTCCGGACGCGATGACGTTCGTCCTCGTCGACTACAAGGGCGGCTCCGCGTTCAAGGACTGCGTGGACCTGCCGCACACCGTCGGCATGGTCACCGACCTCGACGCCCACCTCGTCGAGCGGGCCCTGGTGTCCCTGACGGCGGAGCTCACCCGGCGCGAGCACATCCTCGCCGCGGCCGGCGCCAAGGACATCGAGGACTACGTCGACGCGCTGGAGCGCAACCCGGCGGGCCACCCCCCGATGCCCCGACTGCTCATCGTCATCGACGAGTTCGCCTCGATGGTGCGCGACCTGCCGGACTTCGTGAAGGGCCTCGTCAACATCGCGCAGCGGGGCCGCAGCCTCGGCATCCACCTGATCCTGGCGACACAGCGCCCCAGCGGCGTCGTCTCCTCGGAGATCCGCGCCAACACCAACCTGCGCATCGCGCTGCGGGTGACGGACTCCGGCGAGAGCCAGGACGTCATCAACTCCACCGAAGCCGCCGGGATCTCGCAGAGCAACCCCGGCCGCGCCTACGTGCGGCTCGGCCAGAACTCCCTCGTGCCGTTCCAGTCCGGACGGGTCGGTGGCCGTCGGCCCGGAGCAGCGGCGACCTCGCTGCCGGCACCCTGGGCGGTGACGGTCGGCTGGGAGCGGCTCGGTGAGCCGCTCCCGCCCCGGCCGCGGGGCGCGGGCGCCGCCCCCGCCGAGGTGGAGACCGACCTCACCGGGCTCGTCAAGGCGATCCGCGACGCGGACCGGGAGATGGGCATCCCCGCGCAGCACAGCCCCTGGCTCCAGCCGCTGCCCGAGAAGCTGGTCACCGGCGACCTGCCGCCCGCCCCGGGCTCGGACTACGACCTCGCGCCCGTCGCGTACGGCGTGGTGGACCTGCCCGCCCAACAGGCCCGGCTGCCCCTGGTGCTCGACCCGGCGACGCTCGGACACCTGCACATCGTCGGCTCGCCCCGGCAGGGCCGTTCGCAGACCCTGCGCACGCTCGCGGGCATGCTGGCCCTGGCCCACACTCCGGCCCAGCTGCACCTGTACGGCATCGACTGCGGCAACGGCGCACTGCTCGCCATGGAAGGACTGCCGCACGTCGGCGCCGTCACCCAGCGCACCCAGCCGGACCGGGTGGCCCGGCTGCTCGCCCGGCTGACGGCGGAGCTCGGCCGGCGGCAGGAGATGCTCGCCGCCCGCGGCAGCGCCGACCTGACGGAACTGAGGCGCGCGCTGCCCGAGGACGAACGGCCGCCGCACATCGTGCTGTTCATCGACCGGTGGGAGGTCTTCGACAAGCAGCTCGGCGAGTACGACTCCGGGAACCTGCTGTCCGGGGTGCAGACCCTGCTCCGGGACGGCGCGAGCGTCGGCATCCACCTGGTGATGAGCGGTGACCGGGCGCTGTTCTCCAGCCGGGTCGGCAACTCCACCGAGGACAAGCTCGTCCTGAAGCTGAACGACAAGTCCGAGTACGGCATGATCGGCGTGACCCAGCGGAAGGTGCCCGACGAGATCCCGCCGGGCCGGGCCCTGCGCGCCGCCGACAAGGCGGAGGTGCAGATCGCGCTCCTCACGGACGACCCCGGGGGCCAGGCGCAGGCCGCGGCCCTCCAGCGGATCGCCGGGCAGTGCCGTGAGCGGTCGGCTCACCTGCCTGCCGCCACCCGGCCGTTCCGCGTCGACACCCTGCCGGACCGGCTCACCTGGGAGGAGGCGGCCGGCTACGCGCCGCAGCCGTGGCCGCACCCGCGCTGGGCGCCGGCCGGCGTCGGCGGCGATGAACTGACCGCCTTCGGGCCGGACTTCTCGATGACGCCGACCTTCCTGGTGGCGGGCCCGGCCCGGTCCGGACGCAGCACCGTCCTGTCGACGGTCGCGCTGTCGCTGCTCGCGTCCGGCACCCCCGTCGTGATCGGGGCTCCCGCCCGCTCGCCGCTGCGGGACCTCGCCGGACGGCCCGGCGTGCTCGCGGTGTTCGACGAGTCCGACATCGACCCCACGGCCCTGGAGGAGGCGCTGGCCTCCTCGCCCGACGGGGCCGTGGTGCTCCTCGACGACGCCGACCTGCTGCTGAAGACGAAGGCCGAACCCGTCCTCACGAAGATCGCCAAGTCCGGTGCCGAGACCGGCCGGGGTCTGGTGATCGCCGGCCAGACCGACCGGCTCTCCTCCGGCTTCTCCGGCTGGCACACCGAGGCCCGCCGGAACCGGTGCGGGCTGCTGCTGAAGCCGCAGAACATGAGCGACGGCGAACTGATCGGCGTCAAGGTGCCGCGCAGCCGGCTGGGCGCGGCCCGTCCGGGGCGGGCGATCCTGCATCTGGGCGATGGCGTGCTACGGACCGTGCAGGTGCCGGAGACGGTGATCGCGAAGCCGGACGCACCTGCCTGACCACCGCGCCGGAGACACCGTCCGGACACCACCACCGTCGGCGCCGGCGTCGAGCCCGACGACGGTGTCGACAC
>NZ_JBHUTX010000102.1:0-4531 GCF_042671245.1 Streptomyces sp. NPDC057099
CCGGCTCCCTGGGGAGCCGGGCACCGCTCGTATCAGAGGGCCGTCCGTTACCGCGCGGGCGTCCCGGTTCCGTACGAGCGCCGCCCCCGCCGGTAGGCGATCTCGCCTTGCAGGATGTCGACGGCGAGGAAGGCCGCCAGCGGGATTCCGAACAGCGGCAGGAAGTAGCCGAGCACGGCGACGCCGGCCAGCAGCGGGACCAGGATCTGCGGCGGCACCTGCTGCCAGGCGCCGCGCGGGATCGGCCGACCGAAGGCGGAGCCGCGGCCGCGCTGCCACCACATGCGGTAGCCCCACACGATCAGCAGGATCAGGGAGAGCGTGAGCAGCATCAGGACGATCTGGTTGGCCAGGCCGAACAGGATGCCGGTGTGCAGGTCGATGCCCCACCGGGTGAGCTTCGCGAGCACGGGGTAGTCGGCGAACCGCAGCACGTCCATGACCTCGCCGCTGGACGGGTCGATCGCGACGGAGTCCTGCTTCTCGGGCCAGCTGCGCTGCACCTGCTTGACCACGTACGCCGAGGTCGCGTCGGCCGGCGGCACGACCTCCACCGGGTCGCCGAGACCCTCGGCCCGCGCCGCCGCCAGGACCTTGTCCAGGCCCACGCCGTGCGCGGCGTCTCCCGCCTGGCCGGCAGCGGAGCCGTGGCCGGCGTGTTCGCCGCCCGCCGCCGCCGACACCGACGGGGTGGCGTGGCCCAGCGAGGTGCGCAGCTCGTCGATGTTGGCCCCGGCGTAGGCCGACCAGGTGAGACCGGTCGCCGAGAGGAAGAAGAACCCGGCCGCCGCCCACACACCGACGCTGCCGTGCAGTCCGAGCGTGCGGCGCCGTCCGTTCGTCCCCCGCACCTTGCGCAGGGCACGGCGGCGGGAGAACCACAGCACCAGCCCGCCCGCCGAGATCACCCACAGCCAACTGGCCGCCAGCTCGCTGTAGTACCTCCCTGTCTCGCCCAGGTGGAGGTCCCGGTGGAACTCGTCGATCCAGGTGCGCAGCGGCAGCGCGCCGGTCGAGCCGTACTGTTCGAGGGAGCCGCGCACCTTCGCGGTGTAGGGGTCGACGAACACGGCGAGCGCGTGGCCCTCGTCGACGCCCGGGACGCCGGACAGCATGACCCTGGTCGTCGCGTCCGCCTCGGGCGAGGGGCGTACGGCCGAGACGGTGCCCTCGGGGTGGGCCTTGCGGGCGGCGGCCACCTGCTCGCTGATCGGCAGCTTCCGGTCGCCGACGGGGACGGTCAGTTCGTGGTCGTACACGACCTTCTCGACCTGGAAGGAGGCGGCGTACAGCAGGCCGGTGACGGCGGCGACGAGGAGGAACGGCGCCACCAGTACCCCGGCGTAGAAGTGCAGCCGAAGGACGAGCGGGCGCAAGGGGGCCCAGTTGCTCTTCGAGGGTGCCGGGGTGGCTGGTTGCGGGGCCTCGTCCGTGGTGGTCGAGGGAGCGGTGGTCATCGGCGGGCTTCTCCGGGGGACGTCTTCTTGGCCGTTGCGGTGGTCGTCGTTCGCGGGACGGTGGTGGTGTTGCGGTGCAGTAGTCGGGGCGGAGGGGCGTTCAGTTCCCGACCAGTGCATGTGACGTGCGTCACGCGAGCGGGGAGGGTGCCGTGTCATCCTGACGCGATGGGAACTCCGAGTGAGCGCGCACCGCTGGCCGAGCGGGTCGAGGAACTCCTCGCGGACGGCGTCCCGTTGACCATCGTCGCGGCCGGGGACCCGGTGCTGCGGCGGGGCACCGAGCCGTACGACGGTCAGCTGGAGCCCGCGCTGCTGGCCCGGTTCGTCGAGGCCCTGCGGGTCACCATGCGCGCGGCGCCGGGGGTCGGTCTGGCGGCGCCCCAGGTCGGTGTGCCGCTCAGGATCGCGGTGATCGAGGACCCCGCTCCGGTGCCGGAGGACGTGCGTCTGGCGCGCGGGCGGGTGCCCCAGCCCTTCCGGGTGCTGGTCAATCCCGCCTATGAGCCGGCCGGCGGCGCGCGGGCCGCGTTCTTCGAGGGCTGTCTGAGTGTGCCGGGCTGGCAGGCGGTGGTGGCGCGGCCCGCCGAGGTGCGGCTGACCGGGCAGGACGAGCACGGCTGCACGCTGGACGAGGTGTTCTCCGGCTGGCCCGCACGGATCGTGCAGCACGAGACGGACCATCTCGACGGTGTCCTGTATCTGGACCGGGCCGAGCCGCGTTCGCTGTCGTCCAACCTGGCGATGGCGGAGCGCTGGGCCCATCCGACGCCGGAGGAGGCCGCGCGGGCACTCGGCTTCGAGCTGCCGTAGCGAACGGAAAAACCAGAGGCGGCCCGCCAGACGCCTCAGCTACCGTGACGCCCATGTCCACACCCCGAATCTCCTAGCCGAGGACCCGCTTCCACGCCACCCGTGTGTCCTCTTGCTGATTCGGAACTGAGGCCCCGTCCCGGCCACCGGCCGCCGCTGGGCGAGCCCCGCCGCCCGCCTGAGGCCCCGTCCCGGCCGCCGGTGGCCTGCGGACGGGCCCGCGGCCCGCCCCGGCCCGGCCGGTCACGCGTCCCGGTACGCCTCCAGCAGCCGGAGCCACACCTCGCTGATCGTCGGGTAGGACGGGACCGCGTGCCACAGGCGGCTGACCGGGACCTCGCCGGCCACGGCGATCGTCGCGGAGTGGATGAGTTCGCCCACGCCGGGGCCCACGAGGGTCACGCCGCGGAGGATCTCGGCCTCGACATCGACGACCATGCGGGCGCGGCCCTTGTAGCCGTCGGCGTAGAGGCCGGCGCCGGCGACGGTGGAGAGGTCCACATCGACGGACTTCACGCGATGCCCTGCCTGCTCGGCCTCGGCCAGGGACAGGCCCACCGCCGCCGCCTCCGGGTCGGTGAAGACGACCTGGGGGACGGCGGCGTGGTCGGCGGTCGCGCTGTGGGCGCCCCAGGGCTGGGCGAGGAGGGTCTCCCCCATGGCCCGCGCGGCGATGGCGGCGCCCGCGATGCGCGCCTGGTACTTGCCCTGGTGGGTGAGCAGGGCGCGCTGGTTGACGTCGCCGACCGCGTAGAGCCAGTCGTGGCCGGTCACGCGGAGGCTGTCGTCGACCGGCAGCCAGGAGCCGGGGTCCAGGCCGATCGTCTCCAGGCCGATGTCGTCGGTGCGTGGCGCGCGGCCGATGGCGAAGAGGATCTCGTCGGCCTCGACGCGGTCACCCTTGTCGGTGACGGCCACGACGGTGCCGCCCTCGCGGGTCACCGACTCGACCGACGTGCCGGTGCGGACGTCCGTGCCGGCCTCGGTGAGCGCCTCGGCGATCAGTTCCCCGGCGAAGGGCTCCATCCTGGGAAGCAGGCCCTTGCCGCGGACCAGCATGGTGACCTGGGAGCCGAGGGACTGCCAGACCGTGGCCATCTCGGTGGCGACCACGCCGCCGCCGACCACGATCAGCCGGCCGGGCACGCTCGGGGAGCTGGTGGCCTCCCGGCTGGTCCACGGCTTGACCTCGTCGACTCCTGGCAGCCTGGGCAGGGACGCGCGGCTTCCGGTGCAGACGGCGACGGCGTGCCGGGCGGTCAGGACGTGCTCGGCGCCGTCGGAGCCGGTCACCGTCACCGTACGGGGGCCGGTGAGCCGTCCGTGGCCGCGGTACAGGTCGGCGCCGATGGAGTCGAGCCAGCCGACCTGGCCGTCGTCCTTCCAGTGGGAGGTGAAGTAGTCCCGGTGGGCGAGGACCGCGGCGGCGTCGAGGGGGCCCTGCACCGACTGGCTCAGGCCGGGTACGCGGCGGGCGTCCGCCCGGGCGATGACCGGCCGCAGCAGGGCCTTGCTGGGCATGCACGCCCAGTACGAGCACTCGCCGCCGACCAGTTCGCTCTCCACGACCGCGGTGGTCAGTCCGGCCGCTCGGGCGCGGTCTGCGACGTTCTCCCCCACGGGCCCGGCCCCGAGCACCACGACGTCGTACGCGTTGGTTTCCGTTTCCGTCATGGGGTCAGTCTGGTGGGTGGTGTGCGCCCTGGCCACACGGGTAGGGGCGCGGAATACCCACCAGGTCGGCCGTGTTGTGCCGACGGTTTGCCCCCACACCAGGAAGAGGGATTTACACCATGAGCAGCACCGTGGAGCTCACCAAGGAGAACTTCGACCAGACGGTCACGGACAACGAGTTCGTTTTGATCGACTTCTGGGCGTCCTGGTGCGGGCCGTGCAAGCAGTTCGCCCCGGTCTACGAGAAGGCGGCGGAGGAGAACCCGGACCTGGTGTTCGGCAAGGTGGACACCGAGGCGCAGCCGGAGCTGGCCGCGGCCTTCGGTATCCAGTCGATTCCCACGCTGATGATCGTCCGCGACCAGGTTGCCGTGTTCGCCCAGCCGGGTGCCCTGCCCGAGGCCGCCCTGACCGACGTCATCGGCCAGGCCAGGGGCCTGGACATGGACGAGGTCCGCAAGGCCGTCGCCGAGCAGCAGGCCCAGCAGCCGCAGGGGAGCGAGTAAGCCGCCCGGGGGCGAGCAGGACGCCCCCGAGCGACCGCCCCGGGCCTGGCCCGGCCGGAGAATGCCCGGCCGGGCCAGGCC
>NZ_JBHUTX010000103.1:0-4450 GCF_042671245.1 Streptomyces sp. NPDC057099
CCGGCGTCCGCACCACCTGCGCCTCGAACAACCCCGGCACCGTCCCCGGCACAACCTCAACCGCCGTGTCGTTCCACTCCACCAACACCCGACGCCGCTCACCCACACCGAAGACATCCACAGAACCGACGGTCTGCTGCGGATCGTCGGCCAGTGCCGTGAGGACGCGCTGCAGCCGCTCCCCGATCCGGCCGGCGGTGTCCGCGTCGAACAGGTCCGCCGCCGCGCGCAGCGAACCGGTCAGTCCGGCCGGCGTACCGGTCTCGTCGAACTGTTCCTCGACCGAGAAGTCCAGGTCGAAGTTGGCCACGGAGGAGCCGCCGCGCAGCCCCTCCACTGCCAGACCGGGCAGGCTGAGCTCTGCCTCATCGTTGTTCTGCAGGGTGAGCATGACCTGGAACAACGGGTGGCGGGCGAGTGAGCGGGTCGGAGCGAGTTCCTCGACCAGCTTCTCGAACGGCACGTCCTGGCGCGCGAACGCCGACAGACTCCGCTCCCGCACCCTGCCCAGCGCCTCACGGAACGTGGGATCACCCGACAGGTCCGTACGGAGGACCAGGGTGTTCACGAAGAAACCGACCAAGTCGTTGAGCGCCTCGTCCGTACGCCCTGCGTTCGGCGAGCCGATCGGGATGTCGGTGCCCGCGCCGAGGCGCGACAGCAGCACCGCCAGCGCGGCCTGGAGGACCATGAACATCGTCACGCCCTCGGACCTGGCCACCTCCGCCAGCCGCGCGTGCACCTCGGCCGGAATCTCCAGTGCCACGTGGTGCCCGCGATGCGAGGCCACGGCCGGACGCGGCCGGTCGAACGGCAGCTCCAGCTCCTCCGGCGCACCTGCCAGGGTCTCGCGCCAGTAACTGACCTGACGTGCCATCAGACTTTCTGCGTCGCCCTCGTTGCCCAGCAACTGTTTTTGCCACAGTGCGTAGTCGGCGTACTGCACCGGCAGCGGCTCCCACTCGGGCGCACGGCCCGCGCACCGCGCCGTGTACGCCACCGACAGGTCCCGGGCCAGCGGTCCCATGGACCAGCCGTCGCCGACGATGTGGTGCATCACCAGAACCAGCACGCGTTCCGTCCCGGCTTCGAACAGCGAGGCCCGGATCGGAATCTCGGTGGCGAGGTCGAACGCGTACGCCTCGGCGTCCGCGATGGCCTTCTCGAGCCCGGCCGGTGTCTCCTGCGTCGTCCGAAGCGCCCAGGACAGGTCGTTCACGTCGAGGATGTGCTGGTAGGGCTCGCCGTCGGCCGTCAGGAACACCGTGCGCAGCACCTCGTGCCGCACGATGACGTCCCGGAGGGCGGCGTCGAGTGCGTCCTTGTCCACCTCGCCCGTCAGGCGCAGCACGGACCTTACGTTGTACGTCGCGCTCGGGCCCTCCAGCTGGCCGAGGAACCACTGCCTCTGCTGGGCGAAGGACAGCGGTACACGGTCGGGCCGCTCGGCGGCTGTGAGCGCCGTTCGGGCCGCCTCCGTCGAGTGGGCCAGATGGGTCGCGAGCCTGGCGACCGTGGGCGCCTCGAACAGCATGCGCAACGGCATCTCGACGCCGAGCACCGACCGGATGCGGCTGACCAGCCGGACCGCTTGAAGGGAGTGGCCGCCGATGGCGAAGAAGTCGTCGTCGACACTGAGGTTCCGGACTCCGAGGACGTCGGCGAACAGGCTGCGCAGGATCTCCTCCCGCACGTTCGCCGGTTTGCGGTTCCTGGCGGTGCCCGTGGTGCCGGACTGGGGCTCGGCCGTGGCCTCCGGTCCGCTGCCGGCCTTCGCCGCCGCGCGGGCCGGATACTCGATCCGTCCGTCGGCGCTCCACCGGGCCAGGTCCCCGGTGCGGTACAGCCGTTCACCGGTCGCCGAGAACGGGGATGCCACGAAGCGCTCGGCGGTCAGGGCCGCACGGCCCAGGTAGCCGCGCGCCGTACCGGCCCCGGCGACGTACAGCTCACCCGTGACACCGACCGGAGCGGGGCGCAGTCGCCTGTCCAGTACGTAGACCCGGGCGTTCATGGTGGCCCGCCGGTCCGCCGTCCCCCCTTCCGGAAGAAGTTCGACGCGGCCGCCGGACACCAGCGGGCCGAACGTCTCGGACACCAGGGAGGGTGTCGGCACCGGCAGCCGCGTGCCCCGGTCCTCCTGGCCGGGCTCGGACGCCGCCCGCGCCATCAGCAGGCCCGCCATCGACCGGTGCTCGACCACTACGGCCGGCGGCTGCCCGGAGGGGTCCGACGCGACCGTGACGCAGGCCGGATGCTCCGGCCGCAGCCCGTCGCGGACCACACCCTCGGGGGCCAGAGCAGCCAGTTCCCCGACTGTCTCCGGATCGTCCAGCACCACCCGTGTCACCCCCCGGGGCAGCGCCCGGGCAGGACCGGCCGCCGTCACCGTCAGGGCCAGGCCGGTGTCCGCGACCAGGGCAGCCGTACGCTCCGTCGACTGCTCCGGCTCGATCAGCAGATACGCAGCCCCGGACTTCAGTACGCCCAGCAGCGCCGCCACCCGGTCGACGCCGTGCTCCAGGCACACGCCGACCACCGACTCCGGTCCGGCTCCCTGGCCGGCCAGCAGCCGGGCGAGCCGGTTCGCCCGCGCGTCCAGCTCCGCGTACGACAACCGGACGCCCTCGGCGACGACCGCCACCGCGTCCGGCGTCCGCGCCACCTGCGCCTCGAACAGGTCCGGCAGCGTCATGGGAACGAGGTCCGCCGTGGTGTCGTTCCACTCCACCAGCAGCCGGTGACGCTCACTGTCGTCCAGCACGTCCACCGCGCTCAGCGGCAGATCCGGACCTCCGTCCAGAGCGGCTTCCAGCCCGGACACCAGGCCCTCGACAGCGTTGCGGAGGCGTACACCGACGGCTTCCGCGTCCACGGACGCGACGGCGTCCACGAACAACACCAGGGCCCGGCCGTCGTCGGCGATCGAGACACCCACCGGGAAGTTGGTGCGCTCGTGGGCGAACACCAGCCGGGTGCCCTCCATCGCCCCGTCCCAGCGCTCGTCCAGGTCCTGCCCGGTGTTGCGTCGGTAGTTGATGTAGGTCGTGAAGAGGGGTGCCTCGGGGGCCACCCCGCTGGCCTGCTGGGCCACGACCAGCGGGGCGTGCTCATGTTCCATCAGCGCCGCCAGCTGGCTCCGCATCGCCGACACCGCTGCCAGTACGCCCTGTTCGTCGAAACGGACCCGGACCGGGAGCGTGTTGATGAACGGGCCGGCGACCCGGTCCGCGCCCGCTCCGGCGTTCATCCGCCCGAACAGCACGGTGCCGAAGACCACGTCGTCGCGTCCGCTGAGCGCCGCCACGAGCCGTGCCCAGGCCACGTGCATCACCGTCGCCGGGCTCACGCCGGCGCGGCGGGCGGCCGCACGCAGCCGTTCGTCCAGCTCCGTGGTGAGCGTGATCTGCGCCCGGGCCACGTCCAAGCCGTCCCCGCGCACGTCGACCAGCCCGAACGGCGCGGTCGGCTCCGTGACGTCGCCCAGCAGGTCGGCGAAGTACCGCTCGTGGTCGGCACGCGCGATGCCGCCGCGTGCCTGCGCCACGAAGTTCCGGTACGGCAGGGGCTCGGGCAGTTCGGCCTCCCGTCCCTCTAGGAAGGCCTCCACTTCACCCAGCAGAACCTCCAGCCCGGTGCCGTCGCGCACGACGTGGTGCACACGCAGGAGAGCGAGCCAGCGGTCGGCGCCGGGGTCCGCCGCGATGTGCAGGTCGATGAGCGGGGCGCGGCCGAGGTCCATCGTCATCCCGCCGATCGCGACCAACTCGGCTACCGGGTCGGAGCCGTGGGGGTCCAGTTCCGTCTCCCTGATGTGCAGCGGAGCACGGCGCCACACCACCTGGACCGGTTCACGCAGCCCCTCCCAGACGAGCGACGTCCGGTAGATGTCCTGGCGGTCCACCACGCTCTGGAAGGCGGCCACAAACCTGTCGAGCCGCTCGCGGGTGTCGAACTCCAGCACCGCCGGCATCACATAGGCGTCCTCGCCGCCCTCGGCGAGCATGTGATGGAAGAGAAGGCCCTCCTGCAAGGGGGCCAGCGGATAGACGTCCGCCACGTTCGCCGCACCGCCCTCGACCGTGGCGACGATCCGCTCGACCTCGGCGACCGACAGGTCGACCATCGGCAGCATCTCCGGCGTGATCACGGTCGCATCGGCAGGAATGCGGTTGTCCGGCACCACCACCTGCTCCGCACCCGCCGCAGCCGCCAGACTGGCCACCGTCGGGGTGTCGAACAGAGCCCGCACCGACACCGACACGCCCCGGGAGCGCAGCAGTTCCACGAGACGGACCGCGATCAGCGAGTGACCGCCCAGCTCGAAGAAGTCGTCGTCGACACCGACACTCTCGAGACCGAGGACTTCCGCGAACGCGGCGCACAGAAGTTCTTCACGTTCGTTGGCCGGTCCTCTGCCCGCTCCCGCCGTGGCGGCGTGGTCCGGTGC
>NZ_JBHUTX010000104.1:0-4328 GCF_042671245.1 Streptomyces sp. NPDC057099
CAGAGCGCGTAGTCGGCGTACTGCACGGGCAGCGGCTCCCACGCGGGCGCACGGCCCGCGCAGCGCGCCGCATAGGCCGCCGACAGGTCCCGGGCCAGGGGGGCGGTGGACCAGCCGTCGCCGGCGATGTGGTGCAGGACCAGTACCATCACGTGCTCGTCGGCGTCCGTCTCGAACAGCCAGGCACGGATGGGCGCTTCGGAGGAGAGGTCGAAGACATGCCCGGTCGCCCCGGCGACCGTGTGGTCGAGGTCGGTCGATGCCACGCGCGTCACCGTCAGGTTCCAGGCGAGGGCGTCGAGGCCGGTGATGTGCTGGTGAGGCCTGCCGTCCACGGTCGGGAAGACCGTGCGCAGCACCTCGTGGCGGCCGATGACGTCACGCAGGGCCGCGTCGAGCGCGGTGCGGTCGACGTCGCCGGCGAGGCGCAGGACGACGGGGATGTTGTAGGCGGCGCTGGGGCCGTCCAGCTGTCCGAGGAACCACAGTCGCTGCTGGGCGTACGACAGGGGGAGGTGAGCGGGGCGTTCTCGGGCGGTGAGGGCGGGGCGGGCCGTGGGCGCCTCGGGGAGCAGGGTCGCGAGCTGGGCGACCGTGGGGGCCTCGAAGAGTTGCCGGATCTCGAGGTCGGCGCCGAGTTCGGCATGGATGCGGCTCATCAGCCGTACGGCGAGGAGGGAGTGGCCGCCGAGGGCGAAGAAGTCGTCGTCGACGCTCACCTCGGGTATGCCCAGGACCTCGGCGAAGGCCGCGCAGAGCAACTGCTCCTGGCGGGTGGCGGGGGCTCGGCCGCCGCCCGCCGTACCGGCGAAGTCCGGTGCGGGGAGGGCCGCTCGGTCCAGTTTGCCGTTCGTGGTGAGCGGCAGTGCGTCCAGGACGAGCACCGCTGCGGGCGTCATGTGATCCGGCAGTCGCCGGGCAGCGAACTCGCTGATGGACTTGGGCAGTTCGTCGTTCGGCTCGTCAGGCACGACGTAGGCGACCAGGCGAACGTCGCCGGGAGTGTCCTCACGGGCGATCACCGCCGCCTGGTGCACGTTCGGGTGTGCGGCCACCACGGCCTGCACCTCGCCCGGTTCGATCCTGAAGCCTCGGACCTTGACCTGTTCGTCGGCGCGGCCCGTGAACATCAGCTGTCCGCCGGCGGTCCACCAGGCGCGGTCGCCGGTCCGGTACATCCGTGTGCCGTCTCCGGTGAACGGGCTGGCGACGAAGCGCTCCGCCGTGAGTCCCGCGCGTCCGAGGTAGCCCCGGGCCAGAGCCGCACCTGCGACGTACAGCTCGCCGGGTACGCCCGCCGGGACCGGCCGCAGGTGGTCGTCGAGCACGAAGACCTGGGTGTTGTACAGAGGTGTGCCGATGGGGGGTACGACCGCTCCGTGCAGGGGCCGGCTCATGGTGGCGCACACCGTGGTCTCGGTCGGCCCGTACGCGTTGATCATGCGTCGGCCTGCCGACCACCGGGCCACCGAGGCCGGTGGGCAGGCCTCGCCCGCCACGACCAGGGTGAGGCCCTCGGGCAGTCCGTCCTCCGGCAGTACCGCCACGGCGGCGGGCGGCAGGGTCGCGTGGGTGACCGCGTGGTGCTGGATCAGCCGGGCCAGGGCCTCCCCGGGCAGGAGTTCCTGCGAGGAGGCCAGCACCAGCCGGGCCCCGGACAGCAGCGCCATGCACATCTCGAACACCGAGGCGTCGAAGCTCGGGGAGGCGAACTGCAGCACCCTGCTGTCGGGGGTCACGGCGAGGTGTTCGACCTGGGCGGCGACGAGTCCGGCCAAGCCCGAGTGGGTGACGACGACGCCCTTGGGACGCCCGGTGGAGCCGGACGTGTAGATCACGTAGGCCGACGACTCCTTCGGCACGGTCACTTCGGGGACGGTCGGCGGCGCGGCCGTCAGCCGCGTCCGGGTGGACCGGTCGTCCAGGGCCAGCATGCGCACCCGGCCCGCCGGGAGGTCCTCGAGCGTCTCCTCGTCCGTGAGGAGCAGGGCGGTCCCGCTGTCACGCACCATGAACGCGATGCGTTCCGCCGGGTAGGCGGGGTCGATCGGCAGATACGCCGCTCCGGTCTTCCAGACCGCCAGGATCGTGACGATCAGCTCGATGCCCCGGGGCAGGCAGAGCGCGACCACCGACTCCGCACCCACGCCCTGGCCCAGCAGGACATGGGCGAGCCGGTTCGCCCGCTCGTCCAGTTCCGCGTAGGACAACTCCACATCGCCGAGGACGACGGCCACCGCGTCCGGTGTGGCGGCCACCTGCGCGTGGAACAGCTCCGCTCCCGGCGCGTCGGGCACGACCAGTGCCGTGTCGTTCCACTCCACGAGCAGCCGTCGGCGTTCCTCGGCGGACAGTACGTCCACGGCGTCGAGGGGCAGTTCCGGGCCGCCGTCCAGTGCCCGTTCCAAGGCGGTCACGAGGTTGACGACGGCGGTGTGGAACAGCCCGGCCATCGCTTCCACGTCGATCGAGTCGACGACATCCAGGCTGAGGCCGAGGGCGTGGCCGTCGTCGTTGACGGACGCCGAGAGACGGTAGTTGCTCCGGTCCTCCGCGAGCAGCTGCCGGATTCCCTCGGGCTGTCGGCTCCGGTCGCCGTCGCCGGTCGCGGGTCTGTTGTGGCGGTAGTTGAGGAACGAGCTGAACAGGGGGGTGTCGCCCGCGATGCCGCTGCTGCGCTGGGCCGCCGCGAGCGGGGCGTGCTCGTGTTCCAGGAGTTCCGCGAGCTGCCGGCGCATCGCCGACACGGCCGTCAGGACGCCCGTCTCGTCGACGCGGGCGCGGATCGGCAGGGTGTTCATGTAGGGCCCGGGCACCCGGTCGGATCCGACGCCGGCGTTCATCCGGCCGAGCAGGACCGTGCCGAACACCACGTCGTCCCGGCCGCTGACGGCCGCGAGGAAGCGTGCCCACGCCACGTGCATCATCGGCGCGGGGCTGATGCGCAGGCGGCGTGCGACGTCCCGGATCTGTTCCGTCAGTTCCGGTGCTAGAGGTATCTCGGCCCGCCGGACGTCGGCTCCGTCACCGCGTGCGTCCACCAGGCCGAAGGGCGCGGTCGGCTCGGTGACGTCCGCCAGCAGGCCGGCGAAGTACCGCTCGTGGTCGGCCGGGGCCAAGGCACCGCGTGCCTGGGCCACGAAGGTGCGGAACGGCAGCGGCTGCGCCAGGTCCCGGGCACGTCCGGCGAGGAGGGCGGCCACCTCTTCGAGCAGGATGTCCATGGTCGTGTGGTCCTGCACGATGTGGTGCATCCGCAGCAGCGCGAGCGGCAGGCCCGTGGCCGCGTGGGTCGTGGTGTGCACGCTGATCAGCGGGGCCCGGCCGAGGTCCATCGAGTGGCCGCCGGTGGCGAGCAGGTGCTCGGCGGGGTCGTGCCCGGGTGGGGCCGGGTCCACCGCGGTGACGGGCAGGGTGGCGCGGCGCCACACCACCTGGACCGGCTCCCGCAGTTCCTCCCAGTGGATCGAGGTCCGCAGGATGTCGTGCCGGTCCACGATGGTCCGGAGCGCGTCGAGGAACGCGTCGAGACGCCGGCCCGAGTCGAACTCCAGCACCATCGGCATGACGTAGGCGTCGGGGCCTCGGTGCGCCAGCAGGTGGTGGAAGAGCAGGCCCTCCTGGAGCGGGGCCAGCGGGTAGACGTCGGCCACGTTCGCCGCGCCGCCGTCGACGGTGGCGACGATCCGCTCGATCTCATCGGCCGTCAGGTCGACCAGGGGAAGCATCTCCGGTGTGATCGCCGTGGCGTCCGCCGGGATCAGGTTGTCCGGCACGGCCACCTGTACGGCGCCGGCGGCGATCGCCAGCCCGGCCGGGGTAGGCGTCTCGAACAGTGCGCGGACCGACACGGGTACGCCCCGGGTGCGCAGCCATTCGACGAGCCGGACGGCGAGCAGGGAGTGTCCGCCCAGGGCGAAGAAGTCGTCGTCGACTCCGACCTGTTCCAGTCCGAGTACCTCGGCGAACCCGGCGCACAGGGTCTCCTCGCGGGGGTTCGCGGGGGCTCGTCCCGCGCCTGCCGTGTGTTCGGGTGCGGGCAGGGCGGCACGGTCGAGCTTGCCGTTCCCCGTGAGCGGCAGGGAGTCGAGGACGACGACGGCGGAGGGGGCCATGTACTCGGGCAGGCGCTCGCCCGCGAACACGCGTACCGAGGAAGGAAGTTCCTGGTCGGTTCCGGCTGCGGTGGGTATGACGTAGGCGACCAGGCGGGTCTCGCCCGGGGAGTCCTCACGCGCGACCACCGCCGCCTGCGCGACCTGCGGATGCGCCGCCACCGCCGCCCGGACCTCACCCGGCTCGATCCGGAAACCACGGATCTTCACCTG
>NZ_JBHUTX010000105.1:0-4236 GCF_042671245.1 Streptomyces sp. NPDC057099
ATCCACGCGCGCGTGGGACCCGGAAACGGGCCCCACGCGCGCGTGCCGTTTCGCCGCGCCGACAAGTTGGCTCTTCCCGTGACCTGGGTCACCGGGTTAACGTGCGGTTGCTCCGGCCTCCTGCAAGGCTGTGACCAGGGCCCCTTCCCCGCCTTCCCGATTTACTTGGAAATCCAAGCAAAATCGCAGGTCAGATGGGGTTTCACAGAAATGTGGAGCACTGGGTAACGTGCTTGTTGCAGGGCGCTCGCCGGGGCACCTGTCACGCCTGTTCCCGGCCGAGTGGCACCCACCCCGTGCCCCGGTGGCCGAGAACAGGTGAGCCGCACTGGCCTACCGGCAACCCCGGGGGCCGGACCGACGGAGGAGCACACGTGACCGTGGAGAGCACTGCCGCGCGCACATCGCGACGCAGCGCCGGAAGCAAGGCCGGCACCACCGGCACCAAGGGCACCACCCGCACGCCTGCGAAGAAGGCAGCCGCGAAGAAGGCCGCCGATCCCCAGCTCGTGCAGCTGCTGACGCCCGAGGGCAAGCGCGTCAAGAATGCCGAGTACGACAAGTACGTCGCCGGTGTCACCCCGGAAGAGCTCCGCGGCCTGTACCGCGACATGGTGCTCACCCGCCGCTTCGACGCCGAGGCCACCTCCCTGCAGCGCCAGGGCGAGCTGGGCCTGTGGGCCTCGCTGCTCGGCCAGGAGGCCGCCCAGATCGGCTCGGGCCGCGCCCTGCGCGACGACGACTACGTCTTCCCCACCTACCGCGAGCACGGCGTCGCCTGGTGCCGCGGGGTGGACCCGACCAACCTGCTCGGCATGTTCCGCGGTGTGAACAACGGCGGCTGGGACCCGAACAGCAACAACTTCCAGCTCTACACGATCGTCATCGGCTCCCAGACGCTGCACGCCACCGGCTACGCGATGGGCGTCGCCAAGGACGGTGCCGACAGCGCGGTGATCGCCTACTTCGGCGACGGCGCCTCCAGCCAGGGCGACGTGGCCGAGTCGTTCACCTTCTCCGCGGTCTACAACGCCCCGGTCGTGTTCTTCTGCCAGAACAACCAGTGGGCCATCTCCGAGCCGACCGAGAAGCAGTCCCGCGTCCCGATCTACCAGCGCGCGCAGGGCTACGGCTTCCCGGGCGTACGGGTCGACGGCAACGACGTGCTCGCCTGCCTCGCGGTCACCCGCTGGGCCCTGGAGCGGGCCCGCGCCGGCGAGGGCCCGACCCTCGTCGAGGCGTTCACCTACCGCATGGGCGCCCACACCACCTCCGACGACCCGACCCGCTACCGGGGCGACGAGGAGCGCCAGGCCTGGGAGGCCAAGGACCCGATCCTGCGCCTTCGCCGGTTCCTGGAGACCTCAAACCACGCGGACGAGGGATTCTTCGAGGAACTGGAGGCCGAGTCCGAGGCGTTGGGCAAACGAGTGCGCGAAGCGGTCCGTGCCATGCCTGACCCGGACCACTTCGCGATCTTCGAGAACGTCTACGCGGACGGACACGCGCTCGTCGACGAGGAGCGCGCCCAGTTCGCCGCGTACCAGGCGTCGTTCGCCGATGAGGGGGGCAACTGACATGGCCGACAAGATGGCACTCGCCAAAGCGATCAACGAGTCGCTGCGCCACGCCCTGGAGGCCGACCCCAAAGTCCTGATCATGGGCGAGGACGTCGGCAAGCTCGGCGGCGTCTTCCGGGTGACGGACGGACTGCAGAAGGACTTCGGCGAGAGCCGCGTCATCGACACCCCGCTCGCCGAGTCGGGCATCGTCGGCACGGCGATCGGCCTGGCCCTGCGCGGCTACCGCCCGGTGGTGGAGATCCAGTTCGACGGCTTCGTCTTCCCGGCGTACGACCAGATCGTCACCCAGCTCGCCAAGATGCACGCCCGCTCCCTGGGCAAGGTCAAGCTCCCGGTCGTCGTGCGCATCCCCTACGGCGGCGGCATCGGCGCGGTGGAGCACCACTCGGAGTCCCCCGAGGCGCTCTTCGCGCACGTCTCGGGCCTGAAGATCGTCAGCCCGTCCAACTCCTCGGACGCGTACTGGATGATGCAGCAGGCCATCCAGAGCGACGACCCGGTGATCTTCTTCGAGCCCAAGCGCCGCTACTGGGACAAGGGCGAGGTCGCCACGGAGGCGATCCCGGGCCCGCTGCACAAGGCCCAGGTGGTCCGCGAGGGCACCGACCTCACCCTCGCCGCCTACGGCCCGATGGTGAAGCTCTGCCAGGAGGTCGCGGACGCGGCCGCCGAGGAGGGCAGGAACCTGGAGGTCCTGGACCTGCGCTCGGTCTCCCCGCTCGACTTCGACTCGATCCAGGCGTCGGTGGAGAAGACGCGCCGGCTGGTCGTCGTCCACGAGGCCCCGGTGTTCTTCGGCTCCGGCGCGGAGATCGCCGCGCGGATCACGGAGCGCTGCTTCTACCACCTGGAGGCCCCGGTGCTCCGCGTCGGCGGCTACCACGCGCCGTATCCGCCGGCCCGCCTGGAGGAGGAGTACCTGCCGAACCTGGACCGGGTGCTGGATGCCGTCGACCGCTCGCTGGCGTACTGAGGAGAGGGTCGTGACGACGATGACGGAAGCGTCCGTACGCGAGTTCAAGATGCCGGACGTGGGTGAGGGGCTCACCGAGGCCGAGATCCTCAAGTGGTTCGTCCAGCCCGGCGACAAGGTCACCGACGGCCAGGTGGTGTGCGAGGTCGAGACGGCGAAGGCGGCCGTCGAGCTGCCCATCCCGTACGACGGCGTGGTCCGGGACCTGCACTTCCCCGAGGGCACCACGGTCGACGTGGGCACGTCGATCATCGCGGTCGACGTGAGCGGAGGGGCCGCGCCGGCCGAGCCGCGGGCGGAAGCCCCCCAGGCCCCGCAGACCACTGAGGAACCGAAGGCGGAGGGCTCCGGCCGCCAGCCGGTCCTCGTCGGCTACGGGGTGGCGGCCTCGTCCACCCGCCGTCGCCCCCGCAAGGGCCCGGAGGTCCCGGTCCAGCAGGCCTCGACCGCGGTCCAGACGGAGCTGAACGGCCATGGAGGCGCGCCCTCGACGGCCGCCACCACCGCTCCCGCTGCCTCCGCCGTCAAGGAACGCCCGCTGGCCAAGCCTCCGGTCCGCAAGCTGGCCAAGGACCTGGGCGTCGACCTGACGACGGTCGTCCCGACCGGCCCGGACGGCATCATCACCCGCGAGGACGTGCACGCGGCGGTGGCCCCGCCGCAGGCACCGCGGCCGGAGGCCCCCGCGGTCCCCGCGACCGCCGCCCCGGCACCCGCGCCGGCGGCGGTGTCGTACGACACCGCCCGCGAGACCCGCATCCCGGTCAAGGGCGTCCGCAAGGCGACGGCGGCGGCGATGGTGGGCTCGGCGTTCACGGCGCCGCATGTCACGGAGTTCGTGACGGTCGACGTGACGCGCACGATGAAGCTGGTCGAGGAGCTGAAGGAGGACAAGGAGTTCGCGGGCCTGCGCGTGAACCCCCTCCTGCTGATCGCCAAGGCCCTGCTCGTCGCGATCAGGCGCAACCCGGACGTCAACGCGTCCTGGGACGAGGCCGCCCAGGAGATCGTGGTCAAGCACTACGTGAACCTGGGCATCGCGGCCGCGACCCCGCGCGGTCTGATCGTGCCGAACATCAAGGACGCCCACGCCAAGACGCTGCCGCAGCTCGCCGAGTCGCTGGGCGGGCTGGTGTCGACGGCCAGGGACGGCAAGACGTCCCCGGCGGACATGCAGAACGGCACGGTGACGATCACCAACGTCGGTGTCTTCGGCGTCGACACGGGCACGCCGATCCTCAACCCGGGCGAGTCCGCGATCCTCGCGGTCGGTGCGATCAAGCTCCAGCCGTGGGTCCACAAGGGCAAGGTGAAGCCCCGCCAGGTCACCACCCTGGCCCTGTCCTTCGACCACCGCCTGGTCGACGGCGAGCTGGGCTCGAAGGTCCTGGCGGACGTGGCGGCGATCCTGGAGCAGCCGAAGCGTCTGATCACCTGGGCGTGAGCCGACTGCGGCGGCCCCTTGCCCTCGGGCGGGGGGCCGCCGGCGTCTGTCCGGTCGACGTACGGCCCGGCGACGAGCGGCCGGCCCGGGTCGCGGCGCGGATCCGCGGCTGGAGCCGGGAGCCGGGAGCCGGGGCGGGCTCGTCCGTGAACGTGCCGGCCGGAGGGCGGCGCAAGGCTGCCCGGGCGCTGGAGCGCCGCCGGCGGACGGCTGGCTGATGTGCGAAGGGGGCTCAC
>NZ_JBHUTX010000106.1:0-4130 GCF_042671245.1 Streptomyces sp. NPDC057099
ATGGATCCGCAGCAGCGGCTGTTGCTGGAGACCTCGTGGGAGGCGTTCGAGCGTGCGGGCATCGACCCGGCGTCGCTCCGCGGCACCGACACCGGTGTGTACGTCGGCACGTCCCTCGGCGAGTACGGGCCCCGTCTGTCGGAGCCGGCCCAGGGCGCCGACGGGTACGTACTGACCGGCAGCGCGGGGAGTGTCGCCTCCGGCCGTATCGCCTACACCCTGGGCCTGGAGGGTCCGGCGGTGTCCGTGGACACCGCATGCTCCTCCTCGCTCGTGGCGTTGCATGTGGCGGTGCAGTCGTTGCGTCAGGGGGAGTGTTCGCTGGCGTTGGCGGGTGGTGTGACGGTGATGTCGAGTCCGGGGGTGTTCCTGGAGTTCTCGCGTCAGCGTGGTCTTTCGGTGGATGGGCGTTGTCGGGCGTTTTCGGCGGATGCGGAGGGTACGGGGTGGGGTGAGGGTGTCGGTGTCGTGGTGTTGGAGCGGTTGTCCGAGGCGCGGCGGCGTGGGCATCGGGTGCTTGCGGTGGTGCGGGGTTCGGCGGTCAATCAGGATGGTGCGAGTAATGGTCTGACGGCTCCGAACGGGCTTGCGCAGGAGCGGGTGATTCGGCAGGCGCTGTCGAATGCGGGTCTTGGCGCGGGGGATGTCGACGCTGTCGAGGCGCACGGCACGGGGACCCGGCTCGGCGACCCCATCGAGGCCGAGGCACTCCTGGCGTCGTACGGGCGCGCCCGGCCCGAGGACCGGCCGCTGTACCTCGGCTCCGTCAAGTCGAACATCGGGCACTCCCAGGCCGCCGCCGGTGTCGCCGGTGTCATCAAGATGGTGATGGCGATGCGTCACGGCGTGCTGCCGAAGACGCTCCACGCCGACACCGCGTCGCCGTTCGTCGACTGGGCCTCCGGCGCGGTGCGGCTCCTCACCGAGCCGACCCCCTGGCAGCGGGGCAGCGACCCGCGCCGGGCAGGGGTCTCCTCCTTCGGGATCAGCGGCACCAACGCCCACGTCATTCTTGAAGAACCCCCGGCCTCGGAGTCGGCTCCGGCTCCGGCTCCGGCCCGGGCGTCCGGCCCGGCCCTGGCGTCAGCCCCGGCCCCTGCCCCGGCCCCGTCCGAGCCGGAGCGACCGGAAGGCGGAAGCGCCGCGCCCCGGCCCCTCGTGCTCTCCGCGAAGACCCCCTCCGCCCTGCGCGAGCAGGCACTGCGGCTCGCGCGCCACCTGGGCGGCGAGGACGCGCCGAGCACCCTGGACGCGGCGTACACCCTCGCCACCGCCCGTGCCGTCTTCGAGCACCGCGCGGTCGTCCTGGGCGCCACCCGAGCGGAGCTGCTGGACGGACTCGCGGCGGTGGCGGCCGGTGCGGAGGGGGTCATCGCGCCCTCTGCCGATCCCGCGGGGCAGGGGAGCGGGCCGGCGGCGGCGCTCGCCGGGGAGTTCGCCCGGGGTGAGGACGTGGACTGGACCCCGCTCTTCGCCGACGGGACGGCTCGCGCCGTCGAACTGCCCACCTACCCGTTCGCCGGCGAGCGCTACTGGCTCGCGCCCTCCTCTGTCTCCTCTTCCTCTCCGTCCTACTCTTCGTCTTCCTCTTCGTCTTCGACCTCGGCGCCGGTGCTGCCCGCGGCAGACGAGGCCGAGCGGCGCTTCTGGGCCGCTGTACGGGACGGGGACCCGAGGGCCCTCGCGACGGAACTGGGTCTCCTGCCGGACTCCGGCCCCGGCCGCCTTGACGGGGAGGAGGGGCCGGACGCGCCTGAGCTCGCCGCGCTCGGCGCGGCGCTGCCCGCGCTCTCGCGGTGGGACGGCCGGCGGCGCTCCGAGGCCGCCGTCGACGCCCTGACGTACCGGATCCGCTGGCAGCGCGTGGACACCACCGCCGGAGCGGTCGTCGGCGGGACCTGGCTCCTGGTCGTGCCCGAGGGGGCAGGGGAGCACCCGTGGGCCGTCGCTGCAGGGGACGCGCTGACCGCGCGTGGCGGCACCGTACGCACGGTTGCCGTGGACCCGGGGGCGGATCGCGAGGAGATGAGCGCCCTGTTGCGCCCGCACCTCGACGAGGCACGCCCGGTCGGTGTGCTGTCCTTCCTGGCCTTCGCCGAAGGCCACGCGCCCGGACACCCGGCCGTGCCCGCCGGCCTCGCGGCCACCCTCGCGCTGACCCAGTCGCTGGGCGATCCGGCGGCAGCCCGTACGCGCGTCTGGTACGCGACGACCGGCGCCATGGCCACCGGGGTGGAGGACCCGTCCATCGACCCCGTCCAGGCACAACTGTGGGGACTGGGGCGGATCGTGGCCCTGGAGCTCCCCGAGCGGTGGGGTGGTCTCCTCGACCTCCCCGAGCGGCCCGACCCGGCCACCGTCGAAAGGCTCGGAGCCGTACTCGCCGGGGCCGTGCGGGGCCAGGTCGATGCCGATGCCGACGTCGACGCCGAGGCTGATGGCGATGTCGTGGGTACAGAGGACCAACTCGCCCTGCGCCCCGGCGGCGAGGTCCGCGCGCGCCGACTGGTGCCCGCCCCCCTGCGCAGGCTTGCCCACCGTGGCCGGCCGCGCCCCGGCGGCACCGCCCTCGTCACCGGCGGCACCGGCGCTCTCGGTGCCCTGGTCGCCCGCCGGCTGGCCGAGGCGGGCGCCGGCCACCTGCTGCTCGTCAGCAGGAGCGGCGAACGGGCCGCTGGAGCGGAGGAGCTGCGCAGGGAGCTGACCGAACTCGGCGCGCGCGTCACGTTCGCCGCGTGCGACGTCGCCGACCGCGACGCCCTCGGGCGCGTCCTGGCGGGCGTACCGGACGAGCTTCCCCTGACCACCGTCGTGCACACGGCCGGACAGCTGGACGACGCCCTCCTCGACGCGCTGACCCCCGCCCAGCTCGAACGCGCCCTGGCCGCCAAGGCGTCGGGTGCCCGCAACCTCGACGAGCTGACCCGTGACACCGAGCTGGACGCCTTCGTCCTCTTCTCCTCCGTCGCCGCCACCTGGGGCATGCCCGGCCAAGGCGGTTACGCCCCTGGCAACGCCTTCCTCGACGCGCTCGCCGAGCGGCGCCGCGCAGCCGGGCTGCCGGCCACCGCCATCGCCTGGGGTCCGTGGGCGGGCGCCGGGATGGCCGCGAGCACAGCCGTGGCCGACGAGTTCGAGCGCGTCGGCCTCGGCCGACTCGGCGCCGAGCAGGCCCTGGCGGCCCTCGACCGGGCCCTGGACGCGGACGACGTGTGCGTCACCGTCGCCGACGTCGACTGGGACCGTTTCCTCTCCGCGGCCACGACGGGGCGACTCCGGCCCCTGTTCGGCGAGCTCCCCGAAGCGAAGCGCGCCCGCCGCGAGACCGCGGGCGGCGGCGCGGAGCCGGCCCGCGCGGGCCTGGTGTCCCGGCTCGCCGGTCTGGATGCCGCCGAGCGCGAGCAGGAGGTGTCCGGCCTCGTCCGTGGTCTCGTGGCCGGAGTCCTCGGCTTCGCCTCGCCCGAACGCGTCCGTGACGGGCGCCCGTTCTCCGAACTGGGCCTCACCTCGCTGACCGGCGTGACGCTGCGCAACCAGCTCGCCGCCGCGACCGGACTGCTCCTGCCCGCCACCCTCGTCTTCGACCACCCCACCCCGAAGGCGGTGACCCGCTTCCTGCTTTCGCTGCTCACCGGCGAAGGAGAGGAAGGCGGGGAAGGCGCCGAGGGCGGGGCAGGCGGTCGAAGCGGCGCAGGCGGGGAGAACGGGACACGTGGGGGAACCGGGGACGCCCGCGGGGGCGTCGTCGCCGGCTCCTCGCGCGCCTCGACCGACGCCGACCCGATCGTCATCGTCGGCATGGCCTGCCGATACCCCGGCGACGTCACCGGCCCCGAGGACCTGTGGGAGCTCGTCGCCACCGGTGGCGACGCCATCGGCGCCATGCCGAGCGACCGCGGCTGGGACGTGGACCGGCTGTTCCACCTGGAGCCCGGCCGGCCGGGGACCACGTACACCCGGCACGGCGGATTCCTTTACGGGGCAGCCGAGTTCGATGCGGAGTTCTTCGGGATCAGTCCGCGTGAGGCGTTGGCGATGGATCCGCAGCAGCGGCTGTTGCTGGAGACCTCGTGGGAGGCGTTCGAGCGTGCGGGCATCGACCCGGCGTCGCTCCGCGGCACCGACACCGG
>NZ_JBHUTX010000107.1:0-3448 GCF_042671245.1 Streptomyces sp. NPDC057099
GGTGGCTGGTGAGGTGGGTGGGGATCTGTCGGTGGTGGTGCGGGAGTTCGCCGCGAGTCGTCTGCCGGAGCACATGGTCCCGTCCGCCGTGGTCGAACTCGATGCCCTGCCGCTGACCAACAACGGCAAACTCGACCGCAACGCGCTCCCCGCACCGGACTCGTCCACGCCGGAGGCCGGGCGGCCTCCGGCCAACCACACCGAGGAACTCCTCTGTGAGGCGTTCGCCGAAACCCTGGGTCTGGAGAGCGTCGCCGTCGACGACGACTTCTTCGCCCTCGGCGGGCACTCCCTGCTCGCCGTCCGGCTCATCAACCGGATCCGGACCGCACTGAACGCCGAAGTGCCGCTGCGGGTGCTGCTGGAGGCATCGACGGTGGAGGCACTCGCCCAACAGCTCGGCAAACAACAGACAGCAAGGCCGGCGTTGCGGCCGATGCGTGACCAGGAGGACTCCTGATGATTCCCTTGTCCTACGCACAGCGCCGCCTGTGGTTCATCGGTCAGCTGGAAGGCCCGAGCGCCACCTACAACATTCCCACCGTGCTGCGGCTACCAGGAGCGGTGGACCCCGACACTCTCGGCACGGCCCTGCGCGATGTGATCGAGCGGCACGAGATTCTGCGCACCCTGTTCCAGGTGTCGAAGGGGGAGCCCCATCAGAACATCCTGAAGGCCGAGGAGCTCGACTGGGAACTCGCGGTGGAGCAGGTCGACCCGGCGGACCTGCCCGACGCCGTGTCCCGGGCGTCGCGACACGCCTTCGACCTGTCCAGTGAAGTTCCCCTCCGCGCCTGGCTGTTCGACGCGGGCCCGGACGAGCAGGTGCTGCTGCTTCTCCTGCACCACATCGCCGGCGACGGCGCGTCGGCCCGACCGCTGATCCGGGACCTCTTCACGGCCTACGAGGCACGAAGCGCGGGCCGGGAGCCCGCTTGGCAGCCGCTGCCGGTCCAGTACGCCGACTACACGCTCTGGCAGCGCGAGATGCTCGGCGACGAGAACGACCCCGACAGCGTGCTCGCCCGGCAGCTCGCCCACTGGCGCGAGGCGCTGGCCGACGCCCCGGAGGAATTGGAGCTCCCCTTCGACCGGCCGCGTCCGGCGGTGCCCTCCTACCGAGGGCACCAGATTCCGCTGGAGGTCCCGGCGGAGGTGCACCGGCGCCTGGCGGAACTGGCGAGAGCCGAGGGAGCAACCCCGTTCATGGTGGTGCAGGCCGCCCTCGCGGTGCTGCTCTCCCGCCTCGGAGCGGGCACCGACATCCCGATCGGGACGGCCGTGGCCGGACGCACCGACGAGGCCTTGGAGGACCTGGTCGGCTTCTTCGTCAACACTCTCGTACTGCGCACCGACCTGTCGGGCGATCCCACCTTCCGCGACGTCCTGGCCCGGGTGCGCACCACCGGGTGGGCGGCGCTGGAGCACCAGGACGTGCCGTTCGAGAAGCTCGTAGAAGAGTTCGCCCCCACCCGCTCGATGGCCCGGCACCCGCTGTTCCAGGTGATGCTCACCATGCAGAACACCGGCGACGGGCCGACGGCCGAGCTGCCCCGGCGCGACGGGGCAGCGCCGGCGGACGCCCTGAAGGTGGCGCCCGCGGCGAAGTTCGACATCGAGGTCACCGCCGCCGAGGTCTTCGACGCGGACGGAACACCGCAGGGACTGCGCGGTTCGGTGATCGCGGCGGCGGACCTCTTCACGGCGGCCTCCGTCGAGCAGCTGGCCCGACGTCTGGAGCGGGCCCTCGCATCCCTCGTCACGGCACCGGAACTGCGGCTCGGCGCGGTCGACGTGCTCGCCACCGGCGAGCGCGACCGGCTGCTGACGCAGTGGAACGACACGGCGACGGAGATCGCGCCCGCCACCCTGCCGGAGCTCTTCCAGGCACAGGTGTCGCGCACTCCCGACGCCACGGCGATCGTCACCGACGTATTCGAGCTGTCGTACGCCGAACTGGACGTGCGTACCAACCGCTTCGCGCGGCTGCTCGTCCGCCAGGGGGTCGGTCCGGAGTCGGTGGTCGGCGTGTGCCTGGAGCGCGGCGCCGACATGGTGGTGGCGCTGTTGGGCGTACTCAAGGCCGGGGCGGCGTACTTGCCGCTGGACCCGGAGCATCCGGCGGAGCGCGTGGCAGCGGTCGTGGAGGACGCAGGCGCGGCCGTGGTGGTGACGGCGACAGGGGCGGCGGGGGTGCTCCCGGAGGGCATGTCACGGGTCGTACTGGACGATCCGGCGGTGGCCGCGCGGCTGGCCGACCTGGACAGTGACCCGGTCACGGCCGACGAGCGCGGCGGCCCACTGCTGCCCGGGCATCCGGCATATGTGATCTTCACGTCGGGCTCGACCGGCCGGCCCAAGGGCGTGGTGGTGCCGCACGCCGGCATCGTGAACCGTCTGTCCGGGATGCAGGAGCGGTTCGGTCTGTCGGCCGAGGACCGGGTCGTGCAGAAGACCCCCTTCGGCTTCGACGTGTCGGTGTGGGAGTTCTTCTGGCCGCTCCTGGAGGGCGCGGCGCTCGTCGTGGCCAGGCCCGGCGGACACCGGGACCCTTCCTACCTGGCCACGCTGCTGCGCGCACACAGAATCACGACACTGCACTTCGTGCCTTCGATGCTGGACGCCTTCCTGGCGGAGCCGTCGGCAGGCGCCTGCACGTCCCTCCGGCGTGTGGTCTGCTCGGGCGAGGCCCTGCCGGCCTCCACCCGGGACCAGTTCTTCGAGGTGTTCGGGGACCGCGTCGAACTGCACAACCTCTACGGCCCGACGGAGGCCTCGGTCGACGTCACGGCCTGGCTGTGTCACCCCGCGCAGCGCGGCGGTTCCGTGCCCATCGGCGGGCCGGTGGCCAACACGCGCGTGTATGTCCTGGACGCGGCGCTGAACCTCGTCCCCGTGGGCGTTGCGGGTGAGCTGTATCTGGCGGGTACGCAGTTGGCCCGTGGATACGCCGGCCGTGCCGGGCTGACCGCCGAACGGTTCGTGGCCTCCCCCTACGCGCCCGCCGGGGAGCGGCTCTACCGCACCGGCGACATCGCACGGTGGAACACCGACGGCCAGCTGGAGTACCTGGGCCGGACCGACGAGCAGGTGAAGATACGCGGGCTTCGCATCGAACCCGGCGAGGTCCAGACCGTCGTCGCAGCGCACCCGTCCGTCGCCCAGGTGGCGGTCGTCGCACGGGAGGACACACCGGGGGATCTCCGCCTGGTCGCCTACGTCGTGCCGACCGGGACCGACGCCACCGATGACGCCGAGCTGGCCCGCATGGTCGAGGGCTTCACCGCCGGGCGCCTGCCGGCGTACATGGTTCCGTCGGCTGTGGTGGTTCTGGATGGGCTGCCGTTGTCGGTGAACGGGAAGCTGGACCGCAAGGCTCTTCCTGCGCCGGAGTATGTGGCGGGGGTTGGTCGGGGGCCGGCTGATGTGCGTGAAGAGGTCTTGTGCG
>NZ_JBHUTX010000108.1:0-3240 GCF_042671245.1 Streptomyces sp. NPDC057099
AGTTCTCAAGGAACGGTCGCTTCCTTTGTACTCACCCTCTCGGGCTTTCCTCCGGGCGCTTCCCTTCGGTCTTGCGTTTCCGACTCTATCAGATCCTTTTTCGATCCGATTCCCTGTCGGCGGGATTTGCCGTTGGGCTCTGGCTTTCGCCTGTCGGCCTTTCGACATTCACTACGTTAGCCGATTCGCCGTCCAACTCATAATCGAGTCTGTCGGCATCGAATTCAGGCATGCGGGCACGCCGAATTCGCCCCCGCTGAGGGGAGTGACTAGGTAGTGGGTTGGCCGCTTCCGAGTGCTGACGATTGCCGTACTCGTTTCAGCGGCTCGGGCCACATTACGCATCCTGCGGGGACGCGTCAACTTCGGCGGCGCCTCGGGACATGGGCGCGATAGGGGCTCACCGTGGGGTCGTCGGCGACCCAGAAGCGCCAGGGGTGCACGGCTCCGTCGCCGGACACCCCGGTGCGGGGGCCGTTGAGTACCTGGTCGGAGGGGACGGGGGTGCCGGTCAGCATGCGAAGAGGGGTGTCCTCGAGGGTGCACGCGTCCGTGCCGTCCAGGGAGCGGTCCACGCCCAGGGCCGTGGCCAGTCGGGCGGGGCCTTTGGCCAGTTCCTTGTCGTTTCGGGCCGAGAGTCGACGGGTGCGGGCCAGTTCGGCGCCCTCGATGATCTCGCCGGCGCGGAGCAGGACCGCGCTCGCCTTGTCCTCCGGGCCGCACACCAGATTCATGCAGAACCACATGCCATAGGTGAAGTAGACGTAGACGTGCCCGGGCGGACCGAACATCACGTCGTTGCGGGCCATGCGACCGCGATAGGCGTGGGAACCGGGGTCGTCGGAGCCGTCGTAGGCCTCGACCTCTGTGAGGCGCAGGGCGATCGGACCGTCCGGGGTGGTGCGTACCAGGATGCGGCCGAGGAGGTCAGGGGCCACGTCGAGGACGGGCCGGTCGAAGAACTCCCTGGACAGGGGCGTACGGTCGGGGGTCGCGATCATGCCGTCCGAGGGTACTCAAGACGGGTGGTGCGGTGGGGTGGCCAGCGGGCACCGGCCTTGCCAGGGTGAGGGGATGGAACCGGCCACGGCCGGTTCGCGTTTGTATGGATCAAGGATCCACCCGTAGTGGGCGAGAGGGAGAGACATGGCGTTCAAGAAGCTGCTCGCGAGCCTGGGGGCCGGCGGAGCTTCGGTCGAGACGGTCCTGCACGAGGTCAACGTCGTCCCGGGCGGGGTCGTCCAGGGTGAGGTGCGGATCCAGGGCGGGTCCGTGAACCAGCAGATCGAGGGGCTCTCGGTCGGGCTGCAGGCCAAGGTCGAGGTGGAGAGCGGCGACCAGGAGTACAAGCAGGACATCGAGTTCACGAAGTCGCGGCTGGGCGGTGCCTTCGAGCTCCAGGCGAATGCGGTGCACGCGGTGCCGTTCGGTCTGGAGATCCCGTGGGAGACCCCGATCACGATGATCGACGGGCAGGCGCTGCGCGGCATGAACATCGGGGTGTCCACGGAGCTGGAGATCGCGCGTGCCGTGGACTCCGGTGACCTGGACCCGGTCAACGTGCACCCGCTGCCGGCGCAGAAGGCGATCCTGGACGCGTTCATCCAGCTGGGCTTCCGGTTCAAGAACGCGGACATGGAACGGGGTGCCATCCGGGGTACGCGGCAGAAGCTGCCGTTCTACCAGGAGATCGAGTTCTACCCGCCGCAGCAGTACCGGGGGCTGAACCAGGTCGAGCTGAGCTTCGTGGCCGACGAGCAGGCCATGGACGTGGTGCTCGAGATGGACAAGAAGCCGGGGCTGTTCAGCGAGGGCAGCGACACCTTCCGCTCCTTCAAGGTGGGGCTCCAGGACTACCAGGGCACCGACTGGACCGCGTACCTCAACCAGTGGCTGTCCGAGGTCGGCAGCAAGCGCAACTGGTTCTAGACGCAGGCCCTAGGCTCGGGGCTGACTGAACGAATCGATCAGGAGGTACCGAGGTGACCGAGCTCAAGCGGCGGCCGCTCCCCCACGACTTCCATCCGCCCGTGCCGTCGTTCACGGTCACGAGCAAGGATGTCGAGGAGGGTGCCACGCTCCAGGACGCTCAGGTCTACGCGGCCGGCAACACCTCGCCGCAGTTGCGGTGGGAGGGCTTCCCGCCCGAGACCAAGAGCTTCGCCGTGACCTGCTACGACCCCGATGCCCCGACGGGCAGCGGGTTCTGGCACTGGGTGCTGTTCGACATTCCGGGCTCGGTGACGGAGCTGCCGGTGGGTGCGGGCAGTGGCGCGTTCGAGGGTCTGCCCGAGGGTGCGATCCAGGCGCGCAACGACTACGGAAGCAAGGAGTTCGGTGGTGCCGCGCCGCCGCCCGGGGACGGTTCGCATCGTTACGTGTTCACGGTGTACGCCGTGGATACGGAGAAGCTCGGTCCGGATGCGGCGGCTTCGCCTGCCGTCGTGGGCTTCAACCTGCGGTTTCACACCATCGGGCGTGCCCAGCTGATCGGTGAGTACGAGGTGCCCGCCGAAAGCTGAGCCGTCGTCCGGCGATCCCAGCGTTCACAGAACGTTTGCCCGCTCCTGGTCTTGGAATTGATCAGGAGCGGGCATTTTTGTTGCCGGGGGCACGGGGGTCACCCCCCGTGAGAGCAGCAGATATTGCGTTGTCCATCTCGGCGTGCCCAGCCAGAGTTGATCCCAGCCCGCCAGGGGGTGGGCCGGTGCACACGGGAGGTGGGCTGGTATGCGGGACACGCTGGTACTCAACGCGAGCTTCGAGCCGCTGTCGACGGTAACGCTGAACCGAGCCGTCGTTCTGGTGCTTCAGGACAAGGCCGTCGTCGAGCAGTCCCACCCCGAACTGCGGATGCGGGGAGCCGCGGTCGACATACCGGCGCCCCGTGTGATCAGGCTCTGCCAGTACGTACGGGTGCCCTTCCGAAGACGAGCACCGTGGTCGAGGCGGGGCGTGCTGGTCCGGGACCGGAACCGGTGCGCGTACTGCGGGAGGCGGGCGACGACCGTGGACCACGTGGTGCCGCGGTCGCGGGGCGGGCAGGACACGTGGCTGAACACGGTGGCCTCGTGCGCGGAGGACAATCACCGTAAGGCGAACCGGACTCCGGTGGAGGCGGGTATGCCGTTGCTCCGGGAGCCGTTCGAGCCGACGCCGGCGGACGCGATGCTGCTGGCTCTGGGGCAGGACGACTTCGACGCGCTGCCGGGGTGGCTGGCGCAGCCCGCCGCCTAGCTG
>NZ_JBHUTX010000109.1:0-3122 GCF_042671245.1 Streptomyces sp. NPDC057099
GCCGCGCATCCCGGGACACGACTACTTCGCCTCGGAGCCGCCGTCGGTCTTCTTCGGCTCTGCGTCCGTCTTCGCCTCGGCGGCCGGGGTGTCATCGGCCGGGGCGTCGTCACCGGCCGGCTCGTCGGCCGCGTCCTTCTTGCCGAGGTCGACGGCCTTGTCGTCAGCGCCGGAGTCGGCGGCGGAGTCGTCGGTCTCGGTGAGGGAGGAAGCGTCGTCCGGGACGATGTCGGCGTCGGACTTCAGGTCGTGCTCGACGCCGTGAACGATGCGGTTGTACTCGTCGTCGGTGAGGACGGCACCGATGGCGTTCTTGGCGAAGAGGAGCTCGACACCCGGACCGGCGTCGACGAGGACGGTGTCCTCGTGCACCTCCTTGACCGTGGCGTACACGCCCCCGATGGTGCGGACACCGCTGCCGGGCTGCATTTGGTTCCGCATGTCCACGGCCTGCTGCTGCTTCTTCTTGGCCGACCGGGTCATGAGGAACATGGCCCCGATGAGCACAATGAACGGGAGGAGGGTCAGGAGACTCACGGGTCGGTACTTCCTTCACACGACCGCGATGTGAGCGGCCAGATGGTTGGGGGTATGTACGCCGCCGACAAAGGCGGCATCGGCGGAGTCTAAGCGAGTCCGCGCGCATGGAACAACGCTCAGCATGGCACCGGGGTTCCTGCTCCGGCCACTGGCCTCGCCGACCCGGAGCGGTGACGGCGTCGTCACGCCCCGAACAGGTCCTGTTGTCCGTTTCCGGTGGTCCGGGACCCGGGCGGGGTCAGGCCGAGATGCGCCCATGCGGCGGGGGTGGCGACCCTGCCGCGCGGGGTGCGGGCCAGCAGTCCTTCCCTTACCAGGAAGGGCTCGGCCACCTCCTCCACGGTCTCACGCTCCTCCCCCACCGCGACCGCGAGCGTGGACAGACCGACGGGGCCGCCGCCGAACAGCTTGAGCAGGGCTTCCAGGACGCCCCGGTCGAGGCGGTCGAGGCCGCGCTCGTCCACCTCGTAGACGGCGAGGGCGGCCGCCGCGATCTCCTTGGTGATCAGTCCGTCCGCCTTGACCTGGGCGTAGTCCCGGACGCGGCGCAGCAGGCGGTTGGCGATGCGGGGGGTGCCGCGGGAGCGGCCGGCGATCTCGGCGGCGCCCTCCGGCTCGGTCTCGACCTCGAGGAGGCTCGCCGAGCGGTGGATGACCCGCTCCAGTTCGGCCGGTTCGTAGAACTCCATGTGGGCGGTGAAGCCGAAGCGGTCGCGCAGCGGGGGCGGCAGCAGTCCCGCGCGCGTGGTGGCGCCGACCAGGGTGAACGGGGGCAGCTCCAGCGGGATGGCGGTGGCGCCCGGGCCCTTGCCGACGATGACGTCGACGCGGAAGTCCTCCATCGCCATGTACAGCATCTCCTCGGCGGGCCGGGACATGCGGTGGATCTCGTCGAGGAAGAGGACCTCACCCTCCTGGAGGGAGGAGAGGATCGCCGCGAGGTCGCCGGCGTGCTGGATGGCGGGGCCCGACGTGATGCGGATGGGGGCGCCCATCTCGGCCGCGATGATCATCGACAGGGTGGTCTTGCCGAGGCCGGGGGCGCCGGAGAGCAGCACGTGGTCGGCGGTGGCGCCCCGCGCGCGTGCGGCGCGCAGGACGAGGTCGAGCTGCTCGCGGACCTTCTCCTGGCCGATGAACTCGTCCAGGTCCTTGGGGCGCAGGGCGGCCTCGACGGCCTGGTCCTCGCCGTCGGCCGCCGCGCCGACGAGCCGCTCCGCCGCGGGGGCGTCGGTCGTGTCGTCCCAGTTCATGGTGTGCCTCGGTGTGTGGGGGTTCAGCGGGCGCGGTTCAGGGTCTGGAGGGCGGCCTTCAGCAACTGGCCGACCTGCGGAGCGCCCTCGGCGGCCTCGGCCTGCGGAGCCACGGCGGTCACGGCCTCGTCGGCCTCCCGGGTCGCGTAGCCGAGGCCGATCAGGGCCGCGTGCAGCTGGTCGCGCCAGCCGGTGCTGACGGGCGCGCCGACGGCCGGGGCGCCGAGCGGCTCACCGAGCCGGTCCTTCAGTTCCAGGAGCAGCTTCTGGGCGCCCTTCTTGCCGATGCCGGGAACGGCGGTGAGCGCCTTCTCGTCGGCGGTGGCGACCGCCCGGCGCAGGGCGTCCGGGGTGTGTACGGCCAGCATCGCCTGGGCGAGTCTCGGTCCCACGCCGCTCGCCGTCTGGAGCAGCTCGAAGGTCTGCCGCTCGTCGTCGTCCGCGAAGCCGTACAGGGTCAGTGAGTCCTCCCGGACGACCAGGGAGGTGTGCAGCTTGGCGGGCCGGCCGATACGGAGCGTGGACAGGGTGTTCGGCGTGCACTGCACGGCCATGCCGACGCCGCCCACCTCGACGACCGCGGCATCGGGGGCGAGCGCGGCGACCGTGCCGCTGACGAAGGCGATCATGCCGTACGGCCTTTCGATGCGTGCAGGGCGACGGCCTGCTGGAGTCGGTTCTGCGCGGGGGCGCGCCAGATGTGGCAGATGGCGAGGGCGAGGGCGTCGGCCGCGTCGGCGGGCCTGGGCGGTGCGCTGAGCCGGAGCAGGCGGGTCACCATCGCGCCCACCTGGGCCTTGTCGGCCCGGCCGCTGCCGGTGACGGCGGCCTTGACCTCGCTCGGGGTGTGCAGCGCCACGGGGAGCCCGCGACGGGAGGCGCACAGGATGGCGACGGCGCTGGCCTGGGCGGTGCCCATCACCGTACGGACGTTGTGCTGGCTGAAGACGCGCTCCACGGCGACGCACTCCGGCCGGTGCTCGTCCAGCCACTGTTCGATGCCCTGCTCGATGGCGACGAGGCGGTGGCCGAGGTCGGCGTCCGCCGGTGTCCGGACGACGCCGACGCCGATCATCGTGAGCGGCCGTCCGGCGACGCCCTCGACCACGCCGACACCGCACCGGGTCAGTCCCGGGTCCACCCCCAGCACGCGCACGCGCGCCCTCCCCTCTTTGCGGCTAAACCGCCGCCGCTCTCGCGGACCTGGCTGAGCACCGTCGGGGTTCCTCAATCGATGGTTGCGGTCCGTGGACGGTGATCTTTGACTGCCGCCAGGCTATCCGCTGGCACTGACAGCAGCGGCGGGCCGGTGGGACGTGTCCCACCGGC
>NZ_JBHUTX010000110.1:0-2771 GCF_042671245.1 Streptomyces sp. NPDC057099
CCGAGCCTCCGCCAACTCGAAGTCGCAGGTAAAAGGGCTGGTGTGGCGGTCTCTCGGGATGCTCGTGCTGGTCGCGGGCGGCAGTCTGCTGAGAAGATCGTCTGCCGGGCTGCGGCAGAACCATCGTTCTGTGACGCTCGGCGTCCAGTTACGGCCGACGCCGACAGCCCTTTCTGAACGGAGGCCGTGAAGCTTCAGCCGTGTTGGTGCCTGACGGCCATCGTGTGGAATATCTTCTTCGGTTCCCAGCGAGCCTCGTCGAGCACCCGGACGACGCCGTACGAGCCAAGGTCGTGCTGCCTGGGCCTGCTGTAGCCGGCGAAGGTGAACCAGAGCGCGGTGTCCACGCCTTCCTCTTCGAAGATGTCCAGTAGCTCGGTGAAGTAGCGTGCCTGTTCGTCCTCGTCCGGCACCGCGCCGTGCGGCACTTGCCAGGCCATGCCGCCACGTTCGCCCGCGCCCTGGTAGGCGCAGGTTCCGTACTCGGTTACCGCGACGGGCTTTCCGTGGGCGAGGTGGCCGCGCAGTTCGTCCCGGAAGCTGTCGGCGTTGTAGGCAGCCCGGTAGGCATCGATGCCGACGAAGTCGAACGGATGCCAGTCGACGAACTCCCAGGGCGCCGAGGCGTAGGTGATCCGCCCGCCGAAGTGCGTGCGGGCGGTCGCGGCGGCTTCGGAGAGGAACTCATTGAGGCGTTCTTGCACCGGTCCGAGGGAGGACCACCACTCCATGTCGGCGCTGGCCATGGCCCGCAGGCGGTCGCCGTAGGTGTCGCCCGGGATGAAGCCCCCGCAGTACGCGCTGATCTCGCAGCCGGCGACGAACACCACGTCGGCGCCGGCCTCCCGCACAGCTTCGGCGCGTTGGGCGCAGTCGGCGAAGAACGGGAGTAACTGGCCGTGAGGGAGGTCCACGGGAAAGGGAGCGAACCAGACCTCAAGGCCCGTGTCTGCAGCATGCCGGGCAGCGATGCTCAGCCGTTCGGGCTCTCGCCCGGAGATACGAACGACGTCGCAGTGGAGCTCCCTGGAGATCACCGCCATGTCGTGCTGGACCGTTTCAGGGGTGAAGCTCTTGCGGGAGAGTTCTTCCCCAGGCAGGAATCCGGTGTCGTAGTTGATGCCCCGTGCGCGCACGCCCTTGCCCCTTTTCGCTTGACCGGTGCCGTGTTCTGGCAAGTCAATGCCGTGCCCGGGGTCTTTGGCCAGAGGGGGAATGCTCCGGACGAACGTCGGGCATTGCATGCGGCGTTGTCTCAGCGGCTGACTTCGAGGTTCGTCAGGACGAGCAGGGCGCGCAGGAGTTGGGTGGCGCGGGCGGGATCGGTGCGGAGTTTGGTCAACACGCGCCAGTTCTTGAGGTGAGCGAAACCGTGCTCGACTGGGGCGCGTCCGGCGGCCAGCACGTGGTTCGCCGTCTTTTGTCCGGGGGTGAGTTTGCGGTAGCGGGTGGCCTTGAAGCCGGTGACGATAACCAGGTCGTCGGGGTCCTCGGGTTTGTCCACGCCGAGGAAGCCCAGGTCGGCGAGGGCGCCGAGGCCGGCTGCTTTCAGGTGGTTGACGAGTTGGTCGTGGCGGGCGGCGGTGGCGTCGTGGGTTCGGCCGGGCCGGGCGGCGGAGATCCAGATCAGCCGTCCCTTCTCGTCGGTCAGGGCGAGGAAGTGCAGGCCGTGGCGGTGGTGCTTGCCGGAGAAGTTCTTCCGGTTGTCGCGTCCGGTGCGGCGCTGGGTGGGGATGAGGGTGCCGTCGACCAGGACGACTTTCCCGCCCCGCTTCGCGATCTTCTTCAGGGCCCGGTCCAGGCGCGGACCGCGGGCGGCGAGCAGGTGGATCATCTCGTCGCGCCAGCGGCGGACAGTGGACTCGGCGACGTTGTTGCCGCCGGCCATGTCGGCCAGGCGCTGGTCGTGGCGGAGCACGGCCAGGACAATCACCGCGATCTTCCCCGGCGGCAGCGACCGCCAGCGCGAGCCTATCGATTTCAGGTGGCGCCGCAGCAGGCGGGCGAGGTGGTTGACGGTGTGCGTGGACAGCGGCAGACGGCACTGGTAGACAAGGGACACGGTGTCCCCGGCGCGCTCTTCGGTTTTGGTCACACATTCCCAACGAGCCCCGGGGACACCGTAGTTACGGCCCTCTTTACTGGCTCGCGCCTCACGGGCGGACGGCGAACCGCCCGTCGGGACGCTTGTGCAGCCAGCCGCGATCGGCCAACTTGGTCAGCTTCCCGCGCAGCGGCTCCAGTTTGCCCCGCACCCCGGTATCCAGCCCGATCGCCTCACCGACCTGGCGGACCGTGACGGGCCCGCCCGCGTCACGCACTGCGGCGAGAATGCGCTGGTACTCCGGTGGGAGCACGGTCTCGGTGACCTCCGGCGCGCGGTGCGGGATCAGCAGCACCCCTTTCCCACCCACCTGCGCGACAGTCGGCGCCGTTACGGCTCGTTCGGCGGCGATCTGCTCGCCCATCCGGGTCAGCACCCGCTCGGCCGCAGCGAGGTCATCGCGCTCGGCCCGCACCTCCGCCAATTGCTTGACCAGCTGTACTTCCAGATCGTCCAACTCCGCGCGGCGTACTGAGATCCGCTCGGTCACCTCGGGATCCACCATGCGCCGGATCGTAGGGAAGAGGGCGAGGCAGCGGACCGGAACAGGCGAACCGCCCTGCCAGATGATCTACATGCTGGACACTGCCCCACCACCAGCCCGAACAGCCCCACCCACCATCACGCCAGGGCCCGCGACCAGCCGAAATCAAGATGGCGGAGGCTC
>NZ_JBHUTX010000111.1:0-2666 GCF_042671245.1 Streptomyces sp. NPDC057099
GCTCCAAGGCGACGGCCCGCACCTCCTCGGAGGCGCGGGCCGTCGCCCGTACCCAAACCCTGATCAAGGGCACAGGCGGCATCGGCACGGTCCGCAAGACCACCCTCCCCGGCGGCCTGCGCATCGTCACCGAGACCCTGCCCTCGGTCCGCTCCGCGACCTTCGGCATCTGGGCGCACGTCGGCTCCCGCGACGAGACCCCGGCCCTGAACGGCGCCACGCACTACCTGGAGCACCTGCTCTTCAAGGGCACCGACCGCAGGTCCGCCCTGGACATCTCCGCCGCGATCGACGCGGTCGGCGGCGAGATGAACGCGTTCACGGCGAAGGAGTACACGTGCTACTACGCACGCGTGCTCGACACCGACCTGCCGCTCGCCATCGACGTCGTCTGCGACATGCTGACGGGCTCCCGGATCCTCGAGGAGGACGTCGACGTCGAGCGGGGCGCGATCCTCGAAGAGATCGCCATGACCGAGGACGACCCGGGCGACTGCGTGCACGACCTGTTCGCGCACACGATGTTCGGCGACAACCCCCTCGGCCGCCCGGTCCTCGGCACGGTCGACACGGTCAACGCCCTCACCGCCGACCGCATCCGCCGCTTCTACAAGAAGCACTACGACCCGACCCACCTCGTGGTCGCCTGCGCGGGCAACGTCGACCACGCCAAGGTCGTACGACAGGTCCGCGCCGCCTTCGAGAAGGCCGGAGCCTTCAGGGAACCGAGCGCCGAGCCCGTCGCCCCGCGCAGCGGCCGGCGCGTCCTGCGCACCGCGGGCCGCCTCGAACTGATCGACCGCAAGACCGAGCAGGCGCACGTCGTGCTCGGCATGCCGGGCCTGGCCCGCACGGACGAGCGCCGCTGGGCCCTGGGCGTGCTCAACACCGCGCTCGGCGGCGGCATGTCGTCCCGCCTCTTCCAGGAGGTCCGCGAGAAGCGCGGCCTGGCCTACAGCGTGTACTCGTACACCTCCGGCTTCGCCGACTGCGGCCTCTTCGGCGTCTACGCCGGGTGCCGCCCCTCCCAGGTGCACGACGTGCTGAAGATCTGCCGCGACGAACTCGACCAGGTCGCCGAGCACGGTCTGTCCGACGACGAGATCGGGCGCGCCATCGGCCAGCTCCGGGGCTCCACGGTCCTCGGTCTTGAGGACACCGGCGCGCTGATGAACCGTATCGGCAAGAGCGAGCTGTGCTGGGGCGACCAGATGTCCGTCGACGACATGCTGGCCCGGATCACGTCGGTCACCCCGGACGACGTCCGCTCGGTCGCCCGCGAGATCCTGGGACGGCGGCCTTCCCTGTCGGTCATCGGCCCGCTGAAGGACAAACAGGCGGCCCGCCTGCACGACGCTGTCGCCTGACGAACCCCCTGGTGAAGGAAGCACAAGAGATGAGCAAGCTGCGCGTGGCGGTCCTCGGCGCCAAGGGCCGGATCGGCTCGGAAGCCGTTCGAGCCGTCGAGGCCGCCGAGGACATGGAACTGGTCGCCGCCCTGAGCCGGGGCGACAAGCTGGAGACGCTGGCCGAGACCGGCGCCCAGGTCGTGGTCGAACTGACCACGCCCGACTCGGTCATGGCCAACCTCGACTACTGCGTGAGCCACGGCATCCACGCGGTCGTCGGCACCACCGGCTGGACCGACGAGCGCCTCGCGCAGCTGAACGGCTGGCTGGCGAAGTCCCCGGAGACCGGCGTGCTCATCGCGCCGAACTTCTCCATCGGCGCCGTCCTGACCATGAAGTTCGCGCAGCTCGCCGCCCCGTACTTCGAGTCCGTCGAGGTCGTCGAGCTGCATCACCCGAACAAGGTGGACGCCCCCTCCGGCACCGCCACGCGCACCGCCCAGCTCATCGCCGAGGCCCGCCGGACCGCCGGCACCGCCCCGGCCCCCGACGCCACGACCACCGCCCTGGACGGCGCCCGCGGCGCCGACGTCGACGGCGTCCCGGTGCACGCCGTCCGGCTGCGCGGGCTGCTGGCCCACCAGGAGGTCCTGCTCGGCGCCGAGGGCGAGACCCTGACGGTCCGGCACGACTCGCTCCACCACAGCAGCTTCATGCCGGGCATCCTGCTCGGCGCCCGTCGCGTGGGGAGCGTCCCTGGCCTGACCTTCGGGCTGGAACACTTCCTGGACCTGAGCTGAGCCCCTGACCGTCATGCGCGCGAAGCTCACCTACGCCCTCACGGCCGCCGTCCTGGTCGTCTACTTCGTCCTGGTCGGCAGCCGCGGCGTGCTGCTCATCGAGACCGGCACGCCCCTCACCGTCACGTTCGGCGTCGCGGTGCTGATCCTGCCGGTCATCGGCCTGTGGTTCCTGTGGAAGAACACGCAGTTCGTCCGCAGGGCCAACCAGCTCGCCGCCGAACTCGACGCCGAGGGCGGTCTGCCCGTCGACGAGCTGAGGCGCACCCCCAGCGGGCGCATCGACCGCGACTCGGCCGACGAGGTCTTCGCCCGGCGCAAGGCCGAGACGGAGGCCGCCCCCGGCGACTGGCGCACCTGGTTCCGCCTGGCCGTCGCCTACCACGACGCCCGCGACACCCCGCGCGCCCGCAAGGCGATGCAGCGCGCGATCGCCCTGCACGACGGCAGGCAGCCCGAAGCCGCCTGAGCCGTACCCACACATGCCGGCGGGGCCGGACCGCGCACGGTCCGGCCC
>NZ_JBHUTX010000112.1:0-2538 GCF_042671245.1 Streptomyces sp. NPDC057099
ACGGTTACCGTATGCGCGCTTATCGGGGACGATCAGCGGTCGGTCCGAGCACGGACCGGGGGAGTTTCGGAGGGGGATCTCGTGCGGCCACAGCGGGTGTTTCCGGAGCAGCGGCGGCGTACCCGGCGCAACGACGAGCCGCGTCCGCACCGCCTGAATCTCCGGCTCGGTGACGACGAGAAGGCAGCCGTCGAGGCCGCCGCGAAGCTCGCCCGGCTGACCCCCTCCAGCTACGCGGCGCACGTCGCCGTGTCCGTGGCGATGAGCACGCTGTGGCCGGTCCCGAGGACCCGGCGCGAGGAGCTGCGCGAGCTGCTTGCCGCCCGGATCGGGCTGACCCGGATCGGCACGAACCTGAACCAGATCGCGCGGACGCTGAACGCCGGCGGCGACGTCACCCAGGAGCAACTGGAGGCCGTTCTGCAGCGCGTCGGCGAGGCCGTGCGGCGGGTCGACGAGGCGACCGTCGTGAACATGCGGCGCCGCCAACCCGAACCGCCTGACCTCTGACCCCTCCGCCCGAAGGCGGTCAAGGGGTGACGGCGGGCGCTTCCACGGCAGGGCGGGGCGAGGGAGTGGTGCGGCGGCGCAGGCGGGCCTGGAGTTCGGCGGTGTCGACGGGGGCGTCGTCGTGCTCCTGGTCCTCGTGCTCGCGGCGGCGGCGTGCAGCTGCTTCCTCGCGGCGGCGGGCGAGGTTGTCGAGCATGTTCGTGTACGCCTCGGCGACCTGAGCGGCCGACAGGACTACCGCCGTGTCGGCGACGTCGGCCAGGGCGAGGATCTCGCGGACCCTGCCAGCGACGGCTTCCGGGTCGGTGTTGCCGTCCTTGCCCTCGGCGGCCTCCGTGGCTGCGAGGTCGAGGCCCTTGCGGGTGACGGCCGTCCAGCCTTCTTCGGCGATGGCGACGCCGGCGCGAAGCTCGCCGTCCTCGGCGTCCGAGCCGAACAGCATGTCGAGGTCGTCCTCGTGGGTGTCGCCGCCCTCGATGCCGAGCATCTGCCGCAGGTAGCGGGTCCATTCGATGGCCCGGCGGCCCTTGGTGGCCCGCTCGTACTCGTGCCACTTGGCCAGGTTCCACTCCAGCGTGCCGATGCCGGAGGCGCTGCCTTCCTCGCCGTCGTCGGGCACCCCGTTGGCCAGGTCGCCGATGCGGAAGAGGAGTTCGAACGGCGTGACGTTCTCCCCGGTGGCGGTCTTGAGGTCGGCGCGGGTCAGCTCCAGTGCGGGCTGCTTGCCGTCCTGGGTCTTGGCGATGTACTCGCCCAGGTCTTTGGCGTCGCGCTCGGTTTCCAGGCGCTTGAAGTCGATCGCGTGGCCCTTGCCGCCGCACGGGCAGTTGGTCCGGTCGCAGTCGTCCGACGGCCGCCACTTCGGGTTGATCCCCTGGAGGGCGCCGACCCAGACCGTCCGCCAGTGGTTCTGCCACTCGGTGAGCGCGTTCTCCGACGGCTCGAAGGTGCCGGCCACCCGCTTCTCGGCACGCTCGCCCGTGGTCCGGCCGCCGACGAGCACGATCGCGTGGATGTGCGGGTGCCAGCCGTTGGCGAGGCCGACGGTGACCTCTGTTGCGCGGATCATGCCGATGTAGCCGATCCGGCCGCGGATTCCCTCCGGGTCGCACTTCCGCCCGGCCCAGGTGCCGCCGGTGATGAGCCGCTGGTAGGCGCCCGCCTTCCGGCGGGTGGACGCCAGCTCAGCCTGCGTGGTGCGGAGATGGGCCTGCGCGTCGGCCAGCTCGCCCGCGGCTGCCTCCTTCGCGGCCGCCATCGCGGCGCGCTTCTGGCCCTTGGGCGCGGCAATCCGGGCGGCGTTCACGGCGGCACGGGTCCGGTCGGTGACCTCCTGGAGGGTCGTCTCGGCAACGGCGACGTTGGCCTTGGCGACGCGGATCTCGGCGGCCGTGCCGGACCGGGAGCCCTGGAGGGCGTCCATCAGGCCGTCGAGTCGGTCCTTGGCCGCGTGCCGGGTGGTCAGCGTGACCAGGTAGGCGGTGCCGCCTCGGCGGATCCACTCGACTACGGCCTCCGTGATCTCCTCGGCCCGCTTGTGCCGGATGGTCGCCGCGCAGACGGGGCAGAGCCAGATCCGCCCGCAGCGCATGAGGCCCAGGACCACGGCGGTCCCGGATGCCGTCTGCCCGACGATGACGCCGGAGGCCGGGTCCATCAGGCTCCGGCCGCAGCCCTTGCACGCGGGGTCGCCGGTGATCCGCCACAGCGTCCGGCGTCCGGCGTACCGGCGCGACTTCCGGGCCCTGGCCTGGAGGACGCGGTCGTGGTGTTCGTGCAGGTGGGCGGCCTCTGGCACGTCCGATTCGGCCCCTTGAGACCCGGTGGCCGCAGACCCCCCGGGAAACTCTGTTGTTTCATTCCCAAGGCGTCCGGATTTGCCGGACGACCCGCCACGGGCGGCTTCCCGCTCGATCTTGGCGAGGAGCCGCTTCGCGCGCTTGCGGCAGGCGTCGGAGCAGTAGATCTTGGGGCGCTTGCCGGGTACGCGGGTGATCTTGTTCCCGCACCCGCAGCGGGGGCCTCTGG
>NZ_JBHUTX010000113.1:0-2176 GCF_042671245.1 Streptomyces sp. NPDC057099
GCTCGATCCCCAGAACCTCAGACACCGCACCGCCGACGGGCGTCAACTTCGCCGACAGGATGCGCTGTTCGTCCCCGGGGGCGTACGCCTCCCCACGCTCCCGGGAGCCGTTCACCCGCACGCGCAGGGTCGCGAAGTCGTGCGGACGGAAGGTCGCCGCGTACCCGAGTCCCCGCACCGCTGAGGCGTACCCCTCCATCGCCAGGGCCTTCAGGGCCCGCTGTGCGGTCTTGGTGGCGACGCCCCACTCGGTAGCGATGTCGCGCACCGACGGGAGCCGCGCGCCGTCGGTGATCTGTCGGTCGGCGATCAGCCGGCGGTAGTGGTCGGCGATGTCGAGGTAGCCGACTTCGGTGGGGTCCATGGGGTTCTCTCCTGCGGTTGGTGACGTCCGGTCAAGTTCCTCGCTCGACCACAGACTTGATGCTACAAGGGTGTGGCACTCAGGTACACAGTGTAGTACCGTCGTACTCGCTTGGTGCTAGTCCGTACGTCACACAGCGCCCCGCCCGATCACCTTCCACAGATCGCGGGCGGGGCTCCGTAGCAGCCACCTCGTGAAGGGAACCGCCGTGTCCCACGCTAGCCCCTCGGAGCTCCAGCTCCATGACCCCCGGTTTGTGGGGGTTTGACATGACTGTGTCGGAGAACTTTGACGACATTCCGGACCTCGACCCGACCGACGCGAACGCGATCAACTGGGACCGAGTCCGTGCCGCAGTGAAGGCTGCTCGCCCGCTGCGCACGCTCACGATCATCGGTGCCGCGACCGTTCCCGCCCTGGTGTGGGCGGAGGAGGTCGCGATGCCGGTGACCAAGGAGCTCTCCGTGGACGCCGCCTTCGCTACCGCGTTCATGACCTCGGTCCTCTGCGCGGTGGGCATGGCCACCGGAGGACGCATCCGCCGGTGGGTCTCGGCCGCCCTCCTGGTCGCGGCCGTCGGCGGAACGCTGATCGCCGACCCGACCCGCAGCCTCATCTCGACCTGGATCGTGGGGGCCTGACCGTGGACCTGATCACCTTCACCCACGTCGTCACCCGCGCCGGCGCCGCCTTCGGGTTCTTCCTGATGTGCGTCACCGCGATGAGCATTTACTACTCCCGGGGCCGCAGCCTCAAGGCCCTCAAGAAGCGCAAGGTCTGGCTCCCGTGGGCCGGGTCCTTCCTCACGATGGTCCTGGCCTCGGCCGTCACCGGTGGCCTCCTCGGCAAGATCTCCGGCGGCTTCACGGGCAGCGGCAACCAGCTCGGCGCCACCGTCGGCGACATCGGGGTCGGGCAGTCCGGTGACGCAGCGGTCCCCCTGTCCACCGGCGAGGTCCTGTCCTACTCGGGCAGCTGGATCGCCCTCGTCCTCGTCGTGGGCCTGGGCCTGTTCATCTGGTTCGCCAAGGGCTGGGGCGAGCGGGCCCTCGCCCTCTCCGGCGGGGTAACCGGCGCCACCTGGGGCATCACGGTCGCGATCGGCGGCTGGGCCTCCATGATCTTCGTCCCGCTCGTCTCCTGGCTCGGGGAGGTGCTGATCGGATGATGCATCGCACCCGCTCAGGAGCACGGCACCTCGCGATCTACCTCGCCCACTGGGCGGGCGCGCACACCGTCTCCAACGAAGAACTCCTGCGCCGCATCGTCAAGGCCCGCGCCGAGGCCCACCAGGAGAAGCTGGAGGAGCACCGGCGCCTGGCGCGCAAGGCGTTCAAGACCGTCGAGAAGTACACCCGCATCGCCGAGGAGGACGGGGGCCTGACCCCGTCTGCCAAGGCCACGCTCAAGGCCGCGAAGTTCGAGGCCGACCGCAACACGGCCGCCCTTCGGGCGCTGGGCGAGTTCGTGGTCCCCAACCTCGACCCGGGCCAGGTCCGCCACCGCCGGCACCGGATCGCCGCCGCCCGCTGCACGGTCCTCGCGGCCCCGGCCGCCGGGATCGTCACCCTCTCGGTGACCACCACGTGGTGGGCCGCCCCGGCCGCCGCGCTCCTGGGGGCCTTCGGCTCCTGGGCGCGCGGCCCCCGCCCCTTCCAGCTCACCACCCGCCCCGTCCCGGCCGAGCTCATCGCCGAGACCCCCCACGTCCTGCCGCCCGCCCCCACGCAGCCCGTTGTCGACGGCGAGGCCCTGCCCGCCATGCCCCCCATGCCGGTTGGGCCGCCCCCCGGCGCCGGAGTCGAGCCGGAC
>NZ_JBHUTX010000114.1:0-1990 GCF_042671245.1 Streptomyces sp. NPDC057099
AAGCGAGTTGTGGACGGTTCACGAGTGAGAATGCAGGCATGAGTAGCGATACAAACGTGAGAAACGTTTGCGCCGATTGACTAAGGGTTCCTGGGTCAAGCTGATCTGCCCAGGGTAAGTCGGGACCTAAGGCGAGGCCGACAGGCGTAGTCGATGGATAACCGGTTGATATTCCGGTACCCGCTGTGAAGCGTCAAACATCGAATCCAGTGATGCTAAGCCCGTGAAGCCGTTCCGGACCCTTCGGGGAAAGGAAAGTGGTGGAGCCGGTGACCCAAGTTGGTAGTAGGTGAGTGATGGGGTGACGCAGGAAGGTAGTCCATCCCGGGCGGTGGTTGTCCCGGGGTAAGGGTGTAGGCCGTGCGATAGGTAAATCCGTCGCACACAAGGCTGAGACCTGATGCCGAGCCGATTGTGGTGAAGTGGATGATCCTATGCTGTCGAGAAAAGCCTCTAGCGAGTTTCATGGCGGCCCGTACCCTAAACCGACTCAGGTGGTCAGGTAGAGAATACCGAGGCGTTCGGGTGAACTATGGTTAAGGAACTCGGCAAAATGCCCCCGTAACTTCGGGAGAAGGGGGGCCACATCCGGTGATGAGCTTTGCGCTCTGAGCTGGGGGTGGCCGCAGAGACCAGCGAGAAGCGACTGTTTACTAAAAACACAGGTCCGTGCGAAGCCGTAAGGCGATGTATACGGACTGACGCCTGCCCGGTGCTGGAACGTTAAGGGGACCGGTTAGTCAAGATTCGTCTTGGCGAAGCTGAGAACTTAAGCGCCAGTAAACGGCGGTGGTAACTATAACCATCCTAAGGTAGCGAAATTCCTTGTCGGGTAAGTTCCGACCTGCACGAATGGCGTAACGACTTCTCGACTGTCTCAACCATAGGCCCGGTGAAATTGCACTACGAGTAAAGATGCTCGTTTCGCGCAGCAGGACGGAAAGACCCCGGGACCTTTACTACAGTTTGATATTGGTGTTCGGTTCGGCTTGTGTAGGATAGCTGGGAGACTTTGAAACTCGCACGCCAGTGTGGGTGGAGTCGTCGTTGAAATACCAGTCTGGTCGTGCTGGATGTCTAACCTGGGTCCGTGATCCGGATCAGGGACAGTGTCTGATGGGTAGTTTAACTGGGGCGGTTGCCTCCTAAAGAGTAACGGAGGCGCCCAAAGGTTCCCTCAGCCTGGTTGGCAATCAGGTGTTGAGTGTAAGTGCACAAGGGAGCTTGACTGTGAGACCGACGGGTCGAGCAGGGACGAAAGTCGGGACTAGTGATCCGGCGGTGGCTTGTGGAAGCGCCGTCGCTCAACGGATAAAAGGTACCCCGGGGATAACAGGCTGATCTTCCCCAAGAGTCCATATCGACGGGATGGTTTGGCACCTCGATGTCGGCTCGTCGCATCCTGGGGCTGGAGTCGGTCCCAAGGGTTGGGCTGTTCGCCCATTAAAGCGGTACGCGAGCTGGGTTTAGAACGTCGTGAGACAGTTCGGTCCCTATCCGCTGTGCGCGTAGGAATATTGAGAAGGGCTGTCCCTAGTACGAGAGGACCGGGACGGACGAACCTCTGGTGTGCCAGTTGTTCTGCCAAGGGCATGGCTGGTTGGCTACGTTCGGGAGGGATAACCGCTGAAAGCATCTAAGCGGGAAGCCTGCTTCGAGATGAGTATTCCCACCTCCTTGAGAGGGTAAGGCTCCCAGTAGACGACTGGGTTGATAGGCCGGATATGGAAGCACGGTAACGTGTGGAGTTGACCGGTACTAATAGGCCGAGGGCTTGTCCTCAGTTGCTCGCGTCCACTGTGTTGGTTCTGAAACCACGAACAGCCCCATGCCAGGTCACGGTATGGTGCGGCAGTTTACAGTTTCATAGTGTTTCGGTGGTTTTAGCGTTAGGGAAACGCCCGGTTACATTCCGAACCCGGAAGCTAAGCCTTTCAGCGCCGATGGTACTGCAGGGGGGACCCTGTGGGAGAGTAGGACGCCGCCGAAC
>NZ_JBHUTX010000115.1:0-1830 GCF_042671245.1 Streptomyces sp. NPDC057099
ATAGACTTGCCCGCCGGGACTAGAGCGTGTTCGTCAAAGTTCGCCCCCGATACCAGGAGATTCGAGGTCATTCTCGTCGAAGCGGAGTGCCTCTTCCGCGCTTTCGATCAGATTCAAGTAGGTCAAAACCTGCACCCGGCCCTGGTCCGCATTGTAAGAACGGATGGCATGAGTGACCATCTGCTGAGTGACGCCGGACACCTCCACGTGATCGGGATTCCCGATCACAACAGTTCCCCGCGCACGAAGAAAATCGTATTCAAGGGAATCTTCGGTGCGGTAAATCGTTTGGAGGGTTGCTCCCGAGTCATCCATTTTCTGAATGTAGTTCTTGCATTGACTTACTGCCTCGTGCACCTCGTTCGACATGATCAAACTACCGCGGTATCTCCTGACAAGTGGGGCTCCGGGCTTCTTGAGTTCCACGACATGAACGCTTTGGTCAGCTCGCACGAGAAGAATGTCGTGCTGGTCACGGGGGAACAGGTCACGTCGCTTCGAGGTTCCTGTGTACTCGCCCCCGAAGATCCAGTGATTGGATTCGATTAGCCGTTGAACTACAGCTTCCGGCGTACTTCTTTCACTGACGACCTCGCGAAGCTTCTGCAGTAGTTCGCGGCGTTGCCTGATGACCTCTAGCTGAGCGGATCGGTGGTACTTCTCGGTCGGGTCCAATGTGGGAGCGATGCTCCCGTCCTTGCGGTACGTGACGACCTGAATCCGCACATCTTCGTCGGTCCCCAATTCAGAGGGTCCGGATTCCCCGTTGGGTCCCGTCGCCGTAATTACGTCATAACGCCCACCGCCTGTCCAGTTCACTTCGTGTGTGATTCCGCCTGCATCGCTACCGCTGATTACTTTGTCCAGACGGTCACGCACAACGTTCAACTCGCTGTCAATAGCGATCCAGCAGCGGTTCGTTTTGTGCGCGACTGCAGCGGCCGTTCCTGAGTCTCCGAAATAGTCGAATACCAGGTCACCGGGTCTGGTCGCGATCGTGAGAATATGCTTCAGCAGTTGTTCCGGCGATGGAGTCGGCTGGTGCATTTCATCGAGCAGTCCGCTCAGGTGCTGGCGCGCTTGAGAACTTGTCCCCACATCAGCCGAACTCCATAGCGTGGTGGGCGGCCTGTCCAGCGCCTCCGATAGATAGAGCTTCAGCTTCGGGCGACCGTCGGCCGACCATGCGATACGCGCATCGAGATCAAGTTTTTGGAATTCCTGCTGTGTGAATCGCCAAGACCGGCGGTCAGGTGGCTGTACAGCGGTTCCGGACGGACCCACCACTTCGTAGCGCAGACCCTCACGCGACCCGGGGTAGGACAGGTCAGCTGTTCTCCACGGCCCGCGGGGATCGTGGTCAGGGTTTTGGAACCTCGACTCTGATTCGACTGTACGAGGGAGAGGGTTCGGCCGCCATGCCGAGGCATTATTAGCGAAGACAAGTAGGTAGTCGTGACTGCCCCTGAAGTGTGGGGAGTGATTCCGTGGAGGCTTCTGAACGACGACTGTAGATAGGAAGTTCGATCGGCCGTAGACCTTGTCCATGAGCACGCGGCAGTCAGCGAACTGCCGGTCGTCCACGTGTACCCACACAGAGCCGTCAGGAGAGAGCAGGTCGCGCACCAGACGCAGATGTACCTGCATCATGCCGAGCCAGGAAGCACGGCCAGGAGCCTCGTGGTTCTCGAACCCCCACTGTGTGTCCCACGGCGGTCGCAGATATGCCGCCTTGACCCTGCCTCGATACTGGCCGGTGGCCTTCAGTGTACGAAGTGCGTTCTCGTTGCCACCATGGATGAGCAGGTTATCCGCCATTTGATCAGCTTA
>NZ_JBHUTX010000117.1:0-1700 GCF_042671245.1 Streptomyces sp. NPDC057099
CGTCGCCGAGATGGCGTCGCGCGCCGGCCGCCTGGCCTCCCTGGGCATCGAGTCGCTCGCCGAGCGCCCCGACCTCGTCGGCACCGAGGGCCTCACCCTCGAAGTCGTCGTCGTGGACGAGGTGTCCGTCTTCACCGGCGACCCCAAGCACGGCGCCGCGATCACCCGCGACCTCGCCGAGCTCGCCCAGCGAGGTCTCGCGTTCGGGATCATCCTCGTCCTGGCCACCCAGCTCAACGACACGACCGTCCTCCCGAAGAAGATCACCGGCAACGTCGTCTGGCGCTGGTGCATGTACACCACCGACGCCGACGACTCGAACACGATCCTCGGCAAGGGCGCCGCCGGACGCGGCTGGTCCACCCACCTCCTCGACCCGAACCAGCGCGGCTCCGGCATCCTGCGCCGCGACGGCGGGTTCACCACGCTGCGCTCGCTGTGGCTCGACGGCGCCGACATGGCCGAGGTCCAGGACATGGTGCGCGCGCTCCGAGTGCAGGGCGCCGTGCCCCCGCCGCCGAAGCCGACCCCGCAGCCCGCCCCGCAGCCGGCCCCTGCGGCCGAGGCCACCGACTGGACGGTTCTGGACCGCTGGCTCACCGAGGCCGCCCCCGCCCCGACCACCCAGGCCGGGCCCGACCCCAAGGCCCAGGCGTTCGACCTCATCCGGCAGGCCGGACCCCAGGGGATAAAGCGCGCGGCCGTCGCCGACGCGATCGGCGCCCCCGCGAACACGGTCGGCGGGTGGCTCAAGGCGTGGACCGAGCAGGGCCTGATCCAGGCCCTCGGAGCGTCCCCGCACACCCGCTACGCCGCCACCGACGCGGCTACTGACGGCCGTCAGTAGTCCCCGGTTTCTACAGACGAGTGCAGGTCAGCGCACTGACGAGGTCTCGTCAGTAGCCGTCGTCAGTAGATCCGTCAGTACGTCCCATCAGTAGAACGCCCCCACCCGGTGCTCCTGGACAGATCCCCGGGCGGGGGCCACCACCCACGAAGGATGGAGACCCCAGCATGGCATTCCGTCGAACGATCTCCCAGGCCGAGCTCGGCGCGAACCAGACCGACGCCGACCGCCAGCGGCACGGCCGGACCTACTCCGCCCAGACCGGCGGTTGGACCGAGAAGACCACGGAGAAGCCCACCGCCGGCACCGGCACCACCGACCAGGACGCCTCCGGCGCCCGGAAGTGGTGGAAGTGATGAGCGCCCGCCACACCGCCCCGGTCTGCCACGGCCGCCGGATGCACCTCGGCTCCAAGGGCCAGTACACCTGCCGCCGCTGTGGCTCCTGGACCATCCGGCTCCTCGCCCTCCTCGGGGGTGCCCGATGAGTGACGCCGAACGTCAGGCCGCCGCCGCCGCGATGGAGGCCGCCCGCCAGGCCAACCAGGCAGCCATACAGGCCAGCAACGCCGCCGCTGAGTCCCTCGCGGAAGCCGCCCGCAACGCCGCCGCCGTCGCGGCCCAGGCCGCCGCGCACCTCGCCCGCTGACGCCGAGCCGGGCGGAAGCGCACCCGGCCCTTCCCCCGGGGAGAGGCCGGGCAGGCCACCGCCCCGACACCCCCGGAATCGAACTCGTTTCGCCAACCGGGGATCCGCAGGGACCATGACCACCCAGCCCCGGGCGGACCTTCGCGCCCGCCCGGGGCACCTTCGCCCACACGACCGAGGAGACCCGTGACGACCACCCTGGAGC
>NZ_JBHUTX010000118.1:0-1677 GCF_042671245.1 Streptomyces sp. NPDC057099
CCACAACCCTTACGACGAGCTCGGCGCCCTCGATGACGGGCCTCTGGAGGCGACCCCTCTGCAGGACTTCCTCGGCGAGGACGCGGAGCCGCGGGGCTGACCAGCTCGACGGCATCGGCCACATCGCGGCAGCAGCCGCTCCCCATCAGCCCGAGACGGGCGGTGCGGTCGCCTCACGCTGCCCAGCCCCGCGACGGCGGGGGTACGGCGCTCAGCCCCCGTCCCGCCCCGTCAGACGGCCGCTCAGCGCCACGCGCCCCCCACCCCTCCGCCGCCAGCCTGTCCGCGAGCACAACAGCGAGAGCGGCAGTCGGCAGACGGCTGGCCATGTAAACCGCTCAGAGATGCCGCCCTCGCTGGGCAGCAGAAAGCCCCCGCCGGATCTCCGACGGGGGCTCCTGGGGACGTTGGGCGAGGGCTCTATGTGTCACTCGCCGATGGGCACCCGGGCGCCGGGGGCGTAGACGTCTTCCCAGTAGCCGAGTGCCTGTTCGTCGTCGTGGAAGGTCACGGTCGTGACGAAGACGGCGATGGCCGAGTGGGCCGGGGCGTCGATCTCCAAGGCGTTCAGCTCGTCCTGGGACGCCTGCCGGGCGTGGCCGGTGCGCTGCCCCTTCACGACTTCGCGGCCGGTGCGCTCGCTGTAGAGCTTGTCGAACTGCTTCACCATCCGTACGTCGTCGGCCAGCTCCGGGACGGCGGCCACCGTGTGGGGCGGATAGACGGAGACGCCGACCGACGTCGGCTTGTCGTCCTGGCGGAAGACGCGAATGCGGATCACGGCTTCGTCGCCGGGCTCCAGGTTGAGAGCCGTGCAAATCTCGGGGTCGTGGACCGACCGGGTCATCACGCGGTGACCGGAGGAGGTCTCGCCGGGGGCGTAGCGCATCCCGTTCTTCTCCATGCGCTTCAGGCGGTCCGCGCCGGTGATCACCATGGGGTTCTTCTCGACGACCGTGCCCAGCGCCCCGCGCGAGCTGACCAGGCCCTCGCTCTTGAGTACGGCCAGGGCCCGGCTCACGGTCTTGGCCGCCACGCCGAACTGCTCACGGATCTCAGCGACGGACGGCAACGTGGCGCCAGGCGCGAGTTCCCCGCTCTTGATCAGTGTGCGGAAGTGGGCCGCCACGTCGGCATAGCCCTTCCCCTCCGGTGCCTTGTATGGCATGGCTTCTCCCTGTTTGTCGGAGCGCGGTACACCTCCGAAGGTACATCAATGACCCTCCCAAGGTACATCCTTGCCTCGCATCGGTGCTTGATGTATCTTCGTGGCGTCGGCAAGATACGTTAAGTACCACCGGGCCGACAGATGCGTACCTTCGGCAAGAGAGGGTCTGTCGTGGCCACAAGGAACGTTCCGCCCCGGTCCGGGGCGCGGCGAGGACCGCCACCCGCTCAAGGTCCTCGCCTCCCTCGCGGGGTACGCCGAAGGCTGCCTGTCGTACGCCGAGCGCGGCCCGCTCGTCCTGCTGCTGACCAACCCCGGCGACGGCGGGACCATGACGCCCGCTCAGGCCGCCGAGATGGCCACGCTCCTGCGGAAGCTCGCCCGCCACAAGTTCGTCAAGACCAGCGCCGCCGCCCACGCCCGCGCCCTGGGCGACGCCGCCGCACGGGCCGCCGCCGACGGCGAGCCCTGGGAATGGCGGATCGAAGCCGCTGCCTGACCCCCCGAAG
>NZ_JBHUTX010000119.1:0-1631 GCF_042671245.1 Streptomyces sp. NPDC057099
GTTCCACTCCGACAGCACCCGCCGCCGCTCAGCCGCAGCAAGCACCTCCACCCCGCTCAGCCGGGTGTCCCGGTCGTCCGCGAGGAGGGCGAGGACCCGGACCCAGCCCTCGGCGATCCGCCCGGCCCACTCGGCATCGAACAGATCCGCAGCCACACCGACCGAACCCCGGACACCGGCAGCGACACCGTCCGCGTCGAACGCCTCATGCACAAGGACGTCGACATCGAACTTGGTGACCTCCAGGTTCAGGTCCGCACCCACACCGGCCTCGGCCGTCTCGATCCCCGGCAGGTCCAGCTCCACCACATCCAGGGTGTTCTGCATGGTCAGGATCACCTGGAACAACGGATGCCGGGCCATGGAACGGCTCGGCGCCAGCTCCTCCACCAACCGCTCGAACGGCACATCCTGGTTCGCCAACGCCGCGAGACTCCGCTCCCGCACCCGCCCCAGCACCTCACGGAACGACGGATCCCCGGACAAGTCCGTCCGCACCACCAGCGTGTTCACGAAGAACCCGACCAGATCGTCCAGTGCCGCATCCGTACGCCCGGCATTCGCCGAGCCGATCGGGATGTCGGTGCCCGCGCCGAGGCGTGACAGCAGCACCGCCAGCGCGGCCTGCAGCACCATGAACATCGTCACGCCCTCGGACCTGGCCACCTCCGCCAGCCGCGCATGCACACCCGCCGGAACCTCCAGCGACACCCGATGAGCACGATGAGAAGCCACCGCCGGACGAGAACGGTCGAACGGCAGCTCCAGCTCCTCCGGAGCACCCGCCAAAACATCACGCCAATAAGCAACCTGACGCGACATCACACTGTCCGCGTCGCCACCGTCACCCAGCAGCTCCCGCTGCCACAACGCGTAGTCCGCGTACTGCACCGGCAACGGCTCCCACACCGGAACCCGCCCCACACACCGCGCCTCGTACGCGGTCGAGACGTCCGTCGCCAAGGGGCCCGTGGACCAGCCGTCGCCGGCGACATGGTGGAGGACCAGGACCAGCAGCCACTCGTCAGCGCCGGTCTGGAGCAGCGACACCCGGATCGGCACCTCCGACGACAGGTCGAAGGAATGACCGACGGCCGCGGCCACGGCGGCATCGAGGTCGACTGCAGCGACCTGATCCGACTGCACCTCCCAGTCGAGCTCGTCCAGTTCCAAGACGTGCTGGTAGGGCTCACCGTCCGCCACCCGGAACACCGTCCGCAGCACCTCGTGCCGCCCGATCACATCCCGGAAGGCGGCACTGAGCGCGGCCTCGTCGAGGTTCCCGGTCAGGCGTATGACGGCCGGCATCGTGTAGGCCGTGCTCGTGCCCTCCAACTGATCGATGAACCAGAGCCGTTGCTGGGCATGGGCGAGCGGTACGCGCTCCGGGCGGTCCCTTCTCATGAGCGCCGGTGCCGGGTCGTTCCCGGTCGACTGCGGGGTGGCCAGGCTGGCCGCGACTCCCGCCACTGTCGGTGCCTCGAAGAGGACACGCAGGGGCATCTCCGCACCCAGGACGGTCCGGATCCGGCTCGCCAGTCGGGCGGCGAGCAGGGAGTGGCCGCCGAGGGCGAAGAAGTCGTCGTCGACACCCACGCTTTCCAGCCCGAGGATGTCGGCGAACGCGGCGC
>NZ_JBHUTX010000120.1:0-1525 GCF_042671245.1 Streptomyces sp. NPDC057099
ACCGACTCCGCACCCACCCCCTGACCCACCAGGAAACGCGCCAACCGATTCGCCCGCACATCCAACTCCGCGAACGACACCGACACACCATCCGCGACCACCGCCACCGCATCCGGCGTCCGCGCGACCTGCGCCTCGAACAACTCCGGCACCAGCACCGAGGCATCCTCGACCGGCCCACCGCACCACTCACCCAGCACACGGCGCCGCTCGTCACGCAGCAACACGTCCACCGCGCTCAACCGCAGCTCGGGGTCGCGGGAGAGCGCGCCGAGGGCCTGCACCCAACGCTCGGCGAGCCGTTCCACCGATGTCGCTTCGAAGAGGTCCACGGCCGCGACCATCGCGCCGCGCAGGCCCGCCGGTGCGCCCTCGGAGTCGAACTCCTCCCTCACCAGCAGTTCCAGGTCGAACTTGGCCACGGCCGAGCCCGACGACATACCTCCGGCCTGCACGCCGGGCAGTTCGAGGGTGGCCTCGGCTTGGTTGTGCAGGTCCAACTGCACCTGGAACAGCGGGTGTCGAGCCATGGACCGAGTCGGGGCCAGTTCCTCCACGAGCTTCTCGAACGGCACGTCCTGGTGCGCGAACGCCGACAGACTCGTCTCCCGCACCCGCGTCAGCAGGTCACGGAACGTCGGGTCGCCCGACAGGTCTGCGCGGACCACCAGGGTGTTGATGAAGAAGCCGACCAGGTCGTCCAGGGCTTCGTCCGTGCGCCCGGCGATCGCCGTGCCGATCGGGATGTCGGTACCCGCGCCCAGGCGGGACAGCAGTACGGACAGGGCGGACTGCAGCACCATGAACATGGTGACGCCCTCGGCCCGCGCCAGCTCGGCCAGCCGCGCGTGCACCTCCGTCGGCACCACCAGAGGCACCCGATGCCCCTGGTGGGACGTGACGGCGGGACGCACATGGTCGAAAGGCAGCTCCAGTTCTTCGGGCAGCTCCGCCAACGTGTCACGCCAGTAGTTCATCTGGCGAGCCATCAGGCTGTCGGGGTCCGTCTCGACGCCGAGCAGTTCCCGCTGCCAGAGGGCATAGTCGGCGTACTGCACCGGCAGCGGCTCCCAGGCGTGGACGCGGCCCTCGCACCGCGCCGCGTACGCCGCGGAGAGGTCACGCGCCAGGGGCCCTCGGGACCAGCCGTCGTTGGCGATGTGGTGCAGGACGAGCACCAGCGCCTGTTCGTCCGCGCCCGTTTCGAACAGCACGGCCCGGATCGGCACATCGTTCTCGAGGTCGAAGGGGGCCCTGGCGGCCTCGGCGACCGCGCCCTCCAGATCGGCCGGGGCATCGGCGGCGGTCAGATCCACCGTCGCCAGCTCCCATTCCAGTTCGGCCAGGTCAAGGACGTGCTGGTGGGGTTCACCGTCGACCAGGGGGAACACGGTGCGCAGCACCTCGTGCCGCCCGATCACATCCCGTAACGCCGCATCCAACGCGGCAGCGTCCACCCCACCCGACAGACGAAGCACGACAGGAACGTTGTAAGCAGCGCCGCCCTCCAACTGGGACAGGAACC
>NZ_JBHUTX010000121.1:0-374 GCF_042671245.1 Streptomyces sp. NPDC057099
AGGTCGCGGCTGACGACCGTGTCGTCCTCCTGGGCCTCCTGGACCTTGGCCAGGTAGCGGGCGAGCGTCTGGGCGCCGGCCTTCGAGCGGTCGGCCGGGTCGACGCGCACGGCGCCACCCTTGCCGTTCTGGCCCCGGGCAGGCTTGGGCAGGCCAACGGCCTTGCAGCGCTTGACCCACCGCTCGAAGAGCTCCTGCTCCAGCTCGTCGGCGGCGGCCCGGGTCGCGGCCTCGTCGGTCCACAGCAGGGCGTGGATGTGGCTGTGCCACCCGTTCTTGCCGTCGGTGATCTCCACGGTGCGGGTGGTGCCCGCGATGCCGTGGCGGTCTTGGTTGTCTTTTAGACTTATGAGGTCCTTGGAGTTTACTTAGTT
>NZ_JBHUTX010000121.1:384-1510 GCF_042671245.1 Streptomyces sp. NPDC057099
CCCGGAAGCCCTTGCGCCACACGACGACCTGGCCCTTGACCTCCTTCGGCATCATCTCGTCGGACGTCGGGAACTTCGGGTCGTCTGCCCACTTGTGGCGTTCTGACCACAGAACGGGGGCTTTGTCTCGGGTCACCATCTGCCCGACCCACCAAGCCCCTTGGGCGATACCGTGCCAAGCCTCCATGAGTTGGGACAACTGCCCCATCTGCACCGGACACGCCTGCCCGCACTCGCATTCGGACTTCCGTGCGCAGGGTGAACCGGCGGCAATCCGGTCCTCCAGGCGGACGTTGGCCCAGTGCTGGGCGGTCAGGGTGAGCATGTAGACGCCGTGCCCGTCCTCCAGCCAGACCAGGGAGCGGGCGCCGAGCTTGTCGGCGCGCTGGCTCCGTACGACGGCCGCGCAGCGCGGGCAGGACCACACCGAGCCGCAGCTGACCGTGCCGCCGGTGGTCACCTTGCCGTCGGGGCCCACGCTGATCTTCACGGCGACGTCCAGGCCCGTGACCTGGCACATCTTCACGCTCGGGAGCTGCGTGATCCGCTGGATCTCGTCGCGCAGGCGGAGCCGCCAGTCCTCACGGTCCCCGTTCTTCGCCGTGTGCACCACGGGTGCATCGGCGCTGCTCGGGGCGTCGGACGAAACTCTGCTCCATCTATTACCAAGCCGCCCGCCGGTGGGGGCTGGTGCCGTCTCGTCCGCGCGGCCTGAGTCGGGCCGGGGTCCGGTGGCGTAGGCCGCGTAGAAGGCGCTGGCGGCGTCTGTGGGGGCCTGGACGGCGGGAGTTCGGCGGGAGGCCCGGCGGTCGGCTCGTCCGGCCTCACGGGCCAGGCGGCGGGCTCGGCCTGCGGCGCGGGCGGCGTCCTGGCGGGCCTTGAGGCCGGCGCGGGCGGCGGCGCGGCCCTCGGGGGTGCGGAGCGGGTCGTCCTCCAGCTGGCTGCGGCGGGCAGCGCGCGAGTCGCTGGCCACTGCGGTGAGCTGGGGGGAGGAAACCAGAAGTACCGGCGTCTCGGCCGGTGCGGGGCTCGGGCGACTCGCCGGAGCGGGTGTTGCGGGGACGTGAGTCCCGGGTACGCTGGTCACAGCGTCGGGTCCTTCGGTCTTCTGCTCTTAGTCGGGTGA
>NZ_JBHUTX010000122.1:0-1411 GCF_042671245.1 Streptomyces sp. NPDC057099
CCTCGCCCGCCGCGGATTGGCCGTGGCCAGTGCCGAGTACCGGCGCGGCGGTGACGAAGACTCCCTCGCGGGCCGCGACTGGTACAACGCGACCGCGTCCGCCTTGAACTGCGGCGGATAGTTCTTCATGACCACGAGATGTCCGTCCTCAGATCCTCAGGATCCAGTGTCTCGTGTGTCCAGGATCAGGGGTCAAGGCCCGGGGAACTTCACACTAGAACCAGGCGGATTTCTGACCAGGGACGATCCGGCCCTGTTCACGACGCTGCGCGGCTCGGCCGCGAGCATGCTGGCCCGGCTGTGGGTCACCGGCTACTGAGGTTTTCGGGTTGACATCGGGTGGTGACAGTTCATGATCCCTGTGGTATGCCGGTGGGATGAGGTATCCGGAGGGTGGAGGCCTGACCGCTGAGCGTCGGGCGTTTCGTGAAGGGATCCGGTTACAGGCCGGGATGCGGTTCGCGGCGGGTGAGAAGACCGCGGTGATCGCGAAGGATCTGCGGGTGAGTGTGAGGTCGGTGGAACGCTGGCGTCGTGCCTGGCGCGAGGGCGGCATGGAGGCCTTGCGCTCGGCGGGTCCGGCGAACTCCCCGACCGTCACCGACGCCCAGTTCGCCGTCCTCGAGGAGGAACTCGGCAAGGGACCGGCCGCGCACGGCTTCGAAGACGAACGCTGGACCCTGGCCCGGGTCCAGACGCTGATCCGCCGACGTCTTCGGGTGAGTCTGTCGGTGGCGACGGTGTGGCGGCTGCTGAAACGGCACGACTGGTCCTGGCAGGCACCAGCCCGCAGAGCACTCGAACGCGACGAGCACGCGGTGGAGCTGTGGAAGAAGGAGGTCTGGCCCCGGGTAAAAGGCTCGCGGCGGCGTCCGGGGCCTGGATCGTCTTCGAGGACGAGGCCGGCTTCTCGATGACACCGCCCCGTGCCCGGACCTGGGGCCGACGCGGGCACACCCCCGTCATCCGCGTCCGCGGCCGCTCCCGCCGCCGGACCTCAATCGCCGCCCTGTGCTGCTACAAGCCCGGCGAGACGAGCCGCCTCATCCACCGGCCCCGCACCCATCTCCGCCTCAAAGGCGCACGCAAGAGCTTCTCCTGGCAGGACTACCGCGACCTGCTGGTCCGCGCGCACATCCAGCCCGACGGTCCGATCGTGGTGGTCTGGGACAACCTCAACACTCACCTGGCGGCCGGGCTGAAGCGGTACGAGGCCGAGCACGACTGGCTCACCACCGTCCGCCTCCCGCCCTACGCGCCCGACCTCAATCCCGTCGAGGCCGTCTGGTCACTCGTGCGCAGAGCGATGGCCAACACCGCCTTCGCGGCCAGCCGCACGAGCAGTTCCCCGCCGGTCTCCTGGCCGTCGCGGACCTCCAGCACCTTCGCCAGCGTCAGCCCGCACTGGTCC
>NZ_JBHUTX010000123.1:0-1400 GCF_042671245.1 Streptomyces sp. NPDC057099
TCTTGCCGGACCGCCCCTCCAACGAATGACATCGTCGTCGGTAGTGGCAGTGCCTGGCGATCGCCTGACGTCTGCGCCGCCACTGGGACCAGCTCATTGCGTGGATGCGAAGCGGTGGGCGGGGTCGGCGTGCGAAGTCAGTTGCCAGGAGCCGGCGGACTTCTGCCACGGTGAGCGGGACCATGGTGGAACCGTTTCTGCATCCCCCTTTGCCGCTGCCTGTGCCACCGTGGCCGCGAGAAAGGCGTGCGCGAGCATGGCCAGGGTGATGTGCCTCATCCAGCCGACGTAGCGGCGGACTTCGTACTGGTCCAGGCCGCACTCGTTCTTCGCGGCCTGGAAGCATTCCTCGATCGCCCACCGGCGCCCGGCAACGCGCACGAGCCGGTCGACGCCGGCGCCCACCGGCGCGTATGCGAGGTAGTAGGCGATCTGATCGGGTCTGCTGATACTGCGCCGGGCCAGCGCCCAGCGGTGATGGGTGGGCCGCTCACCGTCGAAGTCCCCGGTCACCGGGAGCTGGACGGCCGCCCATTCATAGACGCGCGGGCCCTTGGCGCCGTCGCCGCACGAACGTTGCTCCCATGCCTCATCCGGCGCCTGGCTGAAGAGATAGTCGATCCGGCCGAAGCGGGGCACCGGCTGGGACTTCGGGACGGCGAGCACGTAGCCGACCGCGGCTTCTTCCAGCATCCGGCGGAAGCGCCACTCCTGGCCGTAGGCGGCATCCGCGGTCACCCAGGCGATCGGCAGCGGGGAGGCGAGTGCGCGCAGCACCATTGCCCTGGCCAGCTCTGGTTTGGTGGCGAAGGCCCGTTCGTCGGGGATCTTGGCGGCGTGGCAGCGTTCGCGGTCGTCCGTCCAGGACTTGGGCAGATACAGCTCGCGGTCCACCAGGGCGCGTGCGCGGGTGGTGGCGTAGGCGGCGAAGACGCCGATCTGGCAGTTCTCGGTGCGGCCGGCGGTGCCGGAGTACTGGCGCTGCACGCCCGCGGAGGTGGTGCCTTTCTTGATGAAGCCGGTGTCGTCGAGGATGAGGACTCCGTCGGCCTCGCCGACCTTGTCGGCGACGTATGTCTGCAGGTCGTCGCGGACGTCGTCGGCGTTCCAGGTGGCTCCGTTCAGTAGCCGTTGCAGGCCGTCGGGGGTGCGGTGGCCTGCGTGTTCGGCCAGTTGCCAGCCGTTTTTGCGGCCGACCGGGCCGAGCAGGGCGCGGACGTAGTCACGCATGCGGCGTCGCAGGTCGGCACGGCCGAAACGGTGGCCGATGCGCAGGAAGAGGTCGTCGAGTTCACGGTCCCAGGTCGCGTCGGCAAGGTCGTCGATCACACGGGGAGGCTGCCCTCATCACCGCGCAGACAGTTCTCGATGTCATTCGTTGGAGGGGCGGTCCGGCAAGA
>NZ_JBHUTX010000124.1:0-1355 GCF_042671245.1 Streptomyces sp. NPDC057099
GCCGTGCGGGGGCGGTCTCACGGAGACCGCCCCTCGATCGTGCGACAATGCCGCAGGTAGTGACAGCGGCGGGCGACTGCTTGGCGTTGGCGGCGCCAGTTCGACCAGCTCAGCGCGTGGTGTCGTCCGCGGTGTCCACTCAGGTGCGGGGGCCGGGCACGACAAGCTGCCAGGAGTCGCCGAACCTCCGCCACTGTGAGCCCGATGAGCCCGGGTGTCTCACCTGTTCCGCCCCCTTTTCCCAGGGCCGGTGTGCCGTGGCGGCAAGGAAGGCGTGAGCGAGCATGGCCAGAGTGATGTGCCGATACCAGCCCACGTAGCGGCGGACCTCGTACTGGTCCAGGCCGCACTCGTTCTTCGCGGCCTGGAAGCACTCCTCGATCGCCCAGCGTGCCCCGGCGACCCGCACCAGCTCCTGGACGGTGACCTGCAGGGGTGCGTAGGCGAGGTAGTAGGCGATCTCGTCGGGCTTGCTGATGCTGCGCCGGGCCAGTGCCCACCGCATCCGGTGAGGGACCTCTCCCTGATAGTCGAATTCGGCGACGGCGGGCAGCCGCACCGCTGCCCAGTGATAGATGCGGGGCCCCTTCGCGCCGTCGCCGCATGAGATCTTCTCCCATGCCTCGGCGGGCGCCTTCGCGAACAGGCCCTCGATCCGTGAACAGCCCACGCTGAACTGGGACTTGGGCACGGCCAGCACGTAGCCGACACCCGACTGTTCCAGCAGCCGGCGGAATCGGTTGTCCTGACCGTAGGCGGAATCCGCGGTGACCCAAGTGATGGGCAGTGGCGAGGCCAGGGCCCGCAGCACCATGTGCCGGGCCAGTTCGCCCTTGGTGGCGAACTCCCGCTCGTCGGGGACCCTTGCGGTGCGGCAGCGTTCCCGGTCCTCGGTCCAGGACTTCGGGAGGTAGAGCTCTCGGTCCACCCGGCGGAGGTGGTGCCCTTCTTGATGAACCCGGTGTCGTCGATGATCAGGACACCGTCGCCCTCGCCGAGCTTGTCGGCGACGTATTCCTGCAGGTCGTCGCGGATGTCATCGGGCTCCCACTTCGATCCGGCGAGGAGGTGCTGCAGGCCGTCAGGGGTGGAGTGGCCGGCCTGTTCAGCCAGCTGCCAGCTGTTCTTGCGGGCTACCGGGGCGAGCAGCCCGCGCACGTAGTCCCGCATCCGGCGGCGGAGCTCAACTCGGCCGAAGCGGTGCCCGATAGTCAGGAAGAGGTCATCCAGTTCGAGGTCCCATTGCGCGGCGGCAGACTCGGTGATCACCCTCGGAGGCTGCCCCGCCGCTGTCACTACCTGCGGCGTTGTCGCACGATCGAGGGGCGGTCTCCGTGAGACCGCCCCCGCACGGA
>NZ_JBHUTX010000125.1:0-1308 GCF_042671245.1 Streptomyces sp. NPDC057099
CACCAGATACGACAAGACAGCCACCTCCTACGAAGCAGCGGTCAATCTCGCGTCGTTCCTGCTCTGGGCAAGATCCGTTTGAAGACGGACCCTAGCCACTGATCCTGTGACGCAGGAGACCGGGCCGCGCAAGGTCACCGACCTCATCGTCACCGACGACGACAAGTACTTCTCCGAGCTGACCTTCTCCACGCCGCGCGGCGTGGAGAAGCTGACGGCCACCGACGACCACCCGTTCTGGTCACCGTCCGCGGGCAAGTGGGTCGAGGCGGCCACCCTCGAGCCCGGCATGACGCTCAGGACCGACGCCGGCGACACGGTCACCCTGCGGTCGAACCGGTTCTTCCACCAGCACGCGCAGACATACAACCTCACCGTCGAGGACCTGCACTCGTACTATGTACTCGCGGGTGACACACCGGTGCTGGTCCACAACAGCAGGTGTCTGATCGCCGACATAGTCGGACCCCAGGGCGAAAAGCTCTGGCTCCCCAAGGGGCGCAAGGCCATTGCCACGGCCAACAACCTGAAGGGGTGGATCTATGACATCAAGGCGGCCGAAGCCGCAGCTGCCGGATTCCACAAGAGCGTCAAATACGTGCGCGTCATGGATCCGGTGACCAGCGGTCCGCATCAGTACCCCAACGGCTACATAAACTATTTGAACGAAGCAGGCCAGGTAATCCATCCGATGACCGGCAAGACCCCGACCAAGTCCGACCCCTACTGGCACATTCCGATCCCATGACCCTTGTAGAAGAACTCTTCACGTCCCAGGACTACCGGCGTGCTCCGGAGCCCATCGGCTGGGACCCACTGAAGGAACCAGACGCCCTGGACGACGCCCAACTCCTGGACTGCAGAGTGTGCCCGACCGCGAATCGGGCGGCGCTGCTGTTCGACATGCGCGGTGCGTTGTTCTATCCAACGGGAAATTCCGCACTTCTCGTAGTCCGCGGAGTGCAATCGTTCCACTGGAGCGGAGCGCCGCAGGAGAACAAGCTGATGGCGTTCTCGGTGACATCCAGTCGGCCTTCCGGGGCCGACGCCGAAGGATTCCGGCTGGAGCTGGAGTTCTTCCCTGATGGCGAGGTTGCTGTCAGTGGAGTCAGCGCGGACTTCTACCTTCTGGATGCCCACGGAATATCTGAAGCGCCGCCGAGCTACCCGGGGCACGAGCTCGATCAGGTTCGGCATGATCTGCCGTCGTGGACCTCCGGCTGCACGCTGCTGCAGTCGGCCACCACAGGTGGCAAGTGACGTAAGAGAGCGGACGAAGCGGCTCGCCGAGGGCTGTCTCTTATACAC
>NZ_JBHUTX010000126.1:0-1274 GCF_042671245.1 Streptomyces sp. NPDC057099
GCGGCCTCCTCGGCCTCCTTCGCGGACGCGGCCTCTGCCTTCGCGCGCTCGGTGGCGACCTTCGCGGACTCCTCGGCGGCGGCCTCCTCGGCGGCCCGGCGGGCTGTCTCCTCGGCGGCGCGCTGGGCGGCGGTGGTGGCGGTGGTGGCCTGGATCTCGGCGGTGGCGACGATGGCCTCGGCGCGGTGGGCCGCGGCGCGGGACTGGCCGTCGACCGTGGCCTTCAGCTCGGCGAGCTCGCCCTTCTGCCGGGTCTCCTCGGCCTCCTTGGCCAGGGCGTCCATGTTGGCCTGGTGGGCGTCCTCGCGCTCCTGGCGCTCCTTCTCCCGCTGCTCGGCCCGCTGCTGCTGCTCGCGGTCCCGCTTCCGCTGCTGCTCGGCCCGCCGGCGCTCCGCCTCCTGGGCCTGCTCCTGCTCCAGCCGCTCGGCGGGGATGGCGCGGGCCTCGTCGACGCTGACCCCGTACGGGGCGAGGAGCGCGGGCATCCGGTCCAGCACGCTCGCGCGGTCCTCCGCCGTGCCGGTGGCGTACAGGGCCCGCTCCTTCTGCCACACGCGGTAGATGGCCAGTTCACGGGCGAAGACCCGGGCGTCGGCGTAGGTGGCGGGCTGGATCTTGGCGTGCCGGAAGATGGTCCAGGTCACGCGGAAGTTCATGAACCACTCGGCGAGGGTGAGGACCTGGTCGGCGGGCTGGCCCGCCTCGATGCGGGCAGTGCGGGCGATGGCCCAGCGGGCGACCTCGGTGAGGATGACGTACGCGGCCGGCATCATGGCGTGCCCGAGGACCCGCCCGAAGTCCTGGTCCAGGGCCTGGGCGAGGGTGGGCGTGCCGGGCATCCCGTCCACCGCGGCGGACACGTTGAGCGCGATGGTGACGCCGGTGAGGGCGTGGGCCGTGATCCGGACCCACGGGCGGGCCATCTGCCGCCAGGCGAGGACCAGATCAGCCGTGTAGAGGGCGACGATCAGGCCGTCGACCCCGAGGGGGAAGGCGTAGGACTGCCAGCCGGTGTACCCCCAGTCGACGGCGGCGTCGCGCAGTGCGCCGTAGGAGAGGGCGAACCCGACTCCGGCGGCGGTCAGTCCGGCGAGGACGGCGATGACGGCGAGCGGGATCATCAGCCACAGGTGGCGGCTCGTCTTGGGCTCGGTGTCGGTGTCGGCCGGGGCGTCCGCGAAGGTCTGCGAAACCAGGGCCGGGGTCCGCGAAGGCGGGTCGGTGCGGGTCGGGGCCGGGGCGTGGATGCCGGGCTCCAGGGTGGTCGCCACGGG
>NZ_JBHUTX010000127.1:0-1235 GCF_042671245.1 Streptomyces sp. NPDC057099
CTGCGCCTCGAACAACCCCGGCACCGTCCCCGGCACAACCTCAACCGCCGTGTCGTTCCACTCCACCAACACCCGACGCAGACCCGACTCGTCCAAGACACCCACCGCACCCAGCGCCATCTCCGGACCACCGTCCAGCGCCGTCTCCAGCGCGGCGACCAGGTTCTCGACCGCCGTACGCACCAGCACACCCACCGCCTGCGGGTCGACCGGAGCCACCGCATCCACGGCCAGGGAGATCGCGTCACCGTTGTCGTCGACCGAAACCATCAACGGATAGTTGGTGCGCTCGTCGAAATAGACGGTCCGCATCCCGGCCAACGCTCTGTCCCTGTCCTCACCGGCGTCGGAGACGGTGTTGTGCCGGTAGTTGAACAGCGCGCTGAACAGGGGTGCGTCTCCCGCCACCGCACTCGCCCGCTGGGCCACGGCCAAGGGCGCGTGTTCGTGTTCCAGCAGGTCGGCCAGTTGGCCCCGCATGGCCGACACGGCCGCCAGGACGCCGGCCTCGTCGATCCTCGTCCGCACCGGCAGCGTGTTCATGTACGGTCCCGGCGTCCAGTCGGATCCCGCACCGGCGTTCATACGGCCGAACAGCACGGTCCCGAAGACCACGTCGTCACGCCCGCTGACCATTGCCAGAACCCGCGCCCACGCCACATGCAGAACCGTCGCCGCACTGGCCCCGGCGCGTTGCGCCACCTGACGCAACCGTCCGTGCAGTTCCGCCTCGAAGGGGACGCGGGCCCTCATCGCCGTAGCGCCGTCGCCACGTACGTCGACCAGCCCGAACGGCACGGTGGGCTCTTCCACGTCCCCCAACAGCTCGGTGAAGTACCGCTCGTGATCCGATCGCTGCACGGCACCGCGCGCCTGTGCGACGAAGTCCCGGAACGGCAGCGGCGCCGGCAACTGGTCGCCCCGGTCCAGGAGGAAGGCCCGTACCTCCGCGAGCAGCACCTCCAGCGCAGTGTGGTCCTGCACCAGGTGGTGGATACGCACCAGCCCCAGCCAGCGGTCCGCATCCGGATGCATTGCTGCGGCGTGCATGCTGAGCAGCGGCGCCCGGCCCAGATCCATGGCCGTGCCGACGGCCAGCAGGTCCGCCACCGGGTCACTGCTCTGCGGGTCCAGGGCCATCTCGGTCACCGGCAGTTCGGCCCGGCGCCACACCACCTGAACCGGCTCCCGCAACCCCTCCCACACGATCGACGTGCGGTAGATGTCATGCCGGT
>NZ_JBHUTX010000129.1:0-1133 GCF_042671245.1 Streptomyces sp. NPDC057099
CCCAGCAGCTCCCGCTGCCACAACGCGTAGTCCGCGTACTGCACCGGCAACGGCTCCCACACCGGAACCCGCCCCACACACCGCGCCTCGTACGCCACGGAAAGATCACGCGCCAACGGCGCCGTGGACCAACCGTCGGAAGCGACGTGATGGATGACCACGACCAGCATCCGCTCGCCCGGGCCGGCCTCGAACAGCCAGGCGCGGATCGGCACCTCCGACGACAGGTCGAAGGAATGACCGACGGCCCCGGCCACGGCGTCAGCCAGTTCCTCGGGCGCGACCGGAGTCGTGTGCAGCTCCCAGTCGAGCTCGTCCAGTTCCAGGACGTGCTGGTAGGGCTCACCGTCCGCCACCCGGAACACCGTCCGCAGCACCTCGTGCCGCCCGATCACATCCCGGAAGGCAGCGTCGAGGGCGTCGCGGTCCACCTCGTCGTTCAGCGGCAGGGCGACCGGGATGTTGTAGGCGCTGCTCGACTCTTCCAACTGGCTGATGAACCAGAGCCGTTGCTGGGCGAAGGACAGCGGCACCAGCTCCGGGCGGTCACGCTTCGTAAGGGGCGTCTGCGTCGTGGTGTCGCCGGCCAGTTGGACGGCGGCGAGCCAGGAGGCCAGCCCGGCCACGGTCGGCGCCTCGAAGAGCACCCGCAGGGGCATCTCCGCGCCCAGGAACACGCGGATACGGCTCGCAAGCCGGGCGGCCAGCAGGGAATGGCCGCCCAGGGTGAAGAAGTCGTCGTCCACGCCCACGTGTTCCAGCCCGAGGGTGTCGGCGAAGACGGCGCACAGGATCTCCTCCTGGACGGTCGCCGGTCCGCGGCCCGCTCCGTTCGAGTACCGGGGCTCCGGCAGCGCTTTGCGGTCCAGCTTCCCGTTCGGAGTCAGCGGCAGCTCATCCAGAACCACCACGGCCGACGGCACCATGTACTCGGGCAGGCGCTCGGCCACGCGTGTACGCACCGACGCCGCCAGCCCGTCATCGGGCCCGGTGGGTACGACGTAGGCGACCAGGCGGGTCTCGCCCGGGGAGTCCTCGCGCGCGACCACCGCCGCCTGCGCGACCTGCGGATGCGCCGCCACCGCCGCCCGGACCTCACCCGGCTCGATCCGGAAACCACGGATCTTCACCTG
>NZ_JBHUTX010000130.1:0-1107 GCF_042671245.1 Streptomyces sp. NPDC057099
GGCCGGCCAGCAGCCGGGCGAGAAACTCAACGACATGACGCGGAACGTCGAGTACGGCAGCATAGGTGACCAACGTGAAGCCCCCGGTGACAGGCGGTCTTGTGAGAAAGACCTGTCCTACCAGGGGCTTCACGCCTGTCCACAGCCACCCTCATGCCCCAGCAACAGCGAGATCATTTCGTTGAGAAAACCTCATTGATCGGGTGGCCAGTTGATCGGATATGTCCGTGCGGTAGTGATCACTGAGGTTTTCTCAACGAAGGTCATTACCAGGCGTTGTTGAGGACGAGGGCGGCTTTGACGATGGCGCCGATCCGACCGGGGCTGAGCGTGACGCGCTTCAGGGTGCGCCAGCGTTCCTTCAGCTCGGCCGCAGCTCGTTCGCCCAGCGCCCGAACTCCTCGCAGGAGTGCGTTGTAGGTGCGGGTGTCGGAGTGAAGTTGCAGGTGGGAGCGGCCAGGGGGCTTCTTGAACGGGTGGTGGATGCCGATCCCGGCGCCTTGATAGCCGGCGTCGGCGAGGGTGGGCAGGCCGTCGGCGGCCGCCTTGTACAGGGCTGACAGGCAGTGCATTCGGGCGGCGGTGATGTCGGGCACCGAGCCGGGCTCGGCTTCGGACACCCATAACGGGGTGCCGTTCGGGGCGGACAGGAACTGCACGTTCGCCCCGAATGCCTTGTGTTTCGCCGAATACCAGGTGTCCACCTCCTTGCCCGCGGCGCTCATGTGGGTACCGGCGACGCGGTCGGACTCGATCAGCGTGCCGTCCAGGACCAGGTGGTTCATGCCCCGCTTTCGGCACTCTGCAAGGACCCGGTGCAGATCCGGGGCCTGCTCGGCCAGGACGTCTATGCCTTCGTGCAGGTAGCGGTAGCCGGTGGCCTGAGAGATTCCCGCGTCCCGCGCCAGGCAGTGCACGCACGACCGCTCCCGGAACCAGCGCAGCACCAGCACGGCCTGCCGGAATGGTCCCAGCGCCCGCGAGCCCTTCGGGGTGCCGATCCGGCGACGATGGCCGGCCAGCAGCCGGGCGAGAAACTCAACGACATGACGCGGAACGTCGAGTACGGCAGCATAGGTGACCAACGTGAAGCCCCCGGTGACAGGC
>NZ_JBHUTX010000131.1:0-1099 GCF_042671245.1 Streptomyces sp. NPDC057099
TCCAGCGCCGTCTCCAGCGCGGCGACCAGGTTCTCGACCGCCGTACGCACCAGCACACCCACCGCCTGCGGGTCGACCGGAGCCACCGCATCCACAGCGAGCGAGAGCGAATCACCGTTGTCGTCGACCGACACCATCAACGGATAGTTGGTGCGCTCTCGGGAGAACACGAGTCGGATCCCGTGGAGGGCGTTGTCCAGGTCGTCGCCCTCGTCGTTCGGCGCGGAGTTGTGGCGGTAGTTGAGGAAGCAGGTGAACAGCGGTGTGTCTCCGGCCATCGCGCTGGCCTGCTGGGCCACCGACAGTGGCGCGTGCTCGTGTTCCAGCAGCCTCGCGAGCTGCGTGCGCATGGCCGTGACCGCCGCCAGAACTCCGGGCTCGTCGGTCCGGGCGCGCACGGGGAGGGTGTTGATGAACGGGCCCGGTACTCGGGTCGATCCGGCTCCGGCGTTCATGCGCCCGAACAGCACGGTCCCGAAGACCACGTCGTCACGCCCGCTGACCGCTGCCAGCACCCGTGCCCACGCCACGTGCATGACCGTCGCCGCACTGGTTCCCAACCGCCGGGACACCTCCCGCAGCCGCCCGTGCAACTCCGGCTCGACGGGCACCCGGGCCCGTACCGCCGTAGCACCGTCGCTGTGCACGTCCACGAGTCCGAACGGCGTCGTCGGCTCGTCGAGGTCGCCCAGCAGCTCCGCGAAGTACCGTTCGTGTTCGGCTTGTTCCGCCCCGCCGCGGGCCTGTGCGACGAAGTCCCGGAACGGCAGCGGCTCGGCCAACGCGTCACCCTGGCCGGCGAGGAAGGCCCGTACCTCTGCGAGCAGCACCTCCAGCGCAGTGTGGTCCTGCACCATGTGGTGAGCGCGTACGAGACCCAGCCAGCGGCCCTCGGCCACAGCGGTGACGTGCAGGTCGATCAGCGGTGCCCGGCGCAGGTCCATCGACATCCCGACGGCCAGCAGGTCCGCCACCGGGTCACTGCTCTGCGGGTCCAGGGCCACCTCGGTCACCGGCAGTTCGGCCCGGCGCCACACCACCTGAACCGGCTCCCGCAACCCCTCCCACACGATCGACGTGCGGTAGATGTCATGCCGGT
>NZ_JBHUTX010000132.1:0-1081 GCF_042671245.1 Streptomyces sp. NPDC057099
GGGCTTCATCACCGGCTACGTGCGACCGGACAGCCCGGGCACCCTGCTGGTCTGGCAGGTGGCCGTGGACGAGGCGCACCGCGGGCGCGGGCTGGTGCGGGACCACCACCTGCCCGGTCAGGGGATCCAGGGTGAAACCGAGGGCGCGCACGGCCCAGCGCGGTGCGTCCGTGATCCACTCGCCGATCGCGGCCAGGGAGCGGGCACCGGCCAGCACGGCAGCCGCTGCCGCCGCCAGCAGCGCCGACAGCGGATGCCGGCGGCCTCTGCGGTCCCGCGGATCGGGCACCGCGTCCAGGAAGGGACGCAGGCCGGCTGCGTCGATGAGGGGTGCGGAAGAAGAAGCGCGGGCCAGGTGCTCCAGCGCGGCAGGCACGGGAGATGATGCAGGGGCAGGCACGGTCTCGTTCGGTTCTCATGGGTCTCGACAACCACATGATCACCAGCGCCGTGCCTGCACTGCTTCCCGGCCCCAGAACAGGACATGACACGACGTCAAGGGCACGGCGCGTGAACCGGACGAATCCGCTTCATGCAACGCCCCTGCTTCACGCCCGAACCGCCGCGAGATCATTTCGCTGACACGGCAGCTGTAGATCGTGATCTGGGCGGTGTTCGTGCTGGTCAGGGGGCTGTGTCCGCGTAGGTGTGCCATCGCCTGTGGGCTTGGCGGGCTCGGTGCTGGTGGCGTCTGCGCCAGGTGGACCAGTGCAGGATGTGGCCGGCGTCGCGTCGGGGTGGGGGCAGGATCAGCAGTCTGAGCAGGCGCAGGAGTTCGTGGCAGGTGACGGGGACGAGGTCGATAGGCCGATCGTCGTCCGTGTCGCGTTCGAGGGCGGCGGTGACCGCGAGGAAGGTATAGGCGACCAGGGCCGCGGTGCTCCATCGGTGCCAGGAGGCCCAGGTGGTGACCTGGCCCTTGTCCAGGCCGGTGGCGTGCTTCGCGGTCTGGAAGTCCTCCTCGATCCGCCAGCGACAGCACACCACCCACACCAGTCTTGCCAGCGGGACCGGCGTGGGTGACCAGCAGCGGAAGAACGACACCGCGTGGGTGTAGCGGTGGCGGCGGGCCAGGTACAGC
>NZ_JBHUTX010000133.1:0-1078 GCF_042671245.1 Streptomyces sp. NPDC057099
TGCTTAGCGAGTTCTCGGAGTCCCTTGCGGCGGGTCTCGTCGCTGATGTCGTAGAGCTCGCGCCCGATGCGGGGGGAGATCCAGACCTGCTTCTTCTCACCGCGCTGCTCGTGGAGCAGCACCAGGTACATGGCGATGGCAGCCCCGGACAGCTTCATGATCCAGCCGTTGGTCCACAGCGTCGCCGGGAGCTGCACGTAGAGGTGTTCGTTCCGCAGAGCCCGTTCCTGGGGCTTGGCCCCCTTGCCCGCGAGGCGCTTGTACACGATGCCGGGGGGCTCGTAAGCGCGTCCGTCGCCCGAATCGCTGAGCAGATGGACGGCGGAAGCCGCGCCCGGCCGATGCCGGAGGTCCACGAACGCCTCGTCGTCGAGCCAGCGCAGTGACTCCTGGACCCGGCGCACGCCGGCAGGCTTGGCCCCGTAACCGAGCAGCAGGGCCCACTCCTGGGCCGAGTACTGCATGACGGGGTGCGACTCGTTCCGCGCCAGCCACAGCATCGACAGGTAGAGCTTCAGGCGCGCCTCGCCGCCTTTGCCACCGCCGCCCCGCAGGATACGGGCCAGAGGCGGCGCATCGGCCTCCGCGTCCGGAGCAGACCGGGCAATGAACCGGTACCGCACGGCGGCGCTCGACGCGCGCGTCCGGTCTGCTGCCTGCCGCGCTGCCGAGAGCTGTGCAGCCTCTGGGCTCGGCTCGCGCTTCACGGTTTCGCTGCTCACGGGGGCATCCTTATACGCAATAGGTCAATTTAGTAGTCCTAGGTCTAAGGGTATCTGCTGCCCCGCGTAAACGTGGGGGTTAGCACGTCAAAAGGCGATTCTGGCGGTTCTTTCCGTAGGTGGAAGGCGGTAAAAAAGGGTGGGACTTGCGTTACATCCTCGACCTGATGTAAGTTGTTCACACGCTGAAGCGCTCACCGAAACGGGGCGGCCCGGTCTGCCGGCCCAGAGGATCGGGGGTGGAGGCGTAGCGAGCACCCGCGGGGGACATGACCAGCGGGACCTCAACGCAGGGTCTGACAACCCGAGGTCTACGTTGTCCCACAGGCCTCTCGTACTGGTCTGAGGTCGCGAAC
>NZ_JBHUTX010000134.1:0-1005 GCF_042671245.1 Streptomyces sp. NPDC057099
CGACCACGGCGGACGGGACCATGTGCTCCGGCAGACGACTCGCGGCGAACTCCCGCACCACCACCGACAGATCCCCACCCACCTCACCAGCCACCACATACGCGACCAGCCGCACATCACCAGGCACATCCTCCCGAGCGACCACCGCCGCCCGCGACACCCCCGGATGCCCCACCAGAACCGACTCCACCTCACCCGGCTCGATCCGGAACCCCCGGACCTTCACCTGCTCATCCGCCCGGCCCCAGTACTCCAACTGACCATCCGCGTTCCACCGCGCCAGATCACCCGAGCGATACATCCGCTCCCCCGCACCAAACGGCGACGCCACAAACCGCTCCGCCGTCAACCCAGCACGCCGCACATAACCCCGCGCCACCTGAGCACCCGCGATATACAACTCCCCCACCACACCCGGCACCACCGGACGCAACCCACCATCCAGCACAAACACCCGCGTGTTCGCGACGGGCCGCCCGATCGGCACCGACTCCCCGAGCCACTGCCCCGCACGCACCTCGAAGACACAACACCCCACCACCGCCTCCGTCGGCCCGTACTCATTCACCACCACCGACCCAGGCGCCCGCTCCAACCAGCCCCGCACCACCGCACCCGGCAGCGCCTCACCACCCACCACCCACGTCCGCGCAGCCCCCGCCACCCGTTCATCCGCCAACAACTCACCCAGCAAAGGCAGATGAGCAGGCACCACCTTCGCCAGCCCGAACCCGCCACGCTCCCCCACCAGCGACGCCAGGCCCTCCGCACCACCGGCCCGGCTCACCACCACCGCCGACCCCGACACCAACGGCAACACCACACTCGTCACCGTCAGATCAAACGCAAGCGACGAATGCAACGGAGCACCCCCACCCCCCGCCATGCCATACACACCGGCAGCCCAGCCCACATAATTGGCCAGACCCCCATGCGTCACCGCCACACCCTTGGGCCGCCCCGTCGAACCCGACGTATAGATCACATACGCCAACTGCTCGCGAA
>NZ_JBHUTX010000135.1:0-1001 GCF_042671245.1 Streptomyces sp. NPDC057099
CCCAGGAACCCTTAGTCAATCGGCGCAAACGTTTCTCACGTTTGTATCGCTACTCATGCCTGCATTCTCACTCGTGAACCGTCCACAACTCGCTTACGCGGCTGCTTCACCCGGCACACGACGCTCCCCTACCCATCCGTACACCCGTTGGGGCTGTTGTACGAATGACACGACTTCGGCGGTACGCTTGAGCCCCGCTACATTGTCGGCGCGGAATCACTAGACCAGTGAGCTATTACGCACTCTTTCAAGGGTGGCTGCTTCTAAGCCAACCTCCTGGTTGTCTCTGCGACTCCACATCCTTTCCCACTTAGCGTACGCTTAGGGGCCTTAGTCGATGCTCTGGGCTGTTTCCCTCTCGACCATGGAGCTTATCCCCCACAGTCTCACTGCCGCGCTCTCACTTACCGGCATTCGGAGTTTGGCTAAGGTCAGTAACCCGGTAGGGCCCATCGCCTATCCAGTGCTCTACCTCCGGCAAGAAACACACGACGCTGCACCTAAATGCATTTCGGGGAGAACCAGCTATCACGGAGTTTGATTGGCCTTTCACCCCTAACCACAGGTCATCCCCCAGGTTTTCAACCCTGGTGGGTTCGGTCCTCCACGAAGTCTTACCTCCGCTTCAACCTGCCCATGGCTAGATCACTCCGCTTCGGGTCTTGAGCGTGCTACTGAAACGCCCTATTCGGACTCGCTTTCGCTACGGCTTCCCCACCCGGGTTAACCTCGCAACACACCGCAAACTCGCAGGCTCATTCTTCAAAAGGCACGCAGTCACGAGGCAAGCACAAGTGCTTGCCCGACGCTCCCACGGCTTGTAGGCACACGGTTTCAGGTACTATTTCACTCCGCTCCCGCGGTACTTTTCACCATTCCCTCACGGTACTATCCGCTATCGGTCACCAGGGAATATTTAGGCTTAGCGGGTGGTCCCGCCAGATTCACACGGGATTTCTCGGGCCCCGTGCTACTTGGGTGTCTCTCAAACGAGCCGCTGA